>CAZIDL010000009.1:0-54569 GCA_964537825.1 uncultured Weeksellaceae bacterium
CCGTCCATGAAGACGGGTCGATCCAAGCTTCTGCCGACACCGAACGCCTTTATCTCATCGGCCACAGCCGAGGGGGAAGCATCGCCATCCTCCGAGCAGCGGAAGATCCTCGGATCAAGAAATTAGCCACCTGGGCCGCGGTCTGTGACCTCCACCAACGGATCCCCTCCGAAGGCCTGGAAGAATGGAAAGAAGAAGGCGTTACCTACATCCCCAACGCCCGGACCGGCCAGCAGATGCCTATCTATTACCAGTTCTATGAGGACCTGATGGCCAATAAGGAACGCTTGAACATCCAACGGGCCGCCAAGGAACTAGAAATCCCAACCCTTATCTGCCACGGAACGGAAGACCCAACAGTGGAGCTAAAAGAGGCTAAAGCCTTGGCCGAATGGATCCCTCAAGCCGAGAGGCTCTTCGTCGAAGGGGCGGACCACACCTTCGACCAAAAGCATCCTTGGGAAAAGGAATATATGCCGGAGAACCTGGAAATGGTCGTTGATCGGACCATCTCTTTCTTCCAGGGATAGCCGCCGATGACCACCATGGGCCATATCCGCCTATGCGGCGGATAAACCTCCGGTATGGGTGGCCGGCCGGCGGGATCGATCCAATTTCTAAAAGCCGGGGTTGCCGGAGGCAGTCCCTTTTCGAACCTTGCAGGTGGAATTGTACCATCTGAATTAATGTGAACGGGTATTAAATAGGTGTTATGGTGGAGATGCCGGAGGCCATCCAAACGGCTACCGGAGGTAGCCCCCGATCACCGCTATAGGCCATACCTTCGGTATGTGTGGATGGTCAGTGGGAGCGTTTCTCATCATCTTTTGAAAAAGAGTGCTTTGAAGAAAAGAAGGAGTATCCTTCTTTCTTATGGATTATTTTCGGTAGGAAAAGATGCCGTTTATGTCCACGCGTTCAAGATCGAGTTTTCTCCTTTTCCTCATCGCACTCCTCACCATCGGCTCCGTTCAAGCCCAAGAGGACAGCTTGGAATTCAACCCTGAAAAAGGGGAGGGCGAGAAAGTCTACATGAGCGTAGAGGAGGACCCTACATTTCCAGGTGGGGATTCCGAGATGATGAAATACATTCAGGAAGAATTGGAGTATCCTGAACAGGCCCAAAAAGAAGGGGTCACGGGGACTGTGATCGTCAGTCACATTGTGGAGAAGGATGGGAGTCTCACGAACATCCAAGTGGTAAAAGGCATCGGTGCTGGTTGTGATGAAGAGGCCAAGCAGGTGGTGAAAAGCATGCCCAAATGGGATCCGGGAAAACAACGAGGAAAGCCTGTACGGGTGAACGTGAAGATCCCGATCCGCTACAAATTGAATGATGATAGCTCATCGGATCAAGAAGGAGGGCATGAGACCAAGGAATGAATGATATTCCCTGGGAGTTCCCCCCTCTTAAATTCGCTTCCGAGCGATTTCCTGATGCTCACCTGCGCCCATTGCCAAGATGCCGACGGTTTTTTCAACGAGAAAAAGGCACGTAGAGAAAGGAAGCATTACCGAAAAAAAGGGGTGACCGGAACCACAGCCCTCCTCGTCGAACAGCTCCGCAAAGGCCCGATCCAAGGAAAAGAACTTTTGGACGTAGGAAGTGGGGTCGGGGCGATCCAACACGAGCTCTTTCAGGATGGGCTTGCATCAGCCACTCAAGTGGACGCTTCGGAAGGCTATTTGCGTGCTTCCGAAGCGGAAGCAGCGGAGCGTGGGTACGCCGATCGGCAGGATTCCTTTTTCGGCGATCTGGTAGACCACTCCTCCGAGCTATCCCCTGTCGAGCTCGTGAGCATGGACCGGGTGGTCTGCTGCTATCCTTACCTCGAGGAACTCCTCCGGACAGCTGCTTCTTTGACCAAAGAACGGATCGCCCTGAGCTATCCGAAGGAGATGCTCTTGACCCGGCTCGGCTTCCCCCTTGTGGACCTCGGTCTGCGCCTCTGGGGCAAAAGCTTTCAGATCTATCTTCATCCGCGAGAGGAGATCCATCGGATCCTCGAAGAGGAAGGCTTTCAGCTTCAGGAAAGCAAGAGCAACTTTCTTTGGCACGGGGAGATCTTCGACCGGGTTTATAAGGAGGGGTGAACGGATCCCGTTTCCCTTACCTTCGCTGGAATAACCCAGGAAACTCCCATCCGATATGGCCGCTCCCGATCTCATGCTCAAAGCGAACGCCCTTCAGAACAAGACCATCGTGGTCACCGGTGGCGGAACAGGTCTTGGAAAGGCCATGTCGAAAGCTTTTGCCAGCCTTGGGGGCCGCGTCGTCATCACGAGCCGCAAGCAAGAGGTGATCGAGGAAACTGCCCAAGAGCTCCGCGATGAGACGGGAGGCGAGGTTCTTCCGGTGCAATGCGACATCCGCGACTACGAGGCCGTGGAGCAAATGCTCGAGCAAACCGTCGAGAATTTCGGGAGTCCTCATGTCCTTCTCAACAACGCGGCGGGCAACTTCATTAGTCCCACGGAACGCCTTTCCCCCAACGCCTTCAAGGCCGTGATCGACACGGTGCTCATGGGCAGCATCAATTGCACGCTGGCCTTTGGCAAACGCTGGATCGAGAACGAAGAACAGGACCGCCAGGTCCTCAATATGGCGACGACCTACGCCTGGACCGGTTCGGCTTACGTAACGCCCTCTGCATGTGGTAAAGGAGGCGTGCTGGCAATGACGCGTTCCTTGGCCGTCGAATGGGCGCCCTACGGGATCCGCGTGAACGCGATCGCCCCGGGGCCTTTTCCGACCAAAGGAGCTTGGGAAAGGCTCCTCCCCGGAGAGTGGGCGAAAGAGTTCGACATGGCGGACGAAGTTCCGCTCGGCCGGGTCGGGGAACACGAAGAGCTTATGAACTTGGCCAGTTACCTCGTTTCGGACTACGCTTCCTATATCAACGGCGAAGTGGTGACGATCGACGGCGGCGAATGGCTCAAGGATGCCGGCCAGTTCAACATGTTCCAAAAGCTCTCCCAGGGAGATTGGGATCAGCTGGAGGCCTACGTGAAAGGAAAGAAGGGGTGAGCTTGAAGAGCTACAAAGGAATAGATCTTCCTCAGTTCCCAGCTTTGATCAGCGGGAATTAGCCCAACGGCTTCGAGCCCTCCGCTTTAGTTTTCGCTCTTTTCGACCGAAAATGGCCATGAATCCCATCAGTCCGTAGACCATACCGGCCGAAATGGCCGCTGCTGGAGCGGGCTCGATCGAAAAGGCCAAAAGGGCTGAAAGGAAAGGGACCGATCCTGCGAAAAGGTTCTTGCCTATGCTCAAGCGGGTCAGGGCGGACTCAACGTGGGTCAAACGAAGTTCGTTCCGCTTCCACCAAGCATTGAAATAAAGGGCTGCGAACAAGCCGTAGACCCCAGCGCCGCCTAAACCGTAGAGCACCATGAGCTCAGGCACCTGAGAAGGGAGGATCATATCCTCAAGCGCGTTCTTTAAGGTTTCACTTCCCCCGGATCCGAGCATCCAGAACCATCCGACCTTTAAGACCTCGACGAAGAGGCTGACCAGGAATTTGAGCGGATAAATGAAAAAGAGGAGCAGGAAGAGAAGGATCCCGTTCAAAACGACGGTCGTTCGATCCTTCAGTCCGTAACGAATGAAGAAGATATAATGTTCGTACCAGAGGCCGAAAAAGAGCATGACCGCAATGCCGAAAGCAAAGAAACCATCGAACATGGCTTTCAATTCCCCGAAACTGTCAGGCACTTGGAGGGAAACGATGAGCAATGTGACCCCGAAGCCGAAGACCGCATCGCTCAGGTTCTCGATCCGCGAATTCCCTGTTCCCCTATAACGGAATTCAGGTTCCGTCTCCAGATCGCTCGCCCTTTTCCGATCGCTCCTTGATCCTCTGAAAAAGCTCATAGCATCGTTCTTCCGTACAATAAAGATGCGAGATCCCTTTATTGGAGCAATAATAAGTTGGTTGATGGAAGATCGAACGGGCTTCCTTCTAAAAAAGGAGGAAGGGAAGTTTTCGTTCTATTCCTCCTTTTCACTTAGGCATATCCTTAACTGCCTTATCTTAGAGGGATCAATTCGCTGCAAGAGCATGGTCCGGTATTCGACCCTCCTTTTCACATTGCTCCTTTTCCTGGCTGCCTTATCCGAAGCCCAATACTCCGACAGCAGTGCGCATCGCTTCGATAAAGCGATCCAATTGACCCATGATCAGCTTTATCAATTGGCCATTCCGGTTTGGGAGAAGTTGCATGAAGCTCATCCAGAGCATTCGGGGATCAACTTCTACACGGGATTGACCTATTTCAATAGCCAAAAGCAAAAGTTGAAAGCGATCTCCTATTTGGAAAGGGCTCTGGATTCGATCGCTAAGGACCACGAGCCTTTCTTGAAGGATCGAAGTGCCCCTCCGGACGCTCACTATTACCTGGGGCGTGCCTATCACCTCGCTTATCGCTTCGACGATGCCATCGAACGATACCGAAGCTTCAAGGAGCAAGCGTCAAAAGAGTTGAAGGATCGTTATAGGGTCGAAAGGCGGATCGAACGGGCGAAGCGGGCGAAAAAGATGGTACAGGACCCTGTTCCGGTGACGATCGAGAACCTTGGTCCGGAGGTGAACAGCGAGTATCTTGACCATAGTCCGGTCCCTAGCTCCAAAGAGGACCTTCTCTTCTTTACTTCCCGGAGGCTGCGAAAGGACAGCGCGAACTACAAAGTGCGCGAGTGGGGTACCGGTAAACATTTCGAACAGATCTATGTGGCAGAGCAGAACAGTGAGGGGGGATGGAAGGAAGCCCGTCCGCTTCGGTTGTTCAAGGAATACGAAGGTTCACCATCGGCCGTGAGCGAAGCTTTAAGGCCGGGCTATTCCAAGTTCAATCACACGGCTACGAGCATGATCACGAACGAGGACGGGGAATTGATCGTGTATCGCTCTTCTGGTCAGAAGGGGAATTTGTATCGGAGCGAGCGAAAGAAGAACGGCAAGGATGGCGAATGGGGGCGACCTGAGAAGATGGAAAACGCCATCAATTCGGCATCCTTTCAGAACCACCTTTCGATCTCAGGGAACGAGCAGCAGCTTTTTTTCGTGAGCACCCGAAAAGGAGGGCATGGGGGGAAGGACATCTATGGGATGCGAAAGCTGCCCAACGGTGAATGGAGCGATATCTACAACCTCGGACCTAAGATCAATACCCCGATGGACGAGGATGGACCGGTCGTCCATCCCAACGGGGAACTCCTTTATTTCAGCTCCCAAGGGCATGAAAGCATGGGGGGGTTCGACATCTTCGTCTCGCGGATCCAGGATAACGGGTCTTGGAGTGAACCCCGGAACATCGGTTACCCGATCAATACCCCCGACGATGACATTTACTTCATGGCTTCTGCCGATGGAAAGGACGCTTACTACAGCGTCGATTACAAGAACGTAAAGCGAAACGTAGCTGCTGTACCGGGGTATGGTGAAGAGGACCTCTACAGGGTGCGCTTCCCCGGCAATACTGAAGAACCGCTCGCTTATCTCGAAGGCCACATCGAGGCAGGAGATGCCTGCGAAAAGGGCAAGTTGTTCGATATTCTGGCCCTTAACGAGAACGGAGATACCCTCCGTCATCTTCGTCCTTCCGTAGGAGCGGGGAATTACAGTTTTCAACTTCCCGCAGGGAAGAACTATCGCTTTCTCTATCTTTTCAAAGGGAAGGAACTCCGTGAAGATGATCTGAAGCTTCCTGCGCCCAGTGCCTACAGGAAGCTTCAGCGTTCCCTCGTGCTGGATACCTTGCGCTTGGTCGCTAACGGTCAGGGATGTACCCTGAAAGGGCCTGAAGCGGACCCGGTAGCTGCAGTCGAAGAAGCACGAAAGCGTCCCCCAGGGCCGACCGGGCTTTTCGAGGTTACAGCGCAACGGGCCTCGGAGGATAAGGAGCAAGAAGAACCGCAAGCCCCAAGAGATACCGTTCGCATCGTCAAGCGCGATACGGTTTGGCGGGAAAGATCAAGCAAAAAAGCTGAAGGTCCTGTGAAGAAGGCTGCTAACGAGAAACTTCTTTATCGGGCCGATCTCGGGTACAACAATACCGCTCCTGCCCGGGATGATCCCGAGTGGGAGGCTTTGACCGATACTTTGTTCTCACGTTTAAAAGCGGGAAAGAGCCTGCCGCTTCGTATCGAAGCGAGCGCTTCCAAGGTCCCTACGAGAAGCTATCCATCCAATCTGATCCTTGCCGGGCAACGGGTGGAGGCCCTTCGGGATGCGCTCGAAAAAGTGCTCAGGGCCCAGGGATATTCCTTAAAGGATGTTACGTTGAAGGATCAGAGCATCCAAGTGCAGGGGCCTGAATTTCAGGGCGACCCCGGCAACGAGGAGCGCTATGCTCCTTATCAATACGTGAAAGTCTACCTGGTCACCGATTGAAAGACCGGAGCCCCTCATCAATAAGAACAGCCTTTCTATGAACGAAGTTGCACTTATTACCGGCGCCTCGACGGGTATCGGGGCCGAATTTGCTCGCATCCATGCATTCAAAGGCCGGGATGTTGTTCTTGTAGCGCGGTCAGCGGATAAGCTGAATGCGTTGGCCAGCGAGCTCGAACAGGAGCACGGGATCCGTACGGTGGTCCTTGCCAGGGATCTGAGCGATCCCGACCTCACAGAGCAGCTCCCCAAAGAACTAAAGGATCAGGGGATCGAGGTCGAATACCTGATCAACAACGCCGGGTTCGGTGAACTGATCGAGTTCGAGGCGAGCGACCCCGATACCGTGCAGCGCATGATCGCCCTGAACATCGAGGCGCTCACCCTTCTTACCCATACCTTCGGGAAGGAGATGCTGGAGCAGGGAAAAGGCCATATCCTCAACGTGGCCTCAACCGCCGCTTTCCAACCTGGACCTTACATGGCGGTCTATTACGCTTCCAAAAGTTACGTGTTATCCTTCTCCAGGGCGGTGCATCACGAATGGCGAAAGCGGGGCGTATCGGTCACTACGCTCTGTCCCGGACCGACCTCTTCGGAGTTCGTGGATCGGGCCGGGATGCAGGGGGTCCCGCTTTTCGAGAACATGAAGCCCCATTCGTCACGCTACGTCGCTGAGCGGGGCTATCATGCCATGGAGAAAGGAAGGCGGCTCACGGTCCCCGGCTTGATGAACAAAATGGGCACGCTTACGGCTCCCCTTCTGCCTACAGGTTTGGTGATGCGCCTCGTGGAACGTCTTCACGATAAATGAAGTGAGATCCGGGACGAGTGAATGCCTGAGAAAGATGTGATCGTGATCGGGGGTGGGCAGAGCGGCTTGGCCACAGGCTACTACCTGCGTCGTTATGGATTGGATTTCAGCATCCTGGACGATCATTCCGAGCCCGGAGGTGCCTGGAGGGAGACCTGGAGTTCCTTGCGGCTCTTCTCCCCTTCATCTGCAAGTTCGCTTCCCGGATGGCAGATGCCAGGGAGCCGGGAGGAATATCCCACGCGGGATGAGACCATCGATTACCTTCGTCGTTACGAGGAGCGTTACGAACTTCCCGTCGAACGTCCGGTCCATGTGAAGGATGTAGAAAAAGGAGCGAAAGGCTTTCTCCTGCGGACCGACCATGGGGAACGCCGATGCCGCTTTTTGATCGCGGCGACCGGTACCTGGGCGGAACCGAATATTCCTTCCGAATACCCCGGTCGGGAACGCTTCGAAGGGATTCAGCTTCATTCGGCTCATTATCGCGGGCCAGAGCCGTTCCGTAACAAACGGGTCCTGATCGTGGGTGCTGGCAATTCCGCTGCACAGATCCTGGCAGAGCTTTCCAGAGTGGCGGAGACGCTATGGGTGACCCGGAAAGCGCCTTCTTTCCTCCCGGACCATGTGGACGGACGGACGCTTTTCGAAGAGGCCTCCAAACTTTATAAAGCGCAAAGGGAAGGGAAGACCGAAAAGACCGGTACGGTCTTCGATCTGGGGAGCATCGTCGTGACCCCTTCTGTAAAAGAAGCGCGGGAGCGTGGTGTGCTAAGGGCTGTGCGTCCTTTCCAAAGGATCGAGGAGGACGGTGTGGTCTGGGCTGACGGCCAGCGTTCCCAAGTGGACGCGATCATCTGGTGTACGGGCTTTAAACCGGCTCTGGCCCCTTTAAGGGGCTTGGATATCCTCGATGAGGAAGGAAAGGTCGCCGTTCATAAGAACGCTTCAACCCGCATACCCGGTCTCTTTTTCGTGGGGTATGGGAATTGGACGGGTTTTGCCTCGGCTACCTTGATCGGGGTGGGGCGGACCGCAAGGAGGGTGGCGCAAAGCATAAAAGAAGGGATAGAAGAGCGCTCTTAAGGAAGAGGAGCTTTTAGTCCTCCGATTCCATGCTTTCACCGTTCCAGAAATATTCGAGCTTTCCTTGCGGAGAGGGTTGGATGCAGGAACGCAGTTCTTCCACGATCAGCCGTTCGTCCTCGATCTTCAAGAGCCTGGGGCAATAGGCTGGTTCGATCCCTGCCACTGCATCGAGACCCTCTTTGGTCCCGAGATAGATCGCGATCTGCCGTTCCACGGCTTTGTTCCCTTTTTCCGTGCCTAAACCGAACTCCACGGCGGCGTCCAATCTTTCGTCCGCGTTCAAATGACCGACGAGAGCTCGTCGGTATTTCAATTTCATCCCTTGGGAATCCTCAATTTTGGGGGCGTAAGCATCGAAGCGTCGAAGCGCTTCCTGTCGTACCTGGGTGGAATCCTGGGCGGACAGGATGATCGGGGACCATGCCAATACAGCCAGAACAAAGCTTGTTTCCCGTCCCATGGGGGGCTTCAAAAAGCGAGGTACAAAAAAAGCCGCTCTGAAAAGAGCGGCTTCGGAGAACGAGGCATCGAGAAAAGTTCCTTAGCGATGGCGTTCGTCGGATACTGTGGTCTTTTTCCGCCCTTTTTTCCGGCGGGCATTGATCACTTTGCGCCCTCCGCGGGTCTTCATCTTCTTCCGGAAACCGTGCTTGTTCTTCCGTTTCTTAACGGAAGGTTGAAAGGTCATCTTCATAGCGTACTGCTTTTTGCGGGACCGCAAAATTAAAGGATCCAAGCGAACGGGCCAAATCCCTCTTCGGATCCCACTACCTTTGCAGCCCATTCACTCGCAAACCCGTGGCGGACGAAAAGAACGCTTCTTCAAAGGGATCCCTCTTCAGGTTGAGCAAGGCCAAACGGATCCTTTCCTTTCTGAACCCCTACAAAGGCCGCTTTGCGCTCGGGATGATCTTCCTTTTCCTCTCCGGGTTGTCGGCCATGGCTTTTCCCGGTCTGGCCGGAAAGCTCATCGATGCCTCCGATCAGGGAGGAGCGGGTAGCGAAGGGCTCTTCGATCTTGAGAACATCGATTCGGTGGCCCTTCTGTTGTTGCTGGTCTTTGGCCTCCAGGCGGTCTTCTCCTTTTTCCGCGTCTACCTCTTCGCTGACGTGAGCGAGCGCATGCTCGCGGATCTTCGCCAGAGCACCTACCGGCATCTGATCCGGCTCCCGATGAACTTTTTTGCCGAACGCCGCGTCGGGGAACTTAATAGCCGTATCGCATCCGATATTTCCCTGCTTCAGGAAACCTTTACGACGACTTTGGCTGAGTTCTTCCGACAATCGCTCATCATCCTGGTGGGCATTCTCCTGCTCCTCTTTTATTCCTGGGAGCTTACGCTCGTCATGCTCGCTTCTTTACCCGTGATGACCCTCGCTGCTGTGGGTTTTGGTCGCTATATCAAAAAACTTTCCCGCCAAGCACAGGACGAGATCGCTTCCTCCAATACGATCGTGGAGGAGACCCTTTCGGGGATCGCCAATGTGAAAGCTTTTGCCAACGAATGGTTCGAGTTCGACCGCTATCGCGATCGAACGGAGGAGGTCCGCCGCGTGTCCATGAAAGGAGCGGTCGGTCGAGCAGGCTTCAGCGCCTTCATCATCTTCGCCCTTTTCGGGGTGATCGTGCTCGTGATCTGGTACGGCGTCCACTTGAAGGAAGATGGGGTCATCAGTACGGGCGAACTCGTCTCCTTCATCCTTTATTCCGTATTCATCGGAGCTTCGGTCGGCGGCCTGGCAGATCAGCTCAGCAAGGTCCAAAAGGCTGTTGGAGCAACGGAGGAACTGATGGAGATCCTCGAAGAATCCCCCGAGCTTCCGGAAGACCTTTCGTCCCGGGAGGGTATCCCGGAACGCTTCGAGGGGAGGATCCGCTTTCGGGACCTCCATTTTGCTTACCCTCAGAGCGAACAAGAGGTCCTCAAAGGGATCGATCTGGAGGTAGCTGCCGGTGAGCAATTGGCCATTGTGGGCCCTTCAGGGGCCGGAAAATCGACGGTCGTTTCCCTGCTCCTTCGCTTCTATGCTCCCAGTTCCGGCGATATCGAAGTGGATGGTCGCTCGATCGAGGAATATCCATTAACCAGCTATCGCGATCAGTTCGCCATCGTCCCGCAGGATGTGCTTCTCTTCGGTGGTTCCGTTAAGGAGAACATCCGCTACGGAAACCCTGAAGCTTCTGACGAAGCGGTGCAAGATGCTGCCCAAAAAGCGAATGCTGAAGCTTTTATAGAGGAGTTGAGTTACGGATACGATACGGTGGTCGGCGAAAGGGGGGTGAAGTTATCGGGTGGCCAGCGGCAGCGTATCGCGATAGCAAGAGCGATCCTCCGCGACCCTTCGATCCTGATCCTGGATGAAGCCACGAGCTCTTTGGATTCTGCTTCCGAAAAGCTGGTCCAGGAGGCCTTGGAAGAACTGATGAGCGATCGCACTTCCATCGTTATCGCCCATCGGTTATCGACGGTTCAGAAGGCGGATCGTATATTGGTGTTGGAAGCCGGAAAGGTCCGCGAGGTGGGGACGCACGAGGAGTTATTGGCCAAGGAGGACGGCCTTTATCGGGACCTTAGTCGCTGGCAGTTCGAGATCGGAGCGGAGAAGGGAGGATAGGGGTCAACGTTCCAGGAGCCCAACATTCCCAAAGGGCGATAGGAGCAATGGACCAGTTCCGGTCGCTCTCCCTTCCTCCTCCGGGTTCTCAGCGTTCCCAAAGCTTGAGATCGAAGGGTCTTTTCCATTGGGTGGCTTCCCTCAGGGGATCGGCACGAAGACCAATTTCTTGCTCGCCAGCGCATCAAGCTCCAAAACGTCCTTCATCTCGAAGACCCTCGAGGTTTCCTTGAGCACTTCCAGCTCTCCCCCGGTCCAATAGAGGATCCCTCGGTCGCCTTCTCCTTCGGAACATTCCGCCAAATGGCTTTTGCACAAGGCCACGAAACGGGGCAGCGATGTGACGGCGCGCCCGGTTATAAGGTCCGCCTTGAACTTCGCCTTTTCAACCCGCTGGTGGTTTGTCCGCACGTTATCGAGCCCCAGCTCCTTGATCATTTCCTCGATCGCATCCAGTTTCTTACGGGTGCTGTCGATAAGTAGGAACCGCATCCCCGGATAAGCAATGGCCATCGGAATGCCCGGAAGTCCGCCACCAGTGCCGATATCGGCGACATGAGCATCCAGAGGTGGGTTCAGGACCTTGAGGGGGAAGAGGGAAGGGATGATGTGCCGTTGCACAAAAGCCGTCTCTTTACGGCTGACGAGGTTGACCTGTTGATTGATCTCCCTGAGGAGCTCTTCAAAAGCGAGAAGCTTTTGGATCCTGTTCTCCGCTAATTCCGGGTAGCAGCTTGAAAGGAGGGCATGCTCGTTCATTCCGTTCAGGGACGATCAGATGTCCTCCCGGCTCTGGTCCATGATGTTATGGAGGAACTCCCTGGCTCTGTAGAGCTGAGCTTTTACCGTGCCGAGGGGCAGATCGAGCTCATCGGCGATCTCATCGTAGGAGTACTCTTCGAAATAGCGAAGCTTGACCAGCTGACGGTACTTGGGTTTGAGTTGTTCCACAACCTCTCGCATCCGGTCCACCTTCTGCTTTTTCATCACCTTCTCCTCGGGGTCGAGGTTGCCGGCCTTGATATCGATCGCGATCTGGTCGCCTTCCTCGTTCTCCTGTTCGTTATCGATGGAGTAGAGGTTCTTCTTTTTCTTCCGGATGAAGTCGATGCAATTGTTGGAAGCGATCTTGAAAAGCCAGGTGCTAAAGGCGTAGTCCGGTGTGTATTGATGGAGGCGCTTGAAAGCCTTCCCAAAGGCCTCGACGGTGAGGTCTTCAGCATCGTCCCGGTTGTTGACCATCTTGAGGAGCATATAGTAGATGGAGTCGCGGTAACGGTCCATCAGCTCCGCATAGGCTTTCTGGTCTCCTTCCTGAACCGCCTTTTGAACTAACTGATGATCGTAACGTGCTTTTTCGGATAAATGATCCCCTACCGCCATCGCGTAGGTTTTGAAATGAGTACGGATCCTTCTACGAAGGTACGGTTCATCAAGGAAATGAATGCTAGAAGGGGGGTGAGGAGGGTCAGGGATCGGGGAATGAGCGGTTTAGTGCGGATGCTCATGAAAGCAGCCCTTAAAAAGAGAAGGGCCAAAAAGCTCATAAGAACGAAGAACCATCGATCGGAGAAGAGGAGCAGGATCGTCGTTCCGAAGAAAGCGATCTCGGAAAGCTCGAGAAGTCCCAGGTAGAAAAGGGTTCCCAGGGGGTAGCTAAGCCCTGCTTCGGCTTGCCGACGACTCCTGTTCCAATGTTCTTTCCAGGTATTAGGGGGAGCAGAGACCGTATGCGAATAGGGATGAGCGACGACCATGGTTCGCGTACGCTTTCCGGCATGGGCGATGAAAAGATCGTCATCCCCGCTCATCGTCCGATAATAGCTTGTGGGCATTTTGCTATCCGTGCGAAGCTGCTTGTGGTAGAGGAGGTTCCGGCCAACACCCATATAAGGAGCTCCTAGCATTGCGGCAGCACTGTAATGGAGTGCTTTGCGGGCGGTTTCGTAACGCAGGAACGCGGAAAGCAGCCCATTTCCCCCTTCGATGCTTCCCCACCCGAGCACTAGTCCAGCTCCTTGAGCTGCCGCTCCCCGCATGCGGTCCGCCCATTCCTCAGAGCGAGGATGGCAATCGGCATCGGTCTGGAGGATCGTTCCGTTCGTGGCCCTTTTGCACCCGATCTCAAGCGCTCGTTTTTTACCCTGTCTGTTATGGTTCCGGACCAGGACGAGCGGAAGTTCGATGCTCATTTCCTGGAGCAGTTCGTAACTCCCGTCAGTTGACCCATCATCCACGACGATCAGTTCGTCCCCATCGTTCATGCTCGCAACGATGCGAGGAAGCTTTCTGCGAAGCTCCTTCTTTTCGTTGTGTGCCGGAATGAGGATGCTCAGGAAGGGGCTTTTGGATGGGGGTGGGTCCCGATGGACGAGCATCAGTCCCTGGATGAGGATCTCGGAAAGGAGAAGGATCCCTCCGCTTATAAGGAAAAGGTGGAGCATGGTGTCTCGAAAGGGCCAATTTCCGAGATCGACATGGATCCCCCTCCCTATCTTTGTTCACAGATGGAATTCCGGATCGAGGCGAAGGATGCTAAAAGCCAGGCCCGCAATGGGTTGCTGAGCACTCCGCACGGTGATGTCCCCACCCCGGTCTTCATGCCTGTAGGGACAGCTGGAACGGTAAAAGGGGTCCATCAAAGGGATCTGGAAAAGGACGTCAAGGCGTCCATCGTATTGGGCAATACCTATCATCTTCTTTTAAGGCCAGGAACGGAAGTGTTGGAAGCGGCGGGAGGCCTGCATCGCTTCATGGGTTGGCATGACCCTATATTGACCGATAGTGGGGGATATCAGGTCTATTCGCTGGCAGCGGAAAGGGAATTGAGTGAGGAAGGCGTAGCTTTTCGCTCGCATATCGATGGGAGCCCTCATTTTTTATCCCCGGAGCACTCGATCGATCTGCAAAGGTGCATCGGAGCTGATATCATCATGGCCTTTGATGAATGCACCCCTTATCCATGCCCGAAAGGAGATGTGGAGTACTCCATGGAGCTTACCCATCGATGGCTGGAACGTTCCTTGGCCCGATACCAGAAAACCGGGCCCCTCTACGAACACGAACAGGCCCTATTCCCCATCGTTCAGGGAGGAGTTCATCCAGATCTCAGAGCGCGTTCTGCAAAGTTCGTTGCTTCGATGGGGGCTCCCGGGAATGCCATCGGAGGCTTATCCGTCGGAGAACCCGAAGAAGAACTGTACCGGATGACGGAATTGAGCTGCTCCATTCTCCCGGAGGACCGGCCGCGTTACTTAATGGGTGTCGGGACGCCGGCCAATATCCTTCGCTCGATCGCGTTGGGCGTGGACATGTTCGATTGCGTAATGCCTTCGCGCAATGCCCGGAACGGAATGCTGTTCACCTGGGACGGGATCATCAACATCCGGAACGCTAAATGGCGGAACGATCATACGCCCTTGGACCCCAAGGGAAGGTCTTTCGTGGATCGAGCATACAGCCGCGCTTATTTGCGACATCTTATGATGGCTAAGGAGATGCTGGGTCCCATGATCGCTACGCTTCATAACCTGAGCTTTTACCAAGAGCTGATGCGATATGCACGCGAGCATATCGAAAAAGGGGACCTTGAGGATGAGGTTGAACGAACGGCACCGTCCTTGATGGAGCGGCTTTGATCCTTATGAAGCTGATCGACCTTTACATTATCAGGAAATTCCTGGGGACCTTCTTCTTTACGATGGCCCTGATCCTTTCGATATCCGTGGTGTTCGACTTCTCGGAGAAGATCGATCAGTTCCTGGAAAGCGATGCAGGGCTTTGGGAAGTGATCTTTGAATATTATCTCAACTTCATCATTCATTTCGGGAACCTCTTCAGTGCGCTTTTCATCTTCATTTCCGTGATCTGGTTCACCAGCAAAATGTCGTCCAACAGTGAAGTGGTGGCGATCCTTAGTAGCGGGGTCAGTTTCCTTCGATTCCTCTATCCTTACTTCATCGGGGCGACGATCCTTACGCTCCTTTCGCTTTACCTCAACCATTTCATCGTCCCTTATTCCAATGAAGTGCGGATCGATTTTGAAGAGGAGTATCTAGGGAATTCGCATTGGCATGGGAATGAACATATTCACCGGCAGATCGGTCCGGGTAAATTGATCTATTTCAAGAGCTATCATCCCAAATACCTGATGGGGAAATATTTTTCCCTCGAAAAATGGAAGGATGATGGCAGGGAGCTCGAGTACAAACTCTTTTCGAGCAGGGCGGATTGGGATAGCAGTTCAGGGGACTGGACCCTCCAGGATGTGAAGGTCCGTCGTTTCACTCCCTCGGGGGATACGGTCCAAAGATGGTCCCGACTGGATACGTCGCTCGGTTTTATTCCCAAGGATCTCGGGCAAAAGGTCAGTGCTGCCAAAACGATGACCTATTCCGAGTTGAACCGAAAGATCGAAGAAGAGCGGCGGAAAGGTTCTGAGGACGTCATCCATTACCAGCTCGAAAAGCACAAGCGGACTTCTTATCCCATGGCCACTTATGTACTCACCCTGATCGGGGTGTCGATCGCTAGCCGGAAGGTGCGTGGAGGTTTGGGGCTGCACATTGCGATGGGATTGGCGGTAGCGGTTTCCTATATCTTCTTCATGAAGATCTTTACCGTAGCGGCTACCAATTCCGGGATGGATCCTCTTGTTGCGGTATGGGTCCCCAACGGGATCTTTTTTCTGATCGCGCTTCTGATCTATTACAAAGCTCCTAAGTGAGCGGAGGGAGTTCTTCCCGCCATTCGAAATGGTCTTCGGTGTTGGGGATCTGTGGTGCCTCATCTCTGAAGAGACCGAATACCCCTGACCCGCTTCCGGTCATCGAAGCATAGCTCGCACCTGCTTTGTAGAGATGATCACGTAATTTTTGCAATTCCGGGTGCTTCCTGAAAACAGAAGACTCGAGCTCGTTCTTTAAAGAGGCCTTCCATTCCTTTACGGGCAAAGCGGAGAGTTCCTGAGGGAAAGGTGGTCCGCTTGAACTTGCACCTTTGTAGGCTTCTGCGGTACTTACACGATAGGGAGGGACCAGCAAGAGCAGTTTCCATCCTCCGAGGTCCAGATCGAGCGGGGTCATCCGTTCTCCGCGACCGGATACGAGTGCAGCACGATCCTGAAGGAAAAAAGGAATATCGCTTCCTATCTGGCCAGCAGCCTTGGCAATAGGGTCCTTTTCGTCGAAGGGGTTCGGTCCTGCCCCAGCAAAATGGCGGAAGAGCTGGGCTGCGTCCGAACTCCCTCCACCCAGCCCTGCTCCGATAGGGATCCGCTTGTGCAGATGGATCCGGGGGGTGTAGGAGCGGGTTCCTTCAGGAAGGGCTTGGTAAGCTTGCAGCAGAAGGTCGTTCTCGATTGCTCGGTGCTGTGGATCTCCGCTCACCTCAAGTTGCGCTTCTCCAGGGCCTTCGTTAGAGGGGATGATCTCGAGGATATCGCAGAGACCGACCGGATAAAGGACGCTAAGGATCTCGTGGTAACCATCAGCACGCTTGCCGCAGACCTTCAGTCCTAGATTGATCTTGGCATGTGGGAAGCGGATCATCGTTGCATGGAGGGTTGAATGGGATGAAGGCTGTTCCCTTGAAAGGCGAATTTTATTAATTTAGAAAAGCAATGTGAACAGCAGTCCGGTAAGTTCGTTAAAAGGATAAATGCCATCCAGAGTTCTTTCATACTCCCTTGCATTCCTAGGAATGCTTTTTTTTCCCTTTCTTCTTGGTGCGCAGAAAGCTGATAAAGAAGCGCAAAAGGGGACCGTATATAAGAAGCAGTTCGTCGGGGGAGCTTTTCTTCACTCCAACGGATGGGGGTTGGAGCTGATCAAAGGGAAGAACCTTACCGTTCATAAAAAGCGGTTGCTCTCCCTCGGGTTCGCCAACATGAAACATCCCAAGGAGTTCAAGAGTTACAATCCATACTACGAGGATGCCAAAGGCTATTTTTATGGAAAGCTGAACGCCTTCTATTTGTTCCGGCCGAGCATGGGTATCAAAAAGGTCCTTTTCGAAAAGATCCGCCCTGGGGGTGTGCAAGTATCTTACGAACTGCTCGCGGGTCCCTCTCTCGGATTGCTCAAACCGATCTATCTGGAGATCGGCAAACCGGACGTTCCCTATCAGCGGATCGAGGAAGAACGTTACGATCCCGATGACCATCGGGTTGATAATATTTATGGGCGAGCTTCGTGGAGCAAAGGGCTCGGCGATATGAAATTCCATCCCGGTCTTTACGGGAAGTTCGGGATGAACTTCGAGTATGCAGGTGATGAGAAGGGCATCCAGGCCATAGAGACAGGGGTCATGGTGGATGCCTTCTATCAGCGAATACCGATCATGGCCGTGGAAGAAGTAGAGGATGTCTCGAACAAGCGAGTCTTCCTCAATTTGTATGTTTGTTTAAAGTACGGGAAGAAATATTACCGCTGATGAGCGTGGATACGAAGACCAAGGAGGAAGCCAACCGAACAAAAGAGCGGAGCGAAGGGAAGCGGGGCGTGCAAAAGCCCCGTTGGCTCCGCGTCAAGTTACCTACCGGGGAGAATTACAAACGTGTCAGGAGCCTTGTGGATGAGCATGGGCTCCACACCATATGCGAGAGCGGAAATTGTCCCAATATGGGGGAGTGCTGGGGCAATGGGACCGCCACCTTCATGATCCTCGGGAACACATGTACGCGCTCTTGCGGTTTCTGTTCCGTTGCCACCGGCCGTCCGGATGAACCCGATCCATTTGAACCGGCCAAGGTCGCTCGCTCCATCCAGCTCATGGAGATCCAACATGCCGTGATCACTTCGGTGGACCGTGACGACCTGAAGGATGGAGGTTCCATCAGCTGGGCGAATACGGTCAAAGCGGTACGAAGGAAATGCCCCGGCGTCACCATGGAGACCCTTATTCCGGATTTCCAGGGCAAATGGGATAACCTTCAGCGGATCATCGACGTGGCCCCTGAGATCGTTTCCCACAATCTTGAGACGGTCCGCAGCTTGACCAAGCAGGTCCGTATTCAGGCCAAGTACGATCGGAGCCTCGAAGTGCTCTTTCGATTGAAACGGGCCGGCATGAAGACCAAATCCGGTATCATGCTCGGGTTGGGGGAAACGGAGCAGGAGGTGATCGAAACCATGGATGATCTCCGGAGCGTCGGTTGTGATGTGATGACGCTCGGGCAGTATCTCCAGCCAACCCCGAAGCATCTTCCTGTGCAGGATTTCATCCCGCCTGAGAAATTCGAAGAATACAAAGCGATCGGATTGGAGAAAGGATTCCGCTTCGTCGAAAGCGGTCCTTTGGTCCGCTCTTCCTATCATGCGGAAAAACACGTCTTTTAAAACGCTTTTTTGCGGGCATTTTTTCTTATAATTGCCCATCATTCGTCGTCTTGAAACAATCACCATTATGCAGGTTCGCCGATCGATCCCGTTCTTAACCTCCCTCGCATGCATATTTGTCGCTTCAGGGGCTTATTTTCTTATAGGGAACGGTGAAAAGCAGTATGAACCTCGTGAAGGAGAACTCCTTGGAGAGGCTGCATCTGGCTATAAAGGGGCTGTAGAATATTACAAGGCTATTCGTCAGGGGATAACGGGTAAAAAAGTCCGTCAGACCCGTAAGGCCGTTAAGGAATTCAGTGGCCAGAAAGCCGGTTCTTTGGATATCGATTGGTCCAGCGAAGGGCCGGTCAACCAAGGGGGGCGGACCCGGTCGATCCTGATCATGAAGGGTGATAGCTCGAATATGCTTGCGGGTGGTGTTTCTGGTGGTGTTTGGAAATCGAATGATAAGGGTAAGAATTGGAGGCGTTTGCCGGCTTTTGATGAGGAGGTCATCGTTTCCAGTATGGCGCAATTGAATAACGGTGATGTTTACGTGGCCACTGGTTCTGTACATGAGTCTGGGAATAGTGGACCAAATAGTGGACAAGGAGGAAGTGGTTTCATGGGAAGGGGACTCTATTCTTCTAGCGATGGAGGGAATAGCTTTCAATTGGTATCTGGAACCCGTCCGGATAGCAACAAGACGTCCGATCCCTGGGCATTTATCAACGATATTGCCTCCGATCCCGGGGCTCAAAATAAGTTATTGATCGCTGCTAGTGGAGGGCTAAGTCGGTATGATCCGAGCAATGGTTCCTTCACCAACTTGGGAGTAAGTACTGCGAGTTCGGTCGATGCTTCTTCCGATGGGGATCACATCCTTGCCAGCAATACCGGAGGAGGAGTTCATCTTTCCACCGATGGAGGGAGCAACTTTGAAGAACTGACGTTCGGCGTTAATAGTCCCCTTCCGGATAATACAGGCGGGCGAGCTGAAGTCGCTGTGAGCCCCACCGATAAGGATTACATGTACGTGGTGTTCACCTCCGGCGGTTTTCTACATAGCGTTCATATGACCAAGAATGGAGGGGATAGTTGGCATGAGATCGCTGGTGGAGGAAGTGGCAGTTTTAAGCCCTTCAATAATGGCCTTTTCGGTCAAGCGGATTACGATAATGTTATTTCAGTTAAACCCGGGAGTCCCGGGACGATCGTGCTCGGAGGGGTCACGCTCTGGAAATGGAAGAACACACCGACCCAGTTCGATCCTTATGCGGGGCAGTGGTCAAAACTCGCGACCAATAATGGCTTTCCTGCTTCTGTCCCGTTCTATGTTCATGCGGACATTCACGCCTTTGCCTGGGCTAGCGCTTCTGAGCTTTATATAGGCACCGACGGTGGTGTTTTCGTTTCTGATGATAACCTGGAGACCTTCCTTCCCTCCAATCGAGGTTATGTCACTACTCAGTTCTATTCTGTAGAGTTCAGTCCCAGTGACCAGATCCTTGGAGGAACCCAGGATAACGGCACCATTTATCTTGATCGGAAAGGAAGATGGGATTACGGTGATGAAGTTCGGGGAGGAGATGGCTTTGCCAGTGAAATATCCCAGATGGACCCATCCGTGCTTTTCGCTACAACCTATGGGAATCAACCCCTTCCTAGTGACTATGTTCAACGAAGCGAGAACGGGGGAGGCCAGATCAGCAATTTCCTGAATTCCTCTGATTTCAACTTGGTGGAGGGATTCCATTCCAATATTCGGCTCTTTGAAGACCCCAATGACACTGATAGCAAGGATTCGGTGGAATATATTAACACGAGATCGGATTCCAGTACGATCTACCAAGGAGATACGATCCGATATAAGAGCCAAACACTTCAAAAGGAAGTGAAGGGGACATTGCCAGTGGATTCGCTGCCCTATGGTGATACAACCCTGGTCCAGGATCCCGTCCAATCCCTTTTCGCGTTCACAGCGGAAGATCAGGGGAATGTTTCCGTTTATCTTACCCGGGATGCTTTGCGATTGACCAAGAGTCAGGTTAATGCTCATCCCGTTCGATCGGTGAGCTATCCCGGAGCTGTGAATTGCTATGCTTTTTCTCCCGATGGTAATTACCTCTGGATAGGTACCATGAACGGGAGTGTTTACCGAGTATCCGGGCTTGATAGCGCCTATAATGCGACTCAATTCCAGAATGAGGTCACATCCAAGGAGGTTCTGGACACCAACCCTGCTCCCTCTTCTCCGGTCTCTGGCATCGATGTGGACCATAACGACCCGGACCACGTAGCCGTATCCTTTAGTGGATATGATGATAAGAATAAGGTTTGGCAGACTTTCGATGCTACCTCTTCCTCACCTTCTTTCAACTGCATTTGGAAAACTTCGACCACCAATTTGAGCGATGGATTGGCTCAAATGCCTGTTTACGATGTGATCATCGAACGGGACGATCCCAACGTTCTTTTGGTAGGTACCGAATACGGGGTCTATGCTTCTGATGATGGAGGTAATACATGGGCTCCACAGAACGATGATGCGCTAGGCCATACGCCGGTCTTTGACATCGAACAGCAAAAGCTGACCTGGGATGAAGGAGCGAAAAATCCCGGGTATATATATCTCGGTACTCATGGCCGAGGTTTCTTTAAGAGCGACGACTTCAAGTCGATCAAGCCTGAGGATAATGTGAAGGCAGGAAAGGAGGATCCGTATGCATCTTTCGATATCCATCCGAATCCTGCTTCTGAGCGTACCTTCATCTCTTTCTCAGAAGTGTCTGCCAAGGAGATGCGGATCAGTATTTATGACCTGAAGGGTAAGAAGGTGAGTGATCTGGGGTCGAAAAGGGTCCAAGGTTCGGACCCCGAGGTCCGGCTGGATGTGGGCGACCTGAACGAAGGGGTCTACATCCTTCGTGCTCGGTCCGATGACTTCGACCGTACCGGCAAGTTGGTCATTAGTCGCTAATAGACCGTCCCTGATGCTCAGGATACCCTGAGCCAGAGGAAAAGGCATGATCCGTGTCGGCATAAACGGTTTTGGGCGGATCGGAAGGATGTGTGCCCGGATCTTATCGAATAGGGGATCGATCCAACTCGCTGCGATCAACGATCCCACCGACGCCAAGACCCTCCGACACCTTTTTAAATACGATTCGGTCCACGGTCCCTTTCAAGGGGAGGTGTGGGAGGATGGGAGTTCCCTTTCGATAGAGGGGGGGTCCGTTCCCCTTTATCAAGAAAATGACCCTGCATCGGTCCCTTGGGAAGAGGCTGAGATAGATGTAGTGATCGAATCCAGCGGGCTTTTCCTGACGCGGGAAAGTGCGGGTGGACACCTAAAAAGAGGGGTCGACCGAGTGATCCTTTCTGCTCCGCCTAAGGATGATAGCATCCCTATGGTCGTGAAGGGGATCGAAGAGGAACGCCTTCAAGGAGATGAACCGATCGTCTCTAACGCCTCCTGTACGACCAATTCGGCGGCTCCTATGATCGATCTGATCGATAGGGTCGCAGGCATCCAAAGAGGTTATATCACCACGGTCCATTCCTACACTATGGATCAAAGGCTACACGACTCCCCCCATCAGGACCTCAGAAGGGCTAGAGCAGCTGCAGAGTCCATCGTTCCTACGACCACTGGTGCTGCAAAGGCCATTACCCGCGTTTTCCCTCATCTGGACCTTAAAATGGGGGGTTGCGGGATCCGGGTTCCGGTCCCGGATGGCTCGCTCACGGATATCACCTGTTTAGTGGAGCAAGAGGTGGAGGCTGAGCGGCTCGATGAACTTTTTAAAGAAGCCGCGCAAGGAAGGATGAAAGGGATACTCCGGTATGAAGGGGATCCTATCGTTTCCCGGGATATCATCGGTGATCCGAATTCCTGTATCTACGATTCCAAGCTGACATCTGTGGTTGGAAACCTCGTGAAAGTGGTGGGCTGGTACGACAATGAAGTGGGGTATTCCAATCGTTTGATCGAACTAGTGGAAGCCTCCTGTTGAGTGGTTATCCTTCGAAGTATTCCAGCGTTAGCTCCTCTCCATCGAAACGCGCGTAGCTGTTGTAGTGCAGCCAATCCCCCAGGTTGATGTAACGTGCGCTCCCCTTTGTCCCTTTAAGAGGGATATCGAGGGGGAGGTGGCGGTGACCGAAGATGAAATAATCGAAATGTTGCTCGGCGAGCACGCTCTTGCAATATTGGACCAACCATTCATCGGCCTCTCCCAGGTATTCCTCTTCTCCTGCCTCTCTGCTCGTTTTCGAAAAATAATGGGCGATAGGTAGTCCGATATCCGGATGGATCCACCGGTAGAGCCATTGGCTGACCCGGTTCCGAAAGACGCTTTTGATGAACTTATAACCCCGATCCCCAGGTCCCAGTCCATCTCCATGCCCCAGCAGAAAGCGTTTCCCTTTCAATTCCGTACGGAGAGGATCCCGATAAAGGGTCATCCCCACTTCGCGGGGGAGATGCTCGAAGACCCACATATCATGGTTTCCGGTAAAGTAGTGGATCGGGATCCCTTCGTCCGCCAATTCCGCCAGGCGCCCCAAAAGCCTTATGAAACCCTTAGGAGCCACTTTTTTGTATTCGAACCACATGTCGAAGATGTCGCCGAGGAGGTAAAGTTCCTCCATGTCGGGGCGGCAAGCATCGATCCAGCGCACGAAACGCTTCTCCCGGTCGGAACTGCTTTTTACATCCGGAGCCCCGAGGTGGAGGTCTGAAGCGAAATATATCTTGCCGTTACCTTTCAAAGGCTATGTGTCCGGAGTCTTTCGAATAGATCGAGCCGGTCGAGCCTTAGTTCGAACCGGATACGTTCGGCCGGTCCGATCCCATTGAGCTCGTGTTCGTCCTCGATCCTAGAAGAAAATAGTACAGGGAAATGGACTTCAGCGATGTCCTCGAAAAGAGAAAGGCTCACTCCTGCTTCGTAAAGGTGAAGCGGATCTTCTGAGAAAGCGGAAGGAGCCCATCCCTGGTTGAAAAAGAGCTTGAGTGCTGGCCGGTCCGGAAAAGGGAGTTCGACGTCAAGTCCCATCGAGGCGATCCATTCGTTGGAGCTTCCGTAAGCAGTAGGTATGTACAGGCCTCCTTCACTACGGGTGAATTGTTGGCTCAAAACGCCACTTCGCTTTCCCCTTCCGAAGAAATAGTGTTCGAAAAGAAAGTCCTGTGAAGGGTCTCTTCCGTTCATCTGCCAATTGTAAACCGGGTTTTTGTGACCGTTGCGCAAAAACTCACCTCCGAAAAGGCGAAGGGTGATATCGTCCTGATCCTCGTTGTAACTAAAAGAAGCTTCCCATCGTCCGCTTATACGGGTGAACTGCTCATGATGAAGGGCTTTGATCTCAGCCTCCATGGGTAATAAAGGATCTGAACGTTCCCAATGTTGTGCGATGGAATAGTAAAATTCCGTTCCATCCAGAAGCGCAGAGCCATTCTCCTTTTCTTTATCGCTGATCGTCCGGATCGCAGGGGCCTCGAGTTTCGTTCGGTGCCGGTTCGGCGAGCGGGGATCCCCTTTCTCGTACCAAAGCTCGAGCGAAGGACTGAGCCGTTCGTAGTATCCCCCATTGCCATAAATGTCCGTGTAGGAAAAGCGTTTAGCACTTACGCTGAAACGGAGATGATCGAGGAGGGGAGAATCGTCCCACCAAGCATTCCATCCGAAAGAAGCAAGACCCGTGATGCGCTTGCTCTTCCATCCGTACATCGGGGCCAGGGCGATGTCGAAGGGTTCAGCGATGACCCCCTGATCATGGATCCCGATACCGGTCATGAACCCATCGTTGCTGTTCCATCCCAAGCTCGGGAAAAGGTAAAGTTCGTCCTTCGGAGGATCCTTCAGTCCAATGACAGGTTTCAAGCTCAAACCCTCTTGTCTCGGGAACAAGGGGGAACGGTTGTTATAGCGGTTGTTCCTTCGGTCGATCTCGGGGATCTTCTCTTTTCCATCGACCCCAAAAGCCTTGACCTGCCCGGTATGATAGGGGAGCTGGATCGTACGTTGATCCTTTAGCCCTTCGATCCATTTTTCCTCGACCATGGTATCCGCTTGGATCACTGTTAAGGGAAAAGGAGCGGTGATGTCCCCATTGTTCTTCATCGTTACTTTATAGCGATCGCCATAGCGGAAACGTTCCGACTTTCCCGCTTTTTTCATTTTCATATCGATCTCCCCCGTAGTGTGAAGGAAGCCCTGAAAAAAAGGTGATAGATCCTTTTCGGTCCGGGAAGTAAAGGCTCTTTTTAGATCGGCCGGCTCGGGATGTGAGAAGCGTTCCTCATCGTAATAGCTTCTTACGGCTCGGTCGACGGTCTCTCTGCCAAGGTATTGTTCCAGGTAGTCGAACAGCAAAGCTCCTTTGGAATAGACCATCGCTCCGTAATTGCTGGACGTGAAGGAAGTGGCGGGTAGGGATATGGCTTGGTCCCCTTCCTGGGCTGCTATCAATTTGTATTGGAGGTAGTGTTGGTACATGGGGTCCTTGTCCTCGATACCAAGGTATTCGATGATAGCTTTGGGAAGAACCCCCGCAAAAGGGCCCAGATCAGGGTGGACGGTTTCCATGTAACGGTTTTCGTAGTAGCTGTTCAGTCCTTCGTCCATCCAGGGATGCCGCCGTTCGTTGGTGGCTAGGGTGGCTTGGAACCAATTGTGTCCCACTTCGTGGGCGATCACGCGTTCGAGCATCAGGCCGGAGTTCACAGGTCCGATCACGGAAACGCCTGGATATTCCATTCCGCCTCCCTCTCCGCTTTGGCTACTGACAACGCTTATCCGGTCGTGGGGATAGGGGCCTACCCACAACGAATAATAATAAAGGGCTCGTTCCAGGTATCTCATGCTATGCTTCCAGAGGTCGGCTTGATGATCGGTAAAAAAGACCCTGGCCATTACCGTTCGTTCCGAGCGGGGAAGGGGGATCTTTTTCTGGAGGACCCGATAGCGTTTATCGGCGAACCATGCAAAATCCGTCACGCTGTCGGCCCGATAATGAAGGGTCTTCATTTGCTTCGATGAAGCGGGGAATGAGGTTTCCTCCGGGAAACTGTCCCTTTCGCTCGTCTTTCGGGCGATCCGGGATAATCGCTTGCGCTCCTTCCCGTCCCCAACAAGTTTGCCCGTAGCTCCAACCGTATAGTTGGCCGGAAGGGTGATCTTCACGTCATAGGAACCGAATTCGTTGTAGAATTCTCCTTGTTTGAGGTAGGGCATCGTATGCCAACCGTTCTGATCGTAAACGGCGGGTTTGGGGTACCATTGGGTTATCCTAAAGGCATCTTCTTCAGTGCCCATCCGGGAGAAGGCCGCGTCAGGGATCTTTACTCGAAAGTCGACCTTGACCTCGATGCTGTCCCCGGGGTTCAGGGGATCGTTGAGGAGCAGGTGGCCGATATCAGGATGTTTATCATCCCGGTAGAACGGGATATTTTTCCCTTCTGCCCTGAAATGGAGAGAGTCCATGCTCCCTCTTTCTTCTTCAGAAGCGTAGTAGAGTGAAAGGTCGCCATGCTCCCGCAACTGCTGGCTCAGAGCTGTGTTGTGCTCGCTATAGGCTTCAGGCCATAGATGAAGGTAGATGCATTGGAGTTGTGTATTGGAGCGGTTCACGTATCGAAAGCTCCCTTTTCCATGGAGCATGTTCGCCTCGTCATCCAGGCGAACCCTGATCCGGTGGTCGACACGTTGCCCTACTTGGGATTGCCCTTTGCTCGCAAGAGCGAAGAGTGCGAGAATGCACCCTCCTGTAATACGGATGAAGGGAAACCGGAACATGGACCTTTCGATCGATCGAAGATAGATCGATCGGAAGGATGAGCGGAACTTCGGAACTTATTTCACGACCGTTACGTGGCCTTTATAGCTTTCCTCCTCCCCTCGCTCGTTCTCGAGGACAACGACCCAAAGGAAAGTGCTTCCGGCGGAAACGGTCTCACCATTGTTCTGGAACCTTCCGTTCCAGGGTGAACCCGCGTTATCGGTCTTGTAAACGACTTTTCCGGACCGATCATGGATGGTCAAGGTAAATGGCACATCGAGTACCTTGAGCGCTTCCGGGAGGAACTTGTCGTTCCTGCCGTCACCGTCCGGTGAGAAAGCATCCGGGGCAAGGAGGTCGTAGCTTTTCTGTTGTTCGTAGTTGAATCGAAGCGTATCCTTGCAGCCGGTCTCATCAGTGAGGAAAGCCTTTACCACATAGACACCTTTGGATGGATAGCGATGCTCAACCCGTTGCTGTCCTTCGATCCGGGTGCCGTCCCCGAGTTGCCATACGATCCGCTCAACGTTCCCAGCATTCTTGATGCGGAATCCGGTAATGGGTCGGGGTTTTCGAAGTCCCCGCTCTTCGAGCTTTACGATATGTCCTTCAGGCGGACGGTTGACCCGTACCAACGACTCTTCGGTGACCGTCATGGTCTTTCCGCTCTCACGATCCGTGAGGGTTAGCTTAACGTCGTACGTTCCTCCTTCATCGTACCGGTGCGTTGGTTCAGCTTTATTGGAATAGCTGCCGTTGCCGAGATCCCAGAAGTAATCAACGCCCTTGGGGGTCTTTGCCGTACTGAAGGAGACTTTGAACGGAGGGCAGCCCTCTTGAGCGCTCGCACGGATCGTCACTTCGGATGGAAGGCGATCATTCCCTTTATCGGCCTGCTCTTCTTTTCCAGGGGCGTCCCCATTATTCGTGGGATCATTTCCGTTCGCTTCCTCCTCATTGCTTCCATTTCCCTCTTGAAGGTCGGCCAAAGCTTGCTCCTGGTCTTTTTCGGTGGACGCCTCGCTAGCTTTCTTGTTCCCTTTATGATCATCAGGAAGTTCCTCGTTCCGGGTCCCTTCTTCATTCGGGGCATCAGCCTTCGAGCCTTTGCTGTCCGCTTTTTCCTTCTCTTGTGCAGCATTCCCGGAATGCTCTTCTTTTTCACCACGATGCACTTCATTCCCTTCACGGAGCTCTTTCTGGGCATTTGCCTCGACCTTTGGTCCCTGTTTGTCCGCTTTTTCTTTCTCTTCTCCTACTTGCGTATAGAGCAAGGTGGAGGCCACGATAAGAATGCCAGCACCGGCGGCCCATGCGGACCACTTCTTGAACTGCTTCCCTTGATCACGGGAATTCGGACGCTTTTCGGAGGCATCCATCCGGTCCAGTTCCTTTTCGATGCCTTCCCATGCGGAAGGATCATAAGGAGCTTCGTAGCCTTCCAAGCTGCTCTTCATCCACTGTTCGAAAGGGGGCTTATTGCTCATCGGTCTCTTTCTTGGCCAGTAAGTTCCTCAGGTTCTTTTTCGCTTTCGCAAGATTGGATTTGGAGGTGCCGATGTTGATGTCGAGCATCTCCGCTATCTCCTTGTGCGAGTAATTTTCCACAACATAAAGGTTGAAGACGGTCCGGTATGCTGGAGAAAGTTCTTGCAATGCTTCTACGATCTCTTTTGCTTTCGCTTGTTTGAATGCTTCTTCTTCTTTGACGTTAGCTTCCTCATCTAGTTGCTCGTCCCGATGATCTTCCGGGCTCGAATCCTCTCCGAGAAAGACATGGTCGTTCTTTTTCTTACGTAGGTGGTCGATCGCTGTGTTCACGACCACCCGTCGCATCCATCCTTCGAAAGACCCTGTATCCTCGAACTTGGCGATGTTCGCAAAGATCTTGATGAAGGCATCCTGAAGGATATCCTTTGCCCGCTCTTTGTCTTTCGTGTACCGCAGACATGTGCCCATCAATTGGGGCTGATACATCTCGAATATTCGTTTCTGGGCGCTCCTTTCTCCCCTTTTACAGCCTTCGATGAGCTCCGCAAGTTCTTTGTTCGAAGGATCCATTCTTGTCCTTGCTTATGACGTGGGACCGGGTATTAGGTTGCCGGACCGGATCCCTTATTTGAACAAAAGTCGATAAAGTCCGGTGGGTCGCCACGATCTCTACGGAAGGACCGGGAAAGCTGTTATCTTTAACCCCCCAACCAAAAACCAAAAAGAAACGATCGATATGAAAGTTACTGTCGTAGGAGCCGGGAACGTTGGAGCCACCTGTGCGAACGTGATCGCTCAAAAGGAACTAAGCAACGAGGTCGTTCTCGTCGATATCAAAGAAGGGGTCGCTGAAGGAAAGGCATTGGATATGTGGGAGACCGCTCCGATCCTTCCTTTCGATAGCAAACCCGTTGGTACGACGAACGATTACGAACGGACAAAGGATTCCGATGTCGTGGTGATCACTTCTGGTATTCCAAGAAAACCGGGAATGAGCCGGGATGATCTTATCGCGACGAATGCTGAGATCGTCAAGGGCGTGACGGAGAGCGTCGTTGATCGATCCCCCAACGCTAAACTTGTTGTGGTGGCAAATCCGCTCGATGTGATGACCTATTGCACTTATTTGAGCGCCAACAAGCCACCTCACGAGGTCTTTGGAATGGCCGGTATCCTCGATACAGCTCGCTATCGTTCCTTTCTCGCTGAGGAGATCAATGTTTCTCCGAAGGATATTCAGGCCGTCCTCATGGGCGGACACGGTGATACGATGGTCCCATTGCCGCGGTACACCACCGTGTCCGGGATCCCGGTCACCGAACTTGTGGACAAGTCTCGGCTCGATGAGATCATCGAGCGCACCAAAAAAGGGGGAGGCGAGATCGTTAATCTGCTCGGCACCTCAGCATGGTATGCACCCGGTGCAGCTGCTGCCCAGATGGTCGAGGCCATCGTGCGCGATCAAAAGCGGATCTTTCCCTGCTGTGCTTGGCTACAGGGTGAATACAACATGGAGGATCTTTATCTGGGCGTCCCTGTCAAACTCGGAAAGCAAGGGATCGAAGAGATCATCGAGCTCGACCTTAACGATGAAGAACGCGAACAGCTCAGCGCTTCGGCCGATCACGTTCGAGAAGTAATGGGTGTCCTGGATAACATGAACGTCGTCGGTTAAAGCGTTCAGTCCAGGAAGCGTTCCTTTTCCGAAGGGGTGGGTAAACGGCATTCCTCGCGTTTGCCGTACCACTTGTAACGATTCTTTGCGATCCAGCTGTAAACGGCCTCCGCTAGCTTGTTCGGGAATATGCGAAGGGAACGAAGTAACGGATAAGGCCAGCGCAAAAAGCGAGCGATGCGAAAAGCTGCTCGGGCCCCTGTTAGAAAGCGGTCGCCTTCTTCAAGAACGATCGCATCGGGCCCCTCGTGATGGATCTCTGTAGGGATGCGCTCTTGGGCTGTGGTACCGCTCAAGGGAGCAAAATAGAAGGTCGCTCCGTTTTCCTTCCTCAGGATACGGTCCACCCAGGCATTGCAGAGATTACAGTGACCATCGAAATAGACGATCAACTCGGGAAGTTCTTTTGGAGGCTTTTTATCGGACGATGAACTCATGAGCTGTGTCGCTGGACCGGAAGCGTATGAAGTAAAGGCCCGGCTCCAGTTGCGGTAGACGAACGGAGATGCGGTTTTTCTGTCTATTTCCTCTGTTTTTCAGAGGGATACGCTCCCCCTGTAAGTTGTAGAGGATGAGGTCCGATAATGAGTGAGCTTTCCCCGTGCTTCGGAACTGCAGCTTTCCACCCGAGCTCACCGGGTTCGGCCAAAGCTTCGGGGCTTCTTCCTCCTTCGGGGCCGAAGTGATCGACGAACTCACTGTATCTCCGCCTCTATAGAAATGAAGTCCTCCCCCGTGGTCTCCAAGGATCATTTCCGGACGCTGGTCGCCATTGAGTTCAGCCAATACGGGGGAAGAACGCTTCCCGTCATCGATGTTCCCAAAGGCATCGGTCACTTTTTTGAAAGTTCCTGAAAGATTGCTTTCAATGTTCTTGTAGTAATGGATCCTTCCGGATCTGCTCCCTACGAGCAATTCGTATTCTCCGCTATCTTCGAAGAAACTCGGGACGCTATACCCTTCGTAACCGCCGGGCGCTACAACGTGCACCTTTCCGAGCGAATCCGTGCGCTTTTTGAAGGAAGGGGAGTTGCTCGTTCCTGTATTCTCATAATGGACAAGATTCCCGGATTTTTCCCCTATTACAAGATCGAGGGTGCTGTCCCGGTCCAGATCCACCAATGAAGGGGTAGCGAACTGGCCAACGTCGATGACCTGCCCCTGGGCATCCTTATACTGGGGAGTGACAAGGGTATAAGATGCAGGGGCCCCGACCGGTGAACTGTTCTCGAAATAATGCAGGTAACCATCGCTGTCCCCGATCAAAAGATCAGGATCCCCATCGCCATCTAGGTCCCCAAAGCTCGGATGAAGCGCATCTCCCATCCCCTTTTGCGAAAAGTTCTGATAATCCTCGTTCACGACTTGGAAAGCGGGGCTTGAAGAAGTCCCGATATTCTCGATGAACGTGATGGAACTCCCTTTTTCACTGTTGAATTCGAAGAGGAGTTCGTTGCCGACGAAGAGATCCAGGTCCCCATCACCATCGATGTCCACCATTTCAGGATAAGCACCTTCCCCAAAGTCCAGCATCCCTTTTTGAAGGAAGTTTTTCCGGTCGAATACGAAAGCGGGAATGCTGTCCGATCCTTCGTTGCGATAAAGCCATATGCTCTTCCTGTTGTTGCTGGTGTTCTCCTTATTAGGGCTCACGACCAGATCGCGGACCCCGTTGTGGTTCACGTCGAGGTAGAACGAACCTGGAAAGACCTTGAGGTCCACGGGGTTATTATTGGGAAAAGGAGTGTTCACTTGATCCATATGAGCGGAAAAAGGGCCTCCACCGTTCCGCAGGAGTACGAGGTCCGATGTTCCAAGATCGCCGAGCATGAGCTCCTTAGCACTATCACCGTTCGTGTTCAGGGTCAGCAAAGTGGAACCTGAATGCCGCAAAACGCCCTCAGGGTTTTGAACGTTCCCGCTACAACTGTCATCGAGGGTTATACCTGCTCCTGCGCCTTCCGAAAAGTATCCCCAGCAAGCATTGCGGCGCTCGTAGATGAGCGTGTCGCTCATCCCCTGCTCAAGAGCTGTGTTCTTGTGGTATTCGACCTGCCCGCCAAGGATGTGAAAGCTGAGGATGTCCAGGTCGCCATCCCTATCGATGTCATCGATAGCAGGGATATCCGCGTTCTGAACGTAGATGTTGATCGGTCCGGTGCTCGGATCGGCCGGGTAATGGTCGGACAAAAGTTGCGTACTGATCGATACGAATTCCAGAGGGCCTGCTCCATTGCTCGTGTTCTCGAAAAGGGCTATGCCTCCTGAGTTGGAGGTGAAGAGGTCTTGGTCCCCATCCTGATCGAAGTCACGGCAAAGGACCCAATCACTCAACGAAGGGAGATCTTCGTCAAAAGCTTCACTGTGCACCCATTTTTTGCTTCCTTGTTCTTGCCTTTGGAGAAAGATTTCGACTTTGTTGCCGCTCCTGTCGAATACCAAAAGGTCCTTCTTTCCGTCACGGTCCGCGTCGAAACGGGATAATTGGACCGCATTCAGGCCTCCTGCCCAAGGGTTCTCGAGTGAATCCCCAGTGGTGGTAAGAACGGTCGTTTCAGGAGCGAGGTGAGGACCGAAGGCTTGGCCTTTTCCGACAGTAGGAAGGATGAGGAGCAATAGGAGACTTGCGGATGAAATAGCAGCACATCGGCCCATATAACAAAGATAAGAAAGCGGATAGGGGAGCTCCAGTAGGAATTTCATCAGGAAGGGGAAGCATAAAGAGCTTTTTAGTGTTGAAATCCTATATTTGCGCGTCCGAACGACCCCCAAAAAGGAGCTAGATGCAGAACAAGACGGCGATATGGGTTTTTACGGTCCTCCTGACCCTTGCTTGCTTGTACCAGTTGTCTTTCTCGTACTTTACGGCGAGCATGGAGGACCAGGCGATGAGCTTTGCGGATCAAAAGCTCGATTCGCTTAGGAATACGGGTACGGAGATGGAGCCCTATGAGATGGATTCTGTCCATCTGATGTACAAGCGCCGCTATCTCCGACGGAACGGTACCAAGGAGATCTATCCTGTTTTTGGGCATACCTACGATGAATGCAAGCAAAAAGCACTGAGTTTGGGCCTGGACCTTCAGGGTGGGATGAGCGTTACCCTTCAGGTCTCTCTCCCGCGTCTGGTGAAAAAGCTTGCGGATAACCCTGAGGACCCAGCCTTCAGGGCGGCCCTTAAAGCTGCGGAAGAGCGATATAAGAACAAGGGGGACAATTTCTTCGATGCCTTTCTTCAGGAGTTCGAGGAGCGGGCTCCTGAAGCCAAGCTGGCCGCCGTCATGCACAACCGCCAGAACCAGGAGCTTTTTTCTCCTGATGCCACGAATCAGGAGATCATCGAAGTTCTCAAGGAGAAGCGGAAAGAGGCGGTTCAGAACACGGAAAAGATCCTTCGGGAACGGATCGACCGTTTCGGGGTGACCAACCCCAAGATCCAGAAGCAGGGCCTTACTGGACGTATAATTGTGGAGCTTCCCGGAGTGAAGGATAAGGAGCGCGTCCGGGATTATCTTCGCTCTACTGCAAGCCTCGAATTCTGGGAGACCTATGGGAATCGGCGCATCTATAAGAACCTTGAGCGAGCTGATGCTGCATTGCAGGAGGCGCTCTATCCGAATTACGAACCCAGCGCGGACACCCTTCCGGAGGGAGATACGGCCCGCTCGGCTGGGGGGGATACGCTTAGTGCTGATGCCGACACTACCGCAAAGGACACGGCCGAAGAAAAGAAGAAAGAGGAGCTGCTCGAGGACCTTGGGGCGAACGAAGAGGACACTGCTCAGGCAAAAGGAGGAACCCAGGATCAGACCACAAAAGAAGAATTCAGGAAAAGGAACCCGCTCTTCAGCGTTCTCCGACCGAACGTCCAGCGGAATCCGCAAAGCGGGGGGTCTCAGCTTCGGAAAGGGCCGGTCGTTGGTATCGCCAAGGTCTCTGACACCGCTAGGGTGAACGAGCTTCTTGACCACCCTGCCGTAAAGGGTATCTTCCAGGAGAACCTCCGCTTCATGTGGAGTGCGGAGGCCGTTCAAGGGAACATCCTTAGCTTATATGCGATCAAAGTGACCACGCGTTCCGGTGATGCCCGATTGGATGGTGAGCGGATCACCGAGGCCAGTCAGGAGTTCGACCGGAACGGGAACGTTCAGGTCATCATGCAGATGGACGGTCAGGGAGCATCCGTATGGGCCAATATGACCCGGGAGAACAAGGGGTCGGCCATCGCCATCGTTATGGATGATGAGGTCTATTCGGCTCCCATCGTGCAGGGTGAGATCCCGAACGGGCGGTCCACTATCAGTATGGGTGGGGGCAACAAAGCTGAGAATCTCACCGAGGCTCAGGACTTGGCTAATCTGCTCAATGCAGGGTCCCTTCCAGCACCGTTGAACATCGTTGACGAATCCGTCGTCGGGCCTTCTCTAGGTGAGGAGAACATCCGTTCCGGCCTGATGTCCTTCGTGATAGCCTTGGTGGTGGTCCTTCTATACATGGTGTCCTATTATCACGGAGCCGGTCTGGTCTCTGACCTTGCCCTCATCGCGAACCTCTTCTTCCTGATCGGTGCGCTTGCTTCCCTGCAGGCTTCGCTTACCCTCCCGGGGATCGCTGGTATCGTGCTCACGATCGGTATCGCGGTGGACGCTAACGTGCTGATCTATGACCGGATCCGGGAGGAACTTGGAAAAGGAAAAGCCCTTAATCCTGCTATATCCGAAGGTTATAAAAAGGCTTACGCTGCGATCGTCGACGCCAACATTACCACGCTCCTTACAGCTATCATTCTTGCGACCTTTGGTTCAGGTCCCATAAGGGGCTTTGCAACGACCCTCATCATCGGGATCTTCACCTCCCTTTTTGCCTCGATCTTCATTACCAGGCTGATCTTTACGACCCGGCTCGATAAGAGGCGCTCGATCCGGTTTGCCACGGCTTGGACTAAGAACGCGTTCAGCAATATGAACATCGGCTTCCTGAAAGGGCGGAAGATCGCCTATGGCATCTCCAGTCTGGTCGTATTAGCTGGTGTTATCTCCTTTGCCACGAAGGGGTTCAACCTCGGGGTCGAATTCACCGGTGGGCGCACCTATAAGGTCCGTTTCATGGGAGATGCAGGTGTTAACGAGATCAAATCCAGCCTGGCGGATCAGTTCGTCAATGAAAAGGGCATCGAATTGGTGCCGCAAGTAAAGACCTTCGGAGGAGGCAATCAGGTCAAGGTCACTACCAATTATCGGCTCGATGATGATGGAGAAGGCGTGGATAAAGATGTGGAGCAAAAGCTCATGAAAGGGATGAACAACGTGGTCGGAGATCCGAAGATCCTCGGTTCCCGGAAGGTGGATCCGACCATTTCCCAGGATATCAAGGTCTCTGCTTTCTGGGCGGTCCTGTTCTCGATCATCGTCATTTTCCTCTATATCCTGATGCGATTCCAGAAATGGCAGTACGGACTTGGAGCGCTCCTTGCCATTTTCCACGACGTGGTGGTAGTACTGGCCTGCTTCTCGATCTTTTACGGCCTGCTGCCCTTCACCCTCGAGATCGATCAAGCCTTTATCGCTGCGATCCTGACCGTGGTGGGGTATTCCATCAACGACACGGTGGTCGTCTACGACCGGATCCGTGAGCACCTCCGCGAACATCACAAGCAGGAACCCTTCGGGGTGATCGAGCGAGCGATGAACAGTACGATCGGGCGGACTTTCAACACCTCGATGACGACCTTCGTCGTCCTTTTGATGATCTTCATCTTCGGGAGTGAAACGATCCGCGGTTTTGCTTTCGCCCTTATGGTCGGGGTCATCGTCGGGACATATTCCTCCCTTTTCGTGGCCACGCCTTCCACCGTTGACTTGACCAAAGCCTGGCATGAGCCGGAAGAAAAGCCTGCGAAAAAGGAAGCCTCGAAAGCGGGGTGACCCCTCCTTTTCTCCGTACTTTTGGGCAGTTCCATGCCGATGATGACACTCCTCTTTTTCAATATCAGTGGAGGTGAGATCCTCTTCGTGCTCCTCGTAGCCCTTCTTCTCTTCGGAGCGAAAGGGTTCCCGAACATCGCCCGCCAAATGGGAAAGGGTATCCAACAGGTCCGAAAGGCGAGCGGGGAACTTCAAAAGGACATCCGAGAGTCCACCGACCAGGTAAAGGGATCCGCTGATCAGGTACGTGAAGAACTTGATCAAATGGATCCACGGCGGAATGCTCCTTCCGAAGGGGAAGAAAAGGAAAGGGGAGGGGCTTCGAAGGATGGGAGGTGATCGCTGGGCCTTGGTGTACCGCTATCGCTGAGCCATGTGGACGGACTTTCTCTGGCTACTTCTCGGTTTTGCCCTGCTTCTGAGTTGCGGTGAACTTCTTGTGAAAGGAGCGGTAGGGGTTGCTTATAAAGCCCGGCTCTCTACGCTTGTCGTGGGTATGACCGTCGTTTCCCTCGGGACCTCAGCACCCGAGCTTCTCGTAAGCCTGAAAGCTGCTATCACCGATTATCACGACATCTCCATCGGGAATGTGATCGGATCGAACATTGCTAACATCGGCCTCGTCCTTGGGACGACCGTTCTGATCCTACCGATCGCAGCGGACCGGGACACCTTGCGCTTGGATTGGCCGGTTATGATGGGCGCTTCATTCCTTTTCTTTTTCTTCATCCGGGACCTCCGTCTGGTCCAATGGGAGGGGATCTCCATGCTGTTCGCTCTGGTCGCTTATAATTATTACATCATCCGTCGATCAAGAAATCGATGGGAAAAGGGGGATGAAGGGGAAAGTGGAGGAGGAGAGCACCAGGGGATGTCGCTCCTCTGGATCCTCTTCTATGTAGGGATCGGGATCGCTGGATTGGCCTTGGGGAGCGACCTTTTGATCGACGGGGCGGTCGGTATTGCTGAAGCCTTCCAGGTGGACGAGCACGTGATCGCTGTGACCCTTGTGGCTTTCGGGACCTCCGTACCCGAACTTTTTACTTCCACCATCGCTGCACTCCGCAAGGAAGGGAATATTTCCGTAGGGAATCTGATCGGTTCCAACCTCTTCAACCTCCTCTTTATCCTTGGTACCGTTAGTACGATCCGAGCGCTTCAGGTAGCGGAGCGGGTTCTAAAGGGGGATATATACTGGATGATCGCTATCTCGCTCCTCATTCTTCCCTTTATGGTCACAGGACGAAAGATCAACCGGATAGAAGGGGCTATTCTCCTCATCGCTTACCTCGCCTATCTTTATTTCATTTTGATCCCGAAGACTGCGGGTTGATCGCTTGGACCCCCCTTTTTGTTAACGGGGTGTTAAAAGAAAATAGGGATAATTTCTTTAGTAACCCCCTTCATAAGGGTACCTTTATCCGCGAATAAAAAAAGAAGATCCTATGGCCACCCTTCGATTCCATGCCCTCCAGAATGTCGTCGATCGGGCCCCTTATGAAGTGGAGCCCCCATCCGATCGGGTCTCGGACTATTTCGGAGAGAACGTCTTCGGAACCGCGGCCATGCGTGAGCATTTGCCGGAAGAGGCGTTCAAGAGTGTGAAGAAGGCCATGGACGAAGGAGACCGGATCGACAGGAGCATTGCGGATCAGGTCGCATCTTCGATGAAGGAATGGGCGATCGCTAAAGGAGCGACCCACTACACCCATTGGTTCCAGCCATTGACCGGCTCTACGGCGGAGAAGCACGATGCCTTCTTCGATCCGGTCGAGGACGGATTGGTGATCGAACGTTTTGATGGCGAACAGCTCGTACAACAAGAACCTGATGCCTCCAGTCTCCCAAGTGGTGGGATCCGTAACACTTTCGAAGCAAGGGGGTATACGGCTTGGGATCCTACTTCACCCGCTTTCGTTCTGGGGCGGACCCTCTGCATCCCCACGATCTTTATTTCCTACACCGGGGAATCCCTCGATTTCAAAATGCCTCTCCTCAAAGCCCTACATGCTGTGGAAGATGCTGCTGTTCCCGTTTGCCACTATTTTGACAAGAAGGTTTCAGGGGTGAACGCGACGCTCGGCTGGGAACAGGAATATTTCCTCGTGGACGAAGCCCTCTTCAATGCACGCCCTGATATGGTGATGACGGGCCGGGCGCTTTTGGGACATGATCCCGCGAAAGGCCAACAGCTGAACGACCATTATTTCGGTGCGATCCCCAAACGGGTGAACGCCTTCATGCGCGATTTCGAGGTTGAAGCATTGAAGCTTGGCGTGCCGGTAACGACCCGGCACAACGAAGTGGCCCCGAACCAGTTCGAATGCGCGCCGGTCTTCGAAGAGGCCAACCTGGCCAACGATCACAATCAACTATTGATGATCCTCCTCGAGAGCGTCGCACGCCGCCATAATTTTCGCGTCCTTTTTCACGAGAAGCCCTTCCAGGGATTGAACGGTTCCGGAAAGCACAACAACTGGTCCCTCAGCACCGATACCGGAAAGAACCTGTTGAGTCCCGGGAAGAATCCGAAGGAGAACCTGCAGTTCCTGACCTTCTTTATCAATACGATCAAGGCCATCCACGACAACGCCGATATCCTCCGGGCGAGCATCGCTTCCGCCGGGAACGACCACCGGCTCGGTGCCAATGAAGCCCCGCCGGCCATCCTATCGGTCTTCATCGGAAGCCAGCTGACACAAGTGCTTGAAGATCTGGAGAAACACGTCAAGAAAAAGGGGAAGATGAGTGCTGAGGAAAAGAGCTACCTTAAGCTCAATATCGGGAAGATCCCAAGTATCCTTAAGGACAACACCGACCGGAACCGCACATCTCCCTTTGCTTTTACCGGGAACAAGTTCGAATTCCGTGCGATCGGTGGGAGTTCCAATTGCGCGGCAGCTATGACCGCTCTCAATTCGATCATGGCGGACCAGCTTCGACATTTCCGGGAGGAGGTCGACGATCAGATCGCGAACGGCTATAAGAAGGACGAAGCTGTTCTAAAAGTCCTCAAAGAAGAAGTGAGCCGGTCCAGGGCCATCCGCTTCGAAGGGGACAACTACAGCGAAGAATGGGTGAAAGAAGCCAAGGAAAGAGGCCTTTCCGAATTAAAGGACACGCCGCGTGCGCTCGATGTCCTGGTCCGCAAAAAGACCAAAGAGCTCTTCGAGCGACAGAACGTCTTTACGGAGCGTGAATTGGATGCCCGGTATGAGATCGAGCTGGAGAACTATGCCCTCAAGCTTCAGATCGAGTCCCGCGTGATCGGTGATCTTTCGCAAAATCACATCATTCCGACCGCTCTGAATTATCAGAACCGTCTGATCGATAATGTAAGGGGTATGAAAGAGGTCCTGGGATCCCAGAAAGGAGCGGCGAAGACCCAGACCGAACTATTGAGGTCGATCGACGATAACATAGAAGGGGTGAAGAAAGCTGTCGATGATATGCTCGAGGAGCGCTCCAGGGCCAATAAGCTCGAGGGAGCCAAGGAGCGGGCTGAAGCTTATTGCGACAGGGTGATGCCCTATTTCGAGACCATTAAGGAGCATACCGACGCCCTAGAAATGTTGATCGACGATGAACTCTGGCCTTTACCCAAAGCCAGAGAGATCCTTTTCACCCGTTGAGTGAGGATCCTTTTCGGACACTTCTTCGTTCGGAAAAGGGGCTTCGATCGACGGAGCCCCTGTTTTTTAGGCTGAACAGAAATCCTTAGTTTTGGCCCCTTGAGATCCTGAATCCCACAATTACCATGTCGCGATGAAGAATCCAATTCAACGCCCTTTGTGGATCCTCTTGGGTTTGCTGTTCCTCAGTTTTTCCTCCTTGAAAGCCCAAAAGGACTTTAAAAAGGATGCCGACCGGCAATTCCAGAACGGTGCCTATTACAGTGCAACGGAGCTTTACAAGAAAGCTTACTCGAATTCGAGAAAACCGGAGGTCAAAGCCAAGATCATCTTCAAGATCGCCGAATGTTATCGTAATACGAACGAATACGAGCAGGCCGAGGTCTGGTACCGCAAAGCGATCAAGGCTCAGTACGATAACCCCGAGGCCATTCTTCGGCTTGCCCAGGCCTTGAAAAGGCAAGGGAAATACGAAGAAGCGATCGCCGAATACCAGAATTACAAGAAGAAAAAGCCTGACGACCCTCGTGCGACCCAAGGGATCGAGTCGTGCAAGAATGCACGCGACTGGATGGATGATCCTACCCGTCACAAAGTGGAAGCTCAGACCCTTATCAACTCCAAGAAGCGGGATTTCGCTCCTGCTTACGCCAATCGCAGGCAGAATCAGATCATTTTCACTTCTTCAAGGGATGAGGCTACTGGAGAAGGGCAGAACGAGATCTATGGTGAAAGCTACGAGGACCTCTTCAAGTCCGAACTGGATCGGGAAGGAAAGTGGAGTGTGCCTACCGGGCTCGGGAACAAGATCAATACCCAGCACCACGAAGGGGGCGCTGCTCTCAGTAGCCGTTACAGGACCCTTTATTTCACCCGCTCCAAGTACAATGAGGACGAAGGACTGAAGACCGATATTTACTATGCGAAGAAGAGTGGTCGTGAATGGGGAGCGACCAAGATCCTTAAAGCGGTGAGACCGGAAGGGAACGATTCAGCTGCTATCGGTCATCCCACGCTGGGATTCCGCGATCGGGTCATGGTCTTTGCCGCTGATATGAAAAAGGGGCATGGGGGCAAGGATCTGTGGATGGTCAAGAAGGAAGGAAGAGGATCGAAGGCCAAATGGGGAAAACCCGTTAATCTAGGGGGCGAGGTCAACACCTCTGGCGATGAGATGTATCCCTTCCTGCGCGAGGACGGAAAACTGTTCTTTGCCTCGGATGGCCATCAAGGAATGGGAGGGCTCGACAATTTCAGTGCTCAAATGACGGGGAATGAAGATGAGGAAAAGTTCGAATGGGGTAGCGTTGAGAACCTGAAGCACCCCCTCAATTCTTCCGCCGACGATTTCGGGATCATCTATGAGGGTGCTGACGAGAAGAAGGGATATTTCAGCTCGAACCGAAAAGGAGGGCGTGGAAAGGATGATATCTACAGCTTTAAAGTGCCGCCGTTGAAGTTCACCTTGATGGTCCATGCGATGAACAAGGAGAATAAGAAACCGCTGGATAGCGTGAAGGTGACCGTCACGGGATCCGATGGTTCCAATTATACCAAGTACACGGACCAGAACGGGATGGTCCGCTTTGAAGAGCAAGGAAGGGACCGTATCCTGAAATCGGGGAATACATACAAGATAAAGGCATCCAAGAAAAACTTCCTCTCTGCAACGGGTCAGATCTCTACGGTAGGTTACGAAGAATCACGGGTCTTCAACCACGAGGCTGAACTAAAGCCGACCGTCACCGAGGAGGGGGAAAAGAAGACCATCGAGCTTCCTGAGGTGCGATATCCCCTCGATAAAGCGTCGCTCCTCGTTAATGACAAGGTCAATTCCAAGGACTCCCTGGATTACCTCTACGATATCATGAAAAAGAACCCCAGGATCGTTATCGAGCTTCAGGCGCATACCGATGCGAGAGCGAGCGATGAATACAACAAGAAGCTCTCGCAGCGAAGGGCTGAGACCTGTGTGGAATACCTCATGGAAAAGGGGATCGACTCGGCCCGAATGGTGCCCAAGGGGTACGGCGAATCCAAGCCTCGTATCTCGATGTCGGAGATCGAGAAGATGAATACCGAGGAAGAAAAAGAGGCTGCCCACCAGAAGAACCGCCGTACGGTCTTTGTCGTGCTGCGGGAGGATTATGTCCCGAAAGGGAAGAAAGGGGATAAAGAAGGAGAAAAAGGTGATGAAGGGAACGGATCAGAGGACGATAGTGAGGGGTCGGATGGTTCCGAAGGCTCGAGTGATCCCGAAGGGTCGGATGGGACCGAAGATCCTGATAGCTCTGGAGGTTCGGGCGGTTAGTACCGCTTCTCGCTTCGTCTGTGATAGTAGCAACTGGAATTCCGCGGTCACCCTTTTCGACCCTTTTCCAAGCACCTTTTCATGAGCCAGCGTTATGAAAAGCGAGGGGTTTCGGCCTCCAAAAAGGAGGTGCACGATGCCGTCGCTGATCTCGATCAGGGGCTTTTCCCCCATGCCTTCTGCAAGATCCTACCGGACTATCTGAGCGGAGACCCTGAGCGCTGCTCCCTGATCCATGCGGATGGGGCAGGGACCAAATCAGCCATCGCCTATGCTTACTGGAAAGAGACGGGCGATAAGAGCGTATGGCGAGGGATCGCTCAGGATGCACTGGTCATGAACGTGGACGATCTCCTATGCGTGGGCAATACCGGTCCTTTCCTGGCATCTTCTACCATCGGGCGGAACAAGTCGCTCATTCCTGGGGAATTGATCTCTGAGCTGATCGAAGGGAATGAAGCTTTTCTTGAACTGTTGCGGGAATTTGGCCTCAAAGCTCACAACTGCGGTGGGGAAACGGCTGATATCGGGGACCTCGTTAGGACCGTTGTGGTCGATTCCACCGTGAGTAGTTCCATGCGCCGGGATCAGGTCATTAGCAACGAAAGGATCGGGGACGGGGATCTTATCGTGGGCCTTGCTTCTTCGGGACAAGCGAGCTATGAAATGGAATACAACAGCGGTATCGGGAGCAATGGTCTCACGGCGGCTCGGCACGACCTGCTTTCGCGTGCAGTGGGCGATCGTTATCCAGAGACCGCGGATCCGAACCTACCGGATGATGTTAGGTATTGTGGACCTTATGGATTGCGAGATCCCCTCGAAGGAACCTCTCTCAACATCGGAAAAGCCCTTCTCTCCCCGACCCGGACCTATGCTCCCATCGTCCGGGATGTGTTGGAGGAATTGTCCGACCAGGTGCACGGTATGGTGCATTGCAGTGGAGGGGGACAGACCAAGGTCCTGAACTTCGTCGGTAACTTGCATGTGAAGAAAACGGACCTGTTCGAGATCCCGCCGATCTTCGAGCGGATCCGGGAAGCTAGCGGTACTTCAGGAAAAGAGATGTATCAGGTCTTCAATATGGGGCACCGAATGGAGCTTTTCGTTCCGGATGAAAGGTCGGCCATGCGTATTATCGATATCGCAGCGAATTATGATGTTGAGGGAAGGGTGGTCGGTCATTGTGAACGGTCGGAAGAAGGAAAGGGGCTCAGCATAGAAAGTCCGCTCGGGAATTTTCACTATTGAGGGTATGAAGCGCCTTCGCGATCGTTTGCGTGAACTTAAGGAACGGAGGGATGAGGTGGCCAAATGGCTCAGCGATCCCGAAGTGGCGAATGACCAGCAGCGCTTTGTCCCGCTCACCAAAGAGTACAAGGAGCTCGAACCCATGGAAAAGGCCTATGAGGAGTATGATGAACTTCTGAACGAACTGGAGAGCACTGAAAGGATCCTTCGAGAGGAGAGTGATGATGAATTGAAAGAGATGGCGGAGGAGGAAAAGGAAAAGCTCGAGAAGAAGAAAGGAGAACTGGAAGAAAGGATCAAATACCTTCTCATCCCCAAGGACCCGGAAGATGATAAGAACGCCATCATGGAGATCAGGGCTGGAGCTGGTGGAGATGAGGCGGGACTTTTCGCCGGGGACCTCTACAAGATGTACAGCCGTTACATCGAAAAGAAAGGGTGGCAACAGGAAGTGCTGAGCCAGACCGAAGGTCCTTCCGGTGGGTTCAAGGAACTCGTGATCCGGGTCCAGGGAGCGGACGTCTACGGAACCCTCAAATATGAGTCAGGGGTCCATCGGGTGCAGCGAGTTCCCAGTACCGAATCACAAGGTCGGGTCCATACCAGTGCGGCATCGGTCGCGGTCCTTCCGGAAGCTGAGGACCTCGATGTGGAGTTGGAGGAAAAGGACCTTCGCAAAGAGACTTTCCGGGCTTCCGGCTCTGGAGGCCAACACGTCAACAAGACCGAATCGGCCGTTCGCCTCACGCACATTCCTAGCGGACTCGTGGCTGAAAGTCAGGATTCCCGTTCCCAGCAAAAGAACTACAGTGCTGCGCTCAGGCACCTCCGGGCGCGCCTTTACGAGCAGGAAAAAGAAAAACAGGTGGCCGAAAGGGAAGAACAGCGGCGCTCCCAGGTATCGAGCGGAGACCGGTCGGTCAAGATCCGGACTTACAATTTTCCGCAGGGGCGCGTGACCGATCACCGGATCGAATTCTCGCTTTATCAGCTCGAAGGAGTGCTCAACGGGGAACTCGATCCCTTCATCGAACGGCTTCGGATGACAGAACAGGAAGAAAAGCTCCAACAGGAGGGGCTGGCGGATATTGATACGCAAGGAACGGAGAGCTAATGGACCGAATGACCTTGATACAGCGGATCTTCGGTAAGCGAAGCTTCCTTTGCGTCGGCCTCGACCCTGACCGCGACCGGATCCCCGAAGAACTCCTTGAATACGAGGACCCGAACTTCGAGTTCAACAAGCGCATCATCGAAGCGACAAAGGACTATTGTGTCGCTTATAAACCGAACCTCGCTTTTTACGAGAAAGACGGTGCCAAAGGCTGGGAGACACTTCGAAAGACCATGTCGGTCATACCGGAGGAGCATTTCGTAGTGGCCGATGCCAAACGGGGAGATATCGGCAACACCTCGCACTACTACGCGAAAGCTTTTTTCGAAGATCTCTCCGCTGATGCGGTGACCCTTTCTCCCTATATGGGGCATGATAGCGTTACGCCTTACCTTTCTTATAAGGGCAAATGGGCCATTATACTGGCCCTGACCTCCAACGAAGGGGCCCTGGACCTTCAGTTCCTCCCCATCGCGCCCGGCCATCAAAAACTCTATGAGAAGGTGATCGAAAAGGGCTGTGAATGGGGGAGTATCGAGAACGTCATGTTCGTCGTTGGAGCGACGAACGGAGAAATGCTTCGCAAAGTGCGGGAACTTATCCCGGACCATTTTCTCTTCGTTCCAGGCGTTGGAGTCCAGGGTGGACAGCTCGATACGGTCATCGAACATGCGATGACAAGGGATTGTGGCCTTCTTGTCAACATGTCCCGCAGCATTATCTACGCTTCCAGAGGGACCGATTTCCAGGATAAGGCCAGGGAAAAGGCTGCTGAGGTACAGGCGGTTATGGAAAGGGCTCTGGAAGAGCGGGCATCCGATTGATCATCCATGATCGATCCACTATATTCGAAAAGTGGATCATTTATGCGATGAAAGAAGAGTTCCTTCATTATCTCTGGCGCTACCGCCTCTATACCCGAACGGACTTGCGTACGAGGGATGGCAAACCCCTCCAGGTGGAAGATGCTGGCTATCCCCATCAGGATGGAGGACCGGATTTTCAGAACGCGCGTGTTCGGATCGGGGGATTGCTTTGGGCCGGCCACGTCGAGATCCACTTTCGCAGCTCCCAATGGTACGAGCATGGGCATGATCAGGATCCCACTTACGATAATGTGGTCCTGCACGTAGTGCTGCAAGCGGATCAGATGACCCTTACGTCAAAAGGCTCTTCTCTCGACACCCTGGAATTGAACGGCCGGATCCCTGAGGGTCTTGCTCAGGCTTACGATCGTTTCATCAATGACCGGAAGAAGCGGATCCCTTGTGGCAACATGCTCGAAGGGCTGTCGCCATTGCTGATCTGGAGTTGGATCGAAAGGGTCAGCATGGAGCGGGTCCAGCGAAAAGCGCAACGGCTGAATGAGCTTTGGGAGCTATGCGGGAAGGATCTCCGCTCTACCTTCTTTTGTTCGCTGGCGCGCTATTTCGGGGGAAGGGTGAACGCCACCCCGTTCGAGCAGCTCAGCATCCGCACCCCTTTGTCGGTCCTTCTTCGGGAAAAGGGGAGCTTGCGCTCCCTCGAGGCGCTGCTCTTTGGCCAATCCGGTCTCTTAGGGGATGGGGAACAAGATGCATATGCTGCGGACTTGTTCGAAGAATATCGATTCCTATGCAAAAAGTACGAACTTCGGTCGATGGAGGCTTCTGCCTGGCGCTTTCTCCGTTTGCGGCCCGCTGACTTTCCGACCCTTCGGATCGCTCAGCTGGCCGCTTTTCTTCACAGATATGGTGATCCATGGGCCGCCGTTCCGGAACTCGGCTCAGAAAAGGACCTTGAAGGCATTTTCGAAGTATCTGCCTCGGATTATTGGCGATTTCATTGTAAATTTGGGAAAGAACGGAAGCGAAAAGCGTCCGGAAGAGTGGGAAAAGAGATGAAGCGAAGGCTGGTGATCAATGCGCTGGTCCCTTTTCTCTTCTTCTATGGGGAAAAGTGGGGACGTCCGGAAAGAAAGGAGCAAGCGCTCAGCATCCTCGAAAGCCTGCCGCCGGAAGAGGATCGGGTCCAAAGGCAATGGAAAAGCCTAGGGATCGTTCCGGACAATGCCTCCCGTTCCCAAGGGACAATGGAACTGATGGAAAGCTACTGCGATCCTCGCAATTGTCTAAAGTGTGCGATCGGGCATCGCATCATGAAAAAGGAAGCCTCATGATCCAACGGATCCTGGATTATTTCGAAAAACACGCCTTCGGCGTTTGTAATTGGTGGGGAAGGAAATTAGGGATTCAGACGCACCGGATCCGGCTCTTTTTCATTTACTTGTCCTTCATAACCTTCGGAAGCCCGTTGATCCTCTACCTGATCATGGCTTTCATTCTCGAGCACAAGGAATTCTTCAAGCTTCGTTTCAGCAAGCGGAAGCCCAGCGTGTGGGATCTTTGAGACTTTAGGTTTCTTTTGATCCTTTTAAGGAAAGGATGGGGATCCCGCTGCTAAACGATATCGTTATCATTCTAGCCCTCTCGATCGGGGTCCTTCTCGTCTTCGATCGGTTCAGGCTCCCCGCTATTCTCGGATTCCTTGTAACAGGTGCCATAGCTGGTCCGCATGCGCTCAGCCTCGTCAAGGATGTGCACGAGGTTGAGCTCCTTGCTGAGGTTGGAGTGATCTTTCTTCTCTTCATCATCGGGATCAAGTTCTCCCTTAAGGAGCTCAAGAAAGCCAAGAAACTGATCTTCGTCGGGGGGGGGCTTCAGGTCGCCCTGGTCGTCGGGATCGTTTATCTTCTCATGCTAGGGTTGGGATGGGAGAGCGATCGAGCCGTTTTCATGGGCTTTCTTTTATCCCTTAGCAGTACGGCCATCGTGCTTCAATTGCTTCAGAAGCGCAATGAGCTGACCGCTCCGCATGGACGTACGATCCTTTCGATCCTCATCTTCCAAGACATCATCGTGGTGCCGATGATGCTCTTCACCCCCCTCCTCTCTTCTCAGGAAGGAGCAATGGAGGATTCTCCCTGGATGATCCTCCTCAAGGCCGTGCTCGTGGTAGGAGGAGGGTTGCTGTCCGCGCGCTACCTGGTCCCTATACTCCTCCGCTATGTGGTCCGTTCCAACAGCCGGGAGCTCTTCCTGATCAGTATCATGGTGATCTGTTTCGCGGTTGCCTGGCTCACTTCCTCGATCGGGCTTTCACTTTCGCTCGGGGCTTTCATGGCCGGTTTGATCATATCCGAATCGGAATATTCCCAGGAAGCGATCGCGAACATCGCTCCCTTTTACGAGCTTTTCACGAGCTTCTTTTTCATCTCGATCGGGATGTTGCTCGATGTAGGTTTCCTTTTGGAACATCCCCTCAAGATCTTTCTGATGACCGTCTCCGTTCTTTTGTTCAAGACCTTCATCGTGGGACTCGCCGTATTCATCCTTCGCCTTCCGCTCCGTACCGTAATGATCGTAGGCCTTTCCCTCGCTCAGGTCGGTGAATTTTCCTTTATCCTTTCGCGGGTAGGGATCGAGCACGGGCTTTTGGATCCGACCACCAACCAGTATTTTCTTTCCATTTCTATCCTCACCATGGCGGTGACCCCTTTTCTGATCGCGGTGTCCCATCGGATGACAGCAGCGATCATGAAGGCGTCCGTTCCGAAGGTACTGAAGCGGAGCTTCAGTTTCGCGGAGGTACAGCAACATGTGCCGGTGGAGAAAAAGGAGGTCTATAAAGGTCACCTTGTGATCGTAGGGGCCGGGTTGAACGGAATGAACCTAGCCCGGGCGGCCAAAAGCATCGATATCCCTTACCTTATTTTGGAATTGAACCCAGATGCCGTGGAGCGGGAAAAGGAAAAAGGGGAGCCCATCATGTTCGGGGATGCGGTCCACCCGGCCGTGCTCGAACAGGTCCATATCCGAAAAGCCAAGGTTGTGGCTGTAGCCATATCCGATCCTGTGAGCACGCGACGGATCGTTTCGAACATCCGGCAGATCGATCCTAGCATCCACGTTATCGTACGGACCCGATATGTGAACGAGGTGCAGGAACTGAAAGACCTCGGTGCCGACGAAGTGATCCCGGAGGAGTTCGAGACTTCCGTGGAGATCTTCAGCCGGGTGATGTCCCTTTACCTGATACCGGAGGAAGAGATCGAACGGTTCACCCAAAGCATCCGCGAGGACAGCTACGAGATGTTCCGGAACGCTCCCTCCCGTTCCATATCGATGCAGAAGCTTAGCGATCACATCGATAACACGGAGATCATAACCTTAAGGGTCGGTCCTCATTCTGAATTCCTCCATAAGCGATTGAGCGAGATCGATATCCGAAGGCGTTTCAACGTGACTCTCCTCGCTATCGGAAGGGATGGGCAGGTCTTGACCAATCCCTCAGGTGAGGAAGAGCTCCAGGCGGATGATAAGCTGATCCTCTTCGGAGATCCCGAGAGGATCCAACAATTCGGTGATCATGTGGTGGATCGATGATCGTTTTGACAGAGCATAAAAAGATCTCATTTTTGCACGGCTTAGCAAACGGTTAGCGATGCGCAAGTTTCTCTTTCTTCTCCCCTTCCTTTTTACGCTAGGGTTTTCTGCTTCCTCTCAGGACCTGCAAGGGGAACTGAAGTTGAAGAATCCTAGTCTTACCATCAACGATGGGGAAGCTCGGGTGATCATCAAGAGCGGGACCCCTCCCTATCATTACAAGTGGAGCAAGCAGAGCATATCGCTCAAGAGCTCCAAGGCAACGGGGTTGGTCGAAGGCACTCCCTATAAGGTAAAGGTCTGGGATGCGGCCGGGGATACGATCGAACTGAGCGGTAAGATCGATGCCGAATCGATCCAGGAGACGTTGAACGGCGGTTTCACCCCGATCGTTGGAAGCATCGAATCCGTTCTTCTCGCCGATCCTTTTGCTTCCATAGGGCTCTACGATCCTACCGTAATGACCGACCATTACGTTCAGCATGCCCCGGGTGCGCTCGATACTTCCGTCACGAGGATCGAGCTGAAAAAATGGCTCGTGGAAGAAAGCCAAAAAGTGGAGCGTGAGGAGCCGATCGCTATCGTGAGCTTGGATGGGACCCGGGATACGGCTTTTGCTGAGCGTGCAGGGACCCTTCGTCGGAATATCAAAAAAGGACGGGTCTTGGCTGATGTGACCATTTCCGGAGACTTGGATGGTAAGAGGGTTCCCCTCGCGCGCATCGATTACGAAAAAGCACGTCCGGCCCTGCATCCGAACGGAGATCCCAAAACCAGTGGCATTCCCTTCATCGTGCTTTGGTTGGTCTTCGGAGCGGCCTTCTTCTCCTTTAAAATGAATTGGATCAACTTCCGCGGCCTCCGGCATTCCGTCGATCTTATAAAAGGAAAGTACGATAAGCCCGATGACCCGGGGGAGGTAAGTCACTTTCAGGCGCTCGCTACCGCTCTCTCTGCAACGGTCGGCCTGGGCAATATCGCCGGGGTGGCCGTGGCAATATCGCTTGGAGGGCCCGGCGCTACGTTCTGGATGATCCTGGCAGGCTTGATCGGAATGTCCAGCAAGTTCACTGAGTGTGCCCTTGCATGCAAGTACCGGAAGATCAACGAAAAAGGAGAGGTCGCTGGGGGCCCGTTCTATTATCTCTACGACGGGCTTAGGAATTGGGGACAAGGTTGGGGGAACCTGGGAAGGATCCTTTCGTTCGTATTCACCGTCCTTGTCATCGGTGCCTCTCTTGGTGGAGGGAATATGTTCCAGGCCAATCAGGCCTTCAATCAGGTGGCCACTCAGTTCCCGGGCCTCGAAGAGCACCGGGCGCTCTTTGGAATGGTACTCGCTGTGCTGGTAGGCATCGTGATCATCGGCGGGATCAAGAGCATCGCCAAGGTGACCGATAAGGTCGTTCCCTTCATGAGCTTGCTTTATGTTCTCTTCTCCTTGATCATCATCGGGATGAACTTCGATCAGATCGGAGCGGTCTTCGGACAGATCTTCGATGGGGCCTTCAATGCCTCCTCCTTGAAAGGAGGGGTTATCGGAGTTCTCATCGTCGGATTCCAAAGAGCTGCCTTTTCCAACGAGGCTGGGATCGGATCCGCTGCCATCGCCCAGTCCGCTGCCAAGACCGACAAGCCTCTTTCCGCCGGATTCGTGGCCATGGTGGAGCCTTTGGTGGATACGGTGCTCGTTTGCACAATGACATCCCTCGTGCTCATTTTTACCGGCTTTGCCAGCGGTGCTAGTGATCTGGCGGGTTCGCAACTGACCTCCGCCGCTTTTAGCAAAGAGATCCCCTGGTTCGGGACCGTTCTCATGATCGCCATCGTCCTTTTCGCCTTCTCCACCATGATCTCCTGGTCCTACTATGGGATCAAGGGGTGGAAGTTCATCTTCGGTGACAACAAAGTCGCGGATTACTCCTACAAGCTGCTCTTCCTCGTTTTCATCGTTATCGGCGCTTCCTCCGAGCTCGGTGCGGTGCTCGCTTTCTCCGACATGATGATCCTCGGGATGGCCCTTCCCAATATCCTCGGGCTTCTGCTCCTCTCCGGCGAGGTGCGCAGGGATCTCAAGGACTACTTTGCCAAGATCAAGTCCGGCGAGATCCCCAAGACCCGGGATTAGAAGGGTGAGCTACAGCTAGGACCATTTTTGACGACTGGCGCGATCGACTGCGCATCGACAGGAGAACGCTGAGCGGTGGAACGCTCCTCTTCGTCCTCAACCTGATCTTTGCGGGGAGTTTCTTCCTTTACGAGCATTTCCTCGAACCAGCTCCGGATCTCGAGGTTGAAAGGATCGAGCTACGGGCTGAAGAGAAGAACCCGGAAAAGAGGCAAGGTTACGTACCGGACAGCCTTTTTGCCTTTGACCCGAACCAAGTGCCTATGGACGGATGGAAGGCATTGGGCCTTACCGAGGATCAAGCACGGGTGATCGTGAATTATCGGGAGAACGGGGGACATTTCTACGACGAAGAGGACCTTTTGAAGGTCTATTCGTTAAGTAAAGAACACGTCCGTGCCTGGAGTGACTCCTTGAAGTTCCCGGACCCCAGGAAGAAAGAGGAAGGGCAGCCAGAAGGTCGTTCCCGACGATCGAAAGAAAGAGGTAAGAAAGACCCCGACCCCTTTCCTTTCGATCCGAATGAGCTTCCGAAGGAAGGTTGGACCGATCTGGGGCTGAGCCCTGAGCAAGCACAGGTCGTCCTGAGATATCGGAAAGCAGGGGGGAGGTTCTGGGAACCAAGCGACCTCTTGGATCTCTATGTAGTGGATACTCCCTTGTTCCGGAAATGGGAGCCTTACGTACGGATCGACCACGAAGCTTTGAAGTTGGCCATCGATGAGGTCGGAAAAGAAGCGTTGAAAGAGCTACCAGGTGTTGGAAAAGTGCTTGCCGGACGGATCGTCGAATACCGGGAACTTTTGGGTGGGTTCCATGAACTTGAACAGTTGAAGGAGGTCTACGGGGTCCCGGATAGCATTGTAAGAGCTTTATCCGGAAAGGTGACCATAAGCGAAGGGAACATCGATAAGATCCCCCTGGACACTACCGGCCGCCGCTTGATGCAGCATCCCTACATTGCTCCCGAGCAAGCAGAAGCCATCGTGGAACATCAGAAGCGGTATGGTGCCTTCAAAAAGAAAAAGGAACTGCGGGCTTTGGATCTGTTCGGTGCCAAAGAATATCGTAAAATTGCACCCTATATCGAGTTATCCTCCGATGAACGATGATCCGCTCGCCGAACGGACCCGACGGACGGTCCGGGAGATCCCTGACTATCCCAAGCCCGGTATCGATTTCAAGGATATCACGCCGGTTCTTGAGGACCCGGGATTGACGCGGGAGCTATTGGCGAGATTCAAGGAAGAGGCCGAACGGATGGGAGCCAATGCCATCGTTGGGGTTGAGAGCCGGGGTTTCCTTTTCGGGATGGCTTTGGCCATCGAAATGAACATTCCTTTTATTACTGTGCGGAAAAAAGGGAAGCTTCCCGCAGAGACCGTCTCCGTCAGCTACGAGCTCGAATACGGAAGCGAGGAGATCGAAATGCACGCGGATTCCCTTAAAGAAGGAATGAACGTGCTCATCCACGATGACCTATTAGCGACCGGAGGTACCGCCGCTGCGGCGGCTGAATTGATCCGAAGGGAAGGGGGGAGTGTTGCTGGTTTTGCTTTCCTGATCGAACTGTCCTTTTTGAACGGAGAGGACCGGATCCGCCCCTATTCGGAGAATATTTTTAAATTGCTTTCCTACTGAGGAAGGTTGAAAACCAAAAGCGATGGAAGAAGAAAGTATTTCCCAGGACAGCACTCTTAACATGGACTTTAACATGAGCGAAGACCAACGTATGGTCCAGGAAATGGTCCAGGATCTGGGAAAGAAAGAGATCCTACCTCATTTGATGGAGTGGGACGAAAAGCAAGAGCTTCCCATCGACCTGATGAAGAACAAGATGGGAGAGCTGGGATTGATGGGCGTACTCGTTCCCCAGGACTATGGAGGGTCCGGGATGAGTTATTTCGAATACTACCGTGTTATAAGCGAGATAGGCCGCTATTGTGGGTCGGTCGGCCTTTCCGTGGCTGCTCATAATTCCCTTTGCACTGGTCACATCCTTGAGTTCGGGAACGAAGATCAGAAACAGCAGTACCTTTCCAAACTCGCTTCAGGGGAGTTCTTAGGATCCTGGGCCCTGACAGAACCGAACACCGGTTCCGATGCCATGCGCATGAAATGCGTGGCGGAAAAGCAGGGGGAATATTGGATCCTGAACGGGACCAAATGTTGGATCACGCACGGGATCAGTAGTGACGTGGCAGTGGTCATTGCCCGGACGGGTGAGCTTGGTGACAGCAAAGGGATGACCGCCTTCATCGTGGACCGGGATAATCCAGGAATGACCGGAGGCAAGAAAGAGGACAAGCTCGGGATGCGTGCCTCCGAGACCGCCGAACTCGTTTTCGAGGACTGTCAGGTGCATGAGAGCATGGTCCTTGGCGAGATCGGGGAAGGTTTCAAGCAGGCCATGAAGATCCTGGATGGGGGGCGCATCTCGATCGCTGCTCTTTCCCTGGGTATCGCAAAGGGTGCTTTGCAGGCATCGATCGATTATTCCAAGGAAAGGGAGCAATTCGGGAAGCCCATCTCGAAATTTCAGGGCATTGCTTTTAAGATCGCTGACATGGCCACCGAGATCGAGGCCGCTGAACTTTTGACCCTTCAGGCGGCGGATCTGAAGGAAAGGGGAAAGAAGATGACCAAGATCTCTTCGATGGCTAAGTATTATGCTTCGGAGGTATCGGTCAGAGCCAGCAACGAAGCTGTTCAGATCTTCGGAGGATACGGTTACACGAAAGAATTCCCCGTAGAGAAGTACTACCGCGATTCCAAGCTATGCACCATCGGGGAGGGCACCTCAGAGATCCAGAAGCTGGTGATCTCCCGGGAACTTTTGGATGAATGAAGAAAGACCTGTTGTTCATCCGGTCAGGTTCCGTAGCTTTGCTCAAGCTCTAAAAAGAAAAGGATATGCTCATCATCCCGGTCAAAGAAGGCGAGAACATCGAAAAAGCGCTCAAGAAGTTCAAGAAGAAGAGCGAGAAGACCGGCGTGGTCCGGGAATACCGGAACCGTCAGTTCTATACCAAACCTTCTGAAGCGCGCAGGGAGGAAAAGCAGAAAGCGATCTATAAGAAGGATATGCGGTTGGAAGAAGAAGAAGGTTAAGTTAGGGAAACCGAACGCCAGGAACTTCGTAAAAAGTGGGGCCTTCGGGTCCCGCTTTTTTTTGTTCCATGGAGCAATTCCTCGATCATCTTTCATCCGAAAAGCGCGCCTCGCCGCATACGCTTGAGGCTTATCGCCAAGACCTCAAGGACCTTAAGGGGTTTCTTGCCGAAGCATACGGTAGCGAAGAGCTTCTGAGGTGCGACCATCGGATGTTGCGACGCTTTATCGTCGATCGTCTGGACGAGGGGTATTCCCCCCGAACCGTTAACAGGCGATTATCGAGCTTTCGAAGTTTTTTTCGTTTCCACCTTCGGGAAGGGAATATCCAAAAGGATCCGATGGAGCGGGTGACCCCACCCCGCCAAGGGGCTTCTTTGCCTCATTTCCTTGACCAGAAAGCCACTCAGGCGCTCTTTCAGGAAGGGTTCTTCAACGGGGATCTTAAGGGGCTTCGGGACCGGGTGATGATCGAGCTTCTCTACGCTACAGGGATCCGGCGGGCTGAGCTTCTGGACCTTCAGGAAAAGGACCTGGATCTTGAAAAAGGGCAGCTCAAGGTGCGAGGGAAAGGGAATAAAGAGCGGATCCTACCGCTATTGGAACCCATCAGGGATAGCCTTCAGGAATACCTTCGGGAAAAGGAAAAGTACGGTTGGGTGGATCCGCACCTTATCGTGACCGATAAAGGAAAAAAGGCCTATCCGAACTTTGTCCATCGAAAGCTGGATCATTACCTTGGTCAGGTAAGTACATTGGAGCAGAGAAGCCCGCATGTGCTGCGGCACAGTTTTGCGACCCACCTTCTCGATAGGGGGGCGGACCTACGGGCCATTAAAGAATTATTGGGGCATGCCGACCTATCTGCTACGCAGGTCTACACGCACAGCTCCATCGAGCGTTTGAAAAAGATCCACGAAAAATCCCATCCGCGTGGAGAGAACTCCTGAGGCGGGTGGCTTGTTCTTTCAACCAAAAAAAGGACCATGCAGATCAAGATCCATTCTGTTCATTTTGATGCCGATCAAAAGCTCAAAGAGTTCGTTCAGGAGAAGCTCAGCAAGCTGGAACGATTTGACGAGAACATCATCGGCATGGAGGTCTTCCTTCGGGATGAGAATTCCGATGAAGATAATGGTAAAACGGTCGAAGGGAAGGTCTTCGTTCCCGGAAAGGACCTGTTCGCTAAAAAGAGTTCCCGATCTTTCGAAGCAGCTACGGACGAACTCCTTGAAGCCCTTCAACGTCAGGTGAAAAAGCACAAGGAGAAACTCCAGGAAAAGAATCGCTGACCCGACCCCTACCTTCTCCCGATGCCTACGGAATAAAATTTCCCGCTTGCAGGTTCGCCGGATTGTGCAAAACTTTTTTAACTTTGCGCACCTTTCCACGGTGATCAGGGGTGGTCATCGGGAGAGGAGGGACGTTCAGAGGGAATGCCGATGTAGCTCAGCTGGCCTAGAGCAGCTGATTTGTAATCAGCCGGTCGGCGG
>CAZIDL010000010.1:0-54559 GCA_964537825.1 uncultured Weeksellaceae bacterium
TCGATCAGGCCACCAAGAACGACCTCTTACAGAACGCGGCCATGCAATGGCTGGGCATCGAAAGCCTCGAACCGGAAAAGACGGTTTGATCCCGTATTTGCAGTTCCGCACCCCTTCCCTTTTCTGGTCCGTACTCATTTGCCTCCTTGCCCTCCCGCAGCAAGGAAGATCACAGGAAAGGCCTTCATCCGATACTTCCAGGGGAATGGACCCGAATTTCTTCGCCGTTCCCCTCGTTTTTTACACGCCCGAAACGCGTTGGGGATTCGGAGGAGCCGCGATGGTGAATCTGGAATTATCGGAGGGGACGGATAAAGCATCCAGCTTCGGTATTGGCGGTGCTTATACTTTGTTCGATCAGATCCTCCTTCAAGTCCCTTATGAATTCTTCCTCGACGGGGATCGCTACTGGCTCGAAGGCGAACTGGGATATTACGATTATTATTACGAATTCTACGGTATCGGAAACCGAACGCCCTTGGGCCGCAAGGAGACCTTTACAGCACGTTACCCTCGCTTACGCCTGACAGCTTTGAGGCGATGGAGCGATCACTTCTATGCCGGCATCCGCTATTTGTTCGATGATTACAGCTTGACCGACCTGGATGATGGGGGCATTATCCAAAGCGGGCGTGTTGTGGGAAGTGATGGAGGGACCAATTCCGGCATTGGATTCCGCTTGCACTACGATTCCCGGGATAACGTGCTTTATCCGAAAAAGGGGCTGCTCTTGCAGGGGCATGTTCTGTGGAGTTCGGATCTGATCGGGAGCTCCTTCTCCTATCGGAACGAAGAATTGGACCTACGCGCCTACAAGGAGATCGGAAATGAGCACGTACTCGGTGCTCAGCTTTTCATACGATCCTTTTTCGGTCACCCCCCTTTCAATGAAATGGCCCTGCTCGGAGGACCGAAACGAATGCGCGGCTATTACAAGGGACGTTTCCGGGACGAGCATTTCGGAATGCTTCAGCTCGAATACCGAAAGATGATCGTCTGGCGGATCGGAGCTGTCGCGTTCGGAGGGCTCGGAAAAGTGGCTTCGGAGCGAAGGGATCTTTTCCAGGGCTATTACCATCCCAGCTACGGTGGTGGGATCCGCTTCCGTATCGATGAAGAACGAGGGATGAACCTACGTTTGGACGTTGCTTTCGGAGATCAGGAAGGCGCCGAATACTACGTGACCTACCGCGAAGCTTTTTGACCCGGCTTTGGCTCGTAGACCTTTTCCCCCTTTTTTAACCAGATCCCCCAACTCTTGCTAAAAGCGTGGATAGAGTCGGTCGCTTTCCCATCGTTCCTGATCTCGTTCCCCTGATTCACCCATTCGAAGATCCCTCCATATAGGTTCTTTACCCTCAAGCTATCCGAAAAGGCAGCTAATTCAGCCCCGTAGTTCTCACTCCGCTTTCCCACGGAGCAATAAGTGATCACGGAGCGATCTTCGGACAGATCGGGCAGCTCTTCCGGATCGAATTGTGGACCGACCCATACAGCTCCGGGAATATGGCTTACCTCGTATTCTTCCCGGCTTCGGGTGTCCAACAGAACGTAAGCGGCTGTATCCGCTTTTTCCAAAGAATCCACCGAAACGAAGGGTACTTTTTCTTTCAGGAGCCCCTGGAGCATCAGGTCGTAGCTTTTGCTCTTGACCATGGACTGGCAACAACCATCGAGCCCGAGCAAGCTGAAGAATCCCATGATCGCTATTGAAGATCCAGAAATACGCATCTTTCACAAAGATAGGCTACTGAAGGATGAGCGAAACCTATTCACGATCCGATCGTTAAAAACTATCCATAACTCCTTCCAAACGAGGGTTAACTCAAATGTTAATTTGAATTTGAAGAAGATGAAAGTCAAAGGTCGTTCTATACTGCTCTTTTTTGCGGTGATCGCTTCGGGGACGCTGTTCCATTCCTGCGGGGCTTCACGGGCGGCCAATTCTGACAGCAATGCTTCTTATTCTTCCATCCGTGCTGAGTATGCCGAACGATTGGAGGTCCCCCCTTCGGAACTCGAGCATGTGGAATTGTACGCTGCCGTCGAGGAGTGGCGAGGAACACCGTATCAATACGGTGGACAGAGCCAGAGCGGCATTGACTGCTCCGGTCTAGTAGGGCGTATTTATCGGGATATTTACGATAAGGACCTTCCCAGAGAGGTTGAAGCTATTTACGAGGCTTGTGACCGTCGCTTTCGGAAAAAGCGGAAACTCGAGGAAGGGGATTTGGTCTTCTTCGACATCAAAGGCGGAAAGGCATCTCATGCCGGCATCTACCTTAAGAACGGACGTTTCGTTCATGCCAGTTCGAGCAGCGGCGTGGTGATCAGCCAGCTCTCCGATCCCTACTACCGCAAACATTTCCATCGGGGGGGAAGGATCCGATAAAGTTCTGATCCTTTTATTCTCAAGCTTTGCATTCCGTTTACTTGAAATTTAGATGAATCGAATTTTTTTGTTCGGAATGCTCAAAAACGTAATTTTGTTCAATCTCTGGGGACACTGCTCCTATTCCATGCTCTATGGCTAGACCTTCACAGATATAGAAACGCTATAGCGTATGGAATAGAAAGCCCTGAGCTCACAGAGGAACAATAGGGTTTTATTTCCAACGGACCGATGAAGCTTCAAGAAGCCTGGGACATCCTGATCTTTTCACTACGCGACGGGTTTGTCCAGGTGAGTGCTTTTGTGGCCATCACGGTCCTGCTGTTCAGCTATCTCCAATACCGCACGGGAGGAAGGGTGGTGGAATACCTTCGGAACAACGAGCGGATGCAACCTATTTTCGGAGCTATGCTTGGGTTGATGCCGGGGTGTGGCGGGGCGATCATCGTCATGCCGCTCTACGTTCGCGGGACCGTTAGCTTCGGGACGGTCGTGGCAGCTTTAGCTGCTACAGCAGGCGATTCGGCTTTTGTGATTCTCGCTTTGGCCCCTCAGGCTGCTCTTTATGCCTATGGGATGGCCTTTTTTGCCGCTATTCTTTTTGGCTATGCGATCGATCTATGGGGGCTCGGAGTCTCCCGGGTGGATCGAATGATCGCTGGACTCGGGGTCAAAGGGAAAGATGGGGGACATCAAAAGGAGGGATCGGAGGACCTATCCGCTTATGCGATGGAAGAAGCGGAACATGCGCACTGGCCGGATCCAGGAGTTCCGAAAAGGGAGGGTCCGATGACGATGCTCAGTCATATCATCCACATCGTTTGGTGGATCATCGCGATCCTTGGACTGATCGCCGGCGTTCTTTATCTGGTGAAGGGGGCTCCGGAGGTGGCGATGAGCACGGGCATGGATTTCTTTGGCCTTTTCACCATTTCCGGACTACTCGGAACAGCCCTCTCCTTTTATCTCCATTTCGTCGGTCGTCGTTATCTAAAGCCCAGGAAGGGGGATGACGATAACTTCTCCAGCGGTTATGACAGCTTTCGTCATGCGGCGATGGAAACGAGCATGGTGACCGTCTGGGTGATCGTTGCTTACTTGCTCTATGAGTACAGCGTTTCCCTTTTCAACATCGACATTGGGGAGCTTGCTGCGGCAGCAGGGGTGTTCGCCCCCATCGCCGGGACCTTGCTGGGATGGATCCCGGGTTGCGCTCCACAGATCGTCATGGCGCAAGTTTATTCCGAAGGAGGGATCCCTTTCTCAGCACTGGCTGCAAATGCCATCAGTCAGGATGGTGATGCGCTCTTCCCGTTGATGGCCATCGACGTGAAAGCCGCTATCGTGGCCACTATTTACACGAGCATACCCGCCTTCATCGTCGGCATCCTGATCCATTATTTCTGGCCTTTTGCAAGCTTCGGTTTCGGGGTTTTGGGGTGAGTGACCCCCCGTCCTTCTCCCGCTCCCCCCTACCTGTTCGTTCGGGGAATGCTCTTACCCCAGCCTTCCTTTGCAAAAGACCTTTATGTAATATCCTAGGCTTGTCCGATGAACTCGAAAGTCTGCTATGACGGAATGGCCGTACGGAAGGAAACCTGTTCTTTCCTTAGATCCACCCATTTCTAGGATGCCTACACCTTATCTGCTAAAAAGGGCATGGGTCCTCCCTTTCTACCGACCGCAGACCCTATTCCAGGACGAAAGACACGGACCCGATAACGAACATTCCAAAGATCCGATGAGGGGGATCGATCATTCCTTCCCGTTCGCTCCTCCTTCTTCGTCAGCAAAAACGGCCTTTCCGATCTCACCGATCAGTTCTTCATTGAGCTCTCGGGCCTTATCCATGATCTCCCGTCCTTCATCGTTCAAACTTTCGGAATCCTCCTTCAGGGCATTGTAGAACTCGTTCGCCCTGTGCAGGGCATAAATATCCCCGACCCCCTGCACGCCTTCAGCGTTGTGATCCAATTCCATTTCACCGTCCTCGTTCTGGTAAAGGGTGACCTCGATCTTCCATTGTTGTTGCTGGGCCATTGCTTCAGGTTTTTCGTTCTGCTTCGAAGGTCGGGATCCTGAGCGACGTGATAAGGGTGCTCTCTATAAAGAAAGAAGGTGGATCCTTTTGCTATAGCGGACCTTGTTAAGGCGACCTCCCACATAGGGGGCGACAGTTGGATCGAAGTCAATCCCCTTCCTCCTTTTCCTCCCGTATCTGCTTCAAGACCTCTTCCACCTCCTCCTCGGTCTTGTGAAGCTTGCTTCTGCAATAGCGGATCAAGACGGATGCCCTTTTCACCTTTTCGGCAAGTTCGTCCACCGAGATATCAGCGTCCTCGATCTCCCGGACGATCCGCTCCAATTCCTCCATGGAAGCAGTATAGTTCTGCTGTTCTCCACTTTCTTGCTCTTCATTCGTTCCGTTCGCGTCCTCGCTCATCGTTGGCGTTCTTTTCGATGCGACTTTTAAATCGGCCCTTGGCCAAGTGGGTTTCCACTTCCGCTCCTTCTTCGAGCTCCTCTGGATCCCTCAACGCTTTCCCTTGCCTGAAGGTAATACTGTACCCCCGTTCGAGCACCCGCTTCGGGTCCAGAAGTTCGAGCTGCTTCTCCAGGTTCCCCACCCGATCCCTTTCCCCTTTCATACGATGCTTGGCATGGGTTCCCAAGCGCTCGTAGATCAGGCTCAACCTCTCACCCTCACGGTTCATGCGTTTCATCGTGGACGCGTTCAGCGCATTACTGAATTCGCCCAAACGTTCACGCTCCCGGCGCATCCGTTCGGGCACTGCACGGACAGCTCCATCCGATAAACCCTGAAGATAATGCTGGTGATCCCGGAGCAAATAGCGGGTATGGCTCCGGAAGAGCTGGACCTGATCCTTCAAGCGTTGGCTCTCTTCTGCGAACCGATCCTTTATAGCCTGTTCCAGACGCTCCATCAAATCCTGGCGGGGAACTGCGACGTTGTGATAGGCCTGGACCAGGTCCCCTCCCGCTTGAGTCGGCGTAATAGCGTTCCGGTGAGCGACCATTTCGACGACGGTCTCGTTGGTGCTGTGTCCGATCCCCGTAATGACCGGTAAGGGAAAGAGGGCAACATCACGAGCAAGGCCGTGATCGTCGTAGCAGCTGAGCCCAACATCCCCTCCCCCTCCCCGAATGATCAACAGGGCATCGAATTCGTACGCCCGTTCTCGTATGAGCTCCAATTGCTCCCGTATCGTTCGGATCGCTCTTTCTCCTTGAAGGATGGCTGGAAAAAGCTCGTGCTCGTACACATAACCGAAATGGTTCCGATCGAGCACTTTCAGAAGGTCCTGGTAGCCTTTGCTGGTCTCCACCGAGATGATCGCCAATCGTTTGGGAACAGCTGGAAAGGGAAGTTTTTTGTTCCGGTCGAATTCGCCAGCCTCTTTCAACTTTTGAACGGTCTCTCGCTTGATCCGCTCCATTTCCCCGAGCGAATAGCTCGGGTCAACTTCGATGATATTGAGCGAAAGGCCATAGACTTCGTGAAAGCGGACTTCTGCTCGGAAGAGCAGTTCGATGCCACCGTCCAGGGATTGACCGGTCACTTTTTTGAATTCCCTTGCGATGCGATGGTAACGATCTTTCCACAGGGTCCCTCGCATTTCGGCTCGCACCTTCTCACCTTCTTTTTCCACCAGATCGGGGTAACAATGGCCACTCTTGGGATAGTGGTTGAGTTTCACCATTTCGGCCTTGACCCAATAGGTCCGGTCGTAATGTTCATCGAACATTCGGCGAATGCTACGGGTAAGGCGAGAAAGGGTGTGGATTTTCCGATCGTTCCCCATATTATTTGAAGTTGCTTTCCCGGGCTTCCAATGACGCAAATATCGTCGACCTGTTCCCTTTCCCCTTTCAAGGTTACCGTTTCTCTTCTAGGACCTGAACCTCTTCTTTCATCGGTCGATAGGCCATAGAGCTCAAGACTCGTTCAAAACGTCCATAGCCATCCTTCTTATCCTTCGGACGTACGGATCGGTCCAGGACCACCCGTAAAGGATATGGACTATCTCCATGCTCAAGGGGAATAAAAAAGGTTTTGTGGAAAGTCCGAACCCTTTCTCTTCTGGAAGATAAAAGGCAGGTAAGGTAAAGAAGGAAGGAAAGGTCTTATAGAGAGATCGTTCATGATGTGGGGCTTCTGGTAAAATCAGATCCTGCACCTTTTATCATCCCTTCCTTTTCTTCCTGATACTAGGGGGAGATCCAGCTCGACCCCAGAAAGATCGCCTTCGTTCAACCAAAATAAAAAGCGGGGTGTTCACCGCATCGAAACATCGACCAAAATGGGTGTGTTACCGGTAGAGTTATTCAGGGAACGAAGGCTTTCCTCGATAAGCATTTTGGGTGTAGCTTGGCGATAAGCATGAACGACCTGTTCAAGGACCTCTTTTTCCTTTTTAGCGAGTTCGATGGGGGCCTTTTCTCCTCCTGAAAATGCGGTCCCGAAATAATCGCTCGCAGGAAAACGGAGTTCCTTCTTCTTTAGGGATCTCTTGAGGACGAGGATCTCATAAAGGAGGTCCCCGCGTTCCGGTACAGGTCCGAAAGCGCCCTTTAAATAGGTCAGCCCGGTGATCCCGCACCGTTCCTCTTCTAAGTGAAGAAGATCGGCAAAAAAGAGGAGCTTATGGAGCTTATGGCGGAACAGGGGTCCACCTGAAACATCCGCCATAAAACCGATCACAGAGCCAACCCGGTCCTTATCGGGGGTTCGATCTCCTCGTTGTTCCAGGGGTCTTTCAGGGAATAATTCGACAGATTCCATAGTTTTCGATAAAGCGTAGGGTCACAAAGTTGGATCAACAGCTTCGGGGACTTATCAACAAGCGGCCTAAAGGCGCGATCGAACTATTAGTTTTGAGTTTCAAAGGAACCCCGCCATGGCATCGATCGAGGAACTTGAACGGATCTGCTCCCAATGTCGAAGGGATATCGTTCGGATGACCCACGATGCGAGATCGGGTCATCCAGGTGGTTCGCTTGGTTGTACCGAATACATGGTGGCGCTCTATTTCCATATCCTCGAGCATGACCCTCAGAGCTTCGACATGGACGGTTTCGGGGAAGATCTGTTCTTTCTTTCGAACGGGCATATCTCACCTATTTGGTATAGCGTACTCGCCCGCAACGGCTATTTTCCAAAGGAGGAACTTTCGAGCTTTCGAAAATTGAACGCTCGTCTTCAGGGGCATCCTGCGACGGCCGAGGGACTTCCGGGGATCCGTATCGCTTCCGGAAGTCTTGGACAAGGGCTTTCTGTAGCGATCGGAGCGAGCATCAGTAAGCGATCGAACGGGGAGGAGCGACTCGTGTACAGCCTTCACGGAGATGGTGAACTTCAGGAAGGTCAGATATGGGAAGCGGCCATGTATGCCGGGAGCAAAGGGGTGGATGGACTCATCGCAACGATCGATTACAATGGACGCCAGATAGATGGGGATGTGAAGGACATCAACGATCTTGGAGACCTAAGGGCCAAGTGGGAAGCGTTCGGATGGGAAGTTCTGGAGATGAACGGGAACATCATGAAAGAAGTGATCGCCACTTTGGAGCACGCGAAGGAAAGGAGCAGAAAAGGGCGTCCGATCATGATCATCATGCACACCGAAATGGGCCAAGGGGTCGATTTCATGATGGGTTCCCACGAATGGCATGGGGTCCCTCCCAACGATGAGCAATTGGAACGAGCACTCGGTCAGCTCGAGGAAACCCTCGGTGATTATTAGGGCACGGGCTGTGTTGATGGATACCGACCCACGAAGCATCCCTTATCCCATGCAAGCCCGGTCTTTTCTTCTGCTGGTGATCTTGCTGTTATTGCTCGTTAATGCACCAGTGGGAAAGGCCCAACCACCAAAACCCACAACGCGCATCCTTTTCGTTTTCGATGCCTCCAACAGCATGAACGCGAAATGGGAAGGAACCCCCAAGATCGACGTTGCCCGGAAGCTGCTATCCCAGACCCTGGACAGTTTAAAAGGGACACCGAACCTCAAGCTCGGACTGAGGGTCTACGGGCATCAGTATCACGTATCTCCCCAACAGAAAAACTGCGATGACACAAAGCTCGAAGTCCCCTTCGGGAAGAATTCGCACGATCGCATCATGGAGACCATCCGTTCGGTCGACCCGAAGGGTACGACCCCGATCGCCCGTTCCATCGGAAAGGCTGCGAACGATTTTTCCGAATGCAAGAACTGCAGGAACATCATCATTCTGATCACGGACGGGATCGAAGCCTGTGGTGGAAACCCCTGTGAGGTATCCCATAAGCTGCGGGAAAAAGGGGTGGTCTTGAAGCCATTCGTGATCGGCATCGGGCTGGACGATGAGATGATGGAAAAATTCCAATGCGTGGGCAAATTCTACGATGCCAGCGATAAGAAGGACTTTAGGAAAGTTCTGAACGTGGTGATCAGCCAGGCGCTCAATTCCACAACAGCCCAGGTGAACCTACTGAACATCAACGATCGGCCTAAAGAGAGCAATGTTCCGATCACGCTCTACAACCGAAAGAGCGGCAATATGGTCCGCGAGTTCGTGCACACCATGAATCACTATGGAGTACCGGATACCATCCGCCTGGACCCTTTGATCACCTACCGGGCAGTGGCCCACACAACGCCAGCGGTGACCAATGACAGCGTTACCCTTACACCCGGTCAACACAACATCATTCCGCTTAAAACCCCTCGGGGAGAACTCCACGTCAAGTTCAAGGGAAGTGCAAGAGATCTGGAAGGGATCGATGTGCTGGTCAAACAGGAAGGGCATGAAGAGATCCTTCAGGCACAGCGATTGAACGCCGTACGAACTTATCTTGTGGGAGATTATTCCCTGGAAGTGCTCACCCTCCCGCGCTTGTCGATCGACGACGTGCACATTTCCCAGAACCATACGACAACAGTAGAGGTACCGATACCCGGTGAGCTGGTTTTGAAATTTACAGCGCCGGGACACGGTGCTATCTTCAGAGAAAAGGACGGGGAGCGGGAGAAGGTGACCGATATACCCAAGGGAAAAGAACAGGTGTCCATGCATTTACTGCCGGGAGACTACACCGTCGTCTACCGCGCAGCCCCTTCCAAAAGCACGTTCTACAGTAAAAGCAAAAGCTTCAAAATTCGCTCTAGCCGAACCACTAAGGTCGAATTCTAAAAAGCCAGGTCCCATGAAAATCTATGAGGTGACAGAAGAAAAAGATACCCGCTCCGGTTTCGGTGAGGGATTGTTCGAACTCGGTAAGGCTAATGAGAACGTGGTCGCGCTAGCAGCAGACCTGGCAGGATCACTGAAGATGAGCAAGTTCATGGAGGCTTTCCCTGAACGCTTTTTCCAGGTTGGTGTGGCCGAAGCCAATATGATGGGAATGGCAGCTGGTATGACGATCGGGGGAAAGATCCCGTTCACCGGTTCCTTTGCGAACTTTTCCACGGGAAGGGTCTATGATCAGATCCGGCAATCCATCGCTTATTCCCGGAAGAACGTTAAGATCTGTGCTTCCCATTGCGGACTTACCCTGGGAGAGGATGGGGCCACCCATCAGATCCTTGAGGATATGGGTTTGATGCGCATGTTACCGAATATGACCGTAATATCCCCCTGTGATTTCAACGAGACCAAGGCAGCGACCCTAGCGATCGCGGAACATGAAGGCCCCGTTTATATGCGTTTCGGGCGGCCCAAAATGCCGGTCTTTACCGATCCTGATCAGGAATTCCGGATGGGCGAGGCGAAGGTCATGAGCGAAGGAAAGGACGTTACAATTGTATCGACCGGACATTTGGTCTGGAAAGCGATCGAGGCGGGCATGGAATTGGAGCAAGAAGGGATCGATGCAGAAGTGATCAACATTCACACGATCAAACCATTGGATACTTCGACCATTTTGGATTCCGTTTCCAAGACCGGATGCGTTGTCAGTGCAGAAGAGCATCAGATACACGGGGGGCTTGGGGATGCCATCGCGCATACCCTGAGTCAATACGCTCCTCATCCGCAAGAATTCGTTGCAGTGGATGATAAGTTCGGAGAAAGTGGCAAGCCCCAGGAGCTTATGAGGAAATACGGGATCGACACACCCGACGTCGTGAAGGCTTCCAAGAAAGTCATCGAGCGCAAAGGCTGATCCCCTTGACAAAAGGGCTTTTTTCACCCTAAGCTGGCTTTCATCTTATCGGAGCTGAGATAGCTCGTTCAGGTTCCATTGCTCTACCTCTTTTCATTCTTCACAGGGGCCTCTTAAGCTGCAAGATCGTATCCAATAGCTCCTTTGGACAACTTCCTGCTCGAAATGCCATGATCAAAGGTCGCGTACTCCAATACTTCTCTAAACACCACCCTTTTGCTTCATATAGTGACTTTTCTCCCCAATCCCCAAGGTACCGAACGATGTTTTGGTTTGTTAAACAAACAGATGATAACCAGTTGTTTATAAAAGATCTTTAAAGTTCTGGTAAAAGACCTATGCAGGGCTTGAGCTGGATTGCGGTTGTAGATCATTGACAGTCAAACATATACGTTGCAAAATTCCATTTTGTTTAGTAGTTTAATTTGTTGTTTTTCAGTTACTTATTGGAACTTATTAAAGTGAAGATTAAGGGGTGTAATAGGGGGTGGTCTTTTTATGAGCTATAGCGAGATAAGGTTGAAAGAACGGGTGCTTCTTCTGTTGTAAACTTCTGTTTACACTTGAGGGTTCACTGATTAAAAGGTCGGTTAAAGGGGAATGCTTTGTTCCTTTGCCATCGGATCCCAGCAGCCATGAACACCCTTGCCCTACCCTCTCAACACCCGATCGGTCTCTCGGTATCCCATGCTAAAGGGTCCTGGATCGAGGATTGGAACGGGGAACGCTACCTTGACCTTGTCGCAGGTATCGCCGTAAGCCCTCTAGGGCATGGGCATCCGGATGTTCTCCATGCGATCCGCCAACAACTCGACCAGCACCTTCACGTTATGGTATTCGGAGAATACCGACAAGAGGCCCAGGAACGTTTTGCGGATAGCTTGACCGCTCTTCTTCCCAAAGACCTGAACAGCACTTTTCCGGTCAATTCAGGAACCGAAGCCAATGAAGCCGCCCTTAAACTGGTCAAGGCCTACACGGGCCGTTCGGCAACGATCTCCTTCGAGGGGGCTTACCACGGAAGCACCCACGGTTCATTGAGCCTTTCCGACCATGAGGGCCGCAAGCGTCCTTTCCGTCCCTTACTGCCGGGGATCGAAAGCCTCCCCTTCGATGACCTCGAAGCTTTGGAGCGTATTGATACGGGTTGTGCTGCCGTTTTTTTGGAAACGGTCCAAGGAGATGCAGGCGTTCGGATCCCAAGCCCGGAATTTATGAAAGCTCTTCGCGAACGATGCGATAAGACCGGCACCCTGCTCGTTCTCGACGAGATCCAGTGTGGAATGGGACGCACCGGTACCTGGTGGGCTTTTGAGCAATACGGCATCGAACCGGACATTCTCAGTACCGCCAAGGCCCTTGGTGGCGGCTTGCCTCTTGGCGCTATCGTGGCTAACGACAGGCTGATGCGTACGTTCCGGGAAGCTCCTCCATTGGGACACCTCACCAGCACAGGAGGCCATCCTCTGAGCTGTGCAGCAGGGACTGCTGCGATCGATGCGATCCTAGCTGAAGGACTCCTGGATAAGACCGAAGAAAAGGGCGAATTGATCGAAAGGTTGCTGAAGCACCCTCTGATCCATGATATCAGGAGGAAAGGGCTGATGGTCGGTCTCGATCTCGCCGACCAAGGAACAGCGAAGATGCTCGTAAAAAAGGCCCGCGATAAAGGGGTCCTTCTCTTCGGATTCCTTTCCCACCCTGAAGGTGTTCGCCTGGCTCCACCGCTCAATATCAGCAAAGAAGAACTTCAAGAGGGTTGCGAACGGATCCTGGAAGCCCTCGATGAGCTATGACCCCGGCAGTTTCCTTTCTTTTTCGATATAACGAACAGTCCCCCAACCGATAAAGATCAGCATGGTGATCACCCCGGTCATGATAAGGATCGTTCCGGAGAGGAATTGACCGTTTTCACCCAGGAGTGGTTCCATGACCAATGCCCCGAGGGAGGTGGAGAGTACCATCAAGGTGCTGACCGTACCTTTGATGGCCCCCAAGTAGCGTACTCCGTATACTTCAGCCCATAGAGCGCTGTTAGTGGAAGCCGCCATGCTTCCGGTAATACCGGCGAAGAACATGTAAGCGATGGCAGTGAAGCGATGATCGAAGCCCCATAGGATGAAAAGACCGATCAATAGCGGGATCAGGATCAGGATCAGCACGCGCTTCGCACTCCAGCGATCGATCATCGGCCCCACCATGAAATAGGCCAAAATGCGCGCAGCCCCATAGGCGATAAAGCAAGTACCGAGCCATTCCGGCGACCACCCCTTTCCCTCGGCCACCAGGTTCTGATGGATAAAAAAGCCGGTCATGAAAAAGGGCACGAATAAGGTAACGGGGATCAAGATCCAGAAGATGGGGTCCCGCAGTACTTGTCCACGCGTAGCATCCCGTTCATCGTTCTTCTGGTCTTTCGCGGCCGGAGCTTTCTGAAAGGCGCTCCGCTTATGGACGAGCATGAAGATAGCGGGAAGAAAGATCAGGAGCATTCCCCCAGCCAAGATAAGCCAAGTGCTACGCCAACCGATCGCTGCGATCGACGCGATCACGATGGCCGGAAGGAGCATTTCGCTCAGGGAGATCCCCAAACTCCCCATCGAGAGGGCCTTTCCTCTTGCCTCATGAAAATAACGAGCTATGGCTGTGGATCCCAGTAGCACCATAAATCCCTGACCGCAAAAGCGCAGCCCAAAAAGCCCAAGGAAGAGCAAATAGGGACTTTGAACGCGGGCTGTCAAAATACAGAAGCCGGCCAACAAACACGCATTCACCGCACTCAGGTAGCGGACACGGAACCGGTCGATCAGTGCACCCGCCCAAGGAAGGGTAAAGGCGCTCAATAGTGTGGCTGATGCATAGAGGGTGCCGAAATAGGCATTATCGATGCCCAGGGATGAAGCGAAATGCGGAACGAACTGGGCAATGAGGAAAGTCTGCCCAAGTCCTGAGAAAAAATAATGAAGAAAGCCAAAACCAAGGTACGGGCTATGGTCGCGAAAGAGTTCCCGGTAGTTCATAACGCCTTTCGAAGAAGCGCAAAGATGGGGCTCACACCGGGAATTTCAGATCAGGCCTCCTGACGCCTGGGAACGAACCGGGAATAATGTTCGAAGCGTTCGATGATCTCCCGCACGTAATTCACAGGCTCCCGACCCCGGCAATACCCGTATTTGACCACCGGATCGTTATAATACTCCCGCTTTTGCTTCTTCAAGAGGAACTCCTGGACCACATCCCATTCCTTCGGATCCTTTCCATGCTTTTTCGCTAAGCGTTGTGCGTCCTTAACGTGGCCCTCTCCAACGTTGTAGGAGGCCAACATGAAGCGGATCCGTTCCGAGCTGTCCTCGACGGACTTCCAATGTTCCTCAAGCCAGGACAGGTAATTCGTTCCGGCTTTTACGCTCTGTCTGGGATCATTCGGATCGGACGCGCCGAATCTCTTGGCAGTAGCGGGCATCAATTGCATCAAACCTTTTGCTCCTGCCCAGGAAGCCACCTTGGGGCGGAAATGCGATTCCTGATAGGCTTGTGAGGCTAAAAGGCGCCAGTCCATTCCGATCTTTCTCCCATATTCCTTAAAGAGGTGATCGTATTCCGAGATCTTTCCACTGCTCTTGCTGTAGAGTTCGCTTTTAACACGTTTCGTCTGAAGCTTCCGGTTCTTGAAGTACTTGTTGTAAATGACGTAGTAATCGCTCTTCTTTCGCATCTGAACGATCCAGTCGTTCACGGTTTCGAGCAGCTCAGGGGAATTCTTTCGAACAGCCCATGCAAGTCGCTGCGGAAAGCTGATGTCCGTGCGGATATCGATGTTGGGATGATAGGTCTTGTTCACCTGGGCGATGTTCTTATCAGCCACCGTGTATTCGATCTCACCCGTTGCAACCCGGCGGATCAATTCGTCCGTGCTCACGTTACCGGGAACGGTCTCGATGTTGATCTGTCCACCGATCTCTTCCTCAAGGTTCTTCAAACGCTCGAAGTAGGAAGAGTTCTTGCGGACGTGAACGGTCTTTCCGATCAAACCCAATGCGTTCTTGACCAGGGAATCGTCGATCGAGCCCATCGACATGCGACGCCAATTCTCAGGTCGCTTTTGGACGAGGACTTGGGTTACCTTGTCGTGATAATGGGTGAAATCCACCTTTTCCTTACGGTCCAGTGTAACGGTCATCCCGTATGCCACGATATCCCCTTCGCCTTTATTGAGCATGCTGAATACCTGGTCCATGTTCCGGGCGAGCTTGATCTCAAGGTCGACCCCGAGATGGTCCGCAAGCCGTTTCAGGAGTTCGTATTCGTACCCCATGGGCCTACCACGGTATACGAAATAGCTGGTAGAACTATAGCCGGTGATAGCGATCAACTTACCACGCTCTTTGATCGCCGGAAGGTCTACTTTGACCTGGGGGCTGTCGATCGTGGTCGTGGTATCCCGTACCCCCTTATCATCCGACACGGACTTATCTCCATTATCACCGCAGGAAAAGAGAAGAAGGAGCGGGAAGAGAAGGGGCAAGGTCCTTTTCATAGAAATGATCCTTTGGTCCATAAACGTAATGTTCTTTCTCCGGAGATCTTTCAAAAAAAAGCCGATAGAGCGTCAACTCTATCGGCTTCCAAATGAAGAAGAAGACTGGTCTCTCAGTCCTGGTCGAACACCTGGATCTTAGTGACCTTCTCCACCAGGTCGGTGAATTGCCCATCGTAGCGGGTCGCCCTTACGATGTGGTTGTCGATCCAGTGATAATTTCCGCCCCGGGGTTTTCCCATGAGCAGGTAATGGTATTTGAATCCGTGTTTATTGAGCCACTCTTCGGTCACTTCACGGTGTTCTTCCGTTCTGGAGGTGAAAAAGGTGATGATGTGGCCCTCTTTGTACCACTGATTGACCTTTTCCAGAGCATCAGGGAAAGGTTCAGCGTGTTTCATCCGATCAGGGGCTTCGTTGGGAACGTCTTCGGTCACTGTCCCATCGATATCGATAAGAAAGTTCTTGGTATCCTCTGGAAGGACCGGACTCACCTCTTCATCCCCTACTTTCTTGTTAACCAGTTTCTGGTCGTTGTTCTCCTTGCTCATAGCGAAGGTCGAGGGTTTGGTTATAACTTGTGCAAAATTAGCCATCCGCCTCGTACGAAGCAAATGTTCCATCTACATAGCAAACAACCACCCGTTCTACCCTTTTGTTCACCCTCTTTTCAGAAGGAGGAACGTCTCCTTCCTTCGGATCTTTCAATGCTCCTTTTTCCTCCTGTGGTTCTCTCTCTTTGGGAGATGCACCGAACAAGAGTTGATCGCTGTCCAGATCGGGAAAGCGACGCAGGATCCTTTGTACCAATTCCAAGCTCGGGCGATTCCTTCCAGAGATCACGTGTGAAATATTGGCCCGCTGTACGCCGACCTCCTTGGCAAAAGCGGAATAGCTGTACCCCTTTGCCTCGATGATAGCAGCGATACGTTCGGCAACAGGGTCCATGTTCCAAATCTAAACAGGATCGGAGATCCCTTCTACCAAGCCATTTCGAATTGCTTTAACCTGATTATCAAGGGGCTCCTTAGCAACTGTTAACTAACATCAGAACTTTGCTAATTTTCGCCGCCAAAACGACGCTTGCATGGCTACAGAACGCATCACTATAGCACGGGGAGATGGGATCGGACCGGAGATAATGGACGCAACGCTTCGGATCTTGAATGCCTCCGGAGCGGATATCGAGACCGAAGAGATCCAGGTCGGCAAAAAGGCCTATGAGAGCGGTATATCATCCGGTATACCGGAAGAAGCCTGGGAGAAGCTTTACAGGAACCGCGTTTTCCTCAAAGCTCCCATTACCACACCGCAGGGTGGAGGCTACAAAAGCTTGAACGTGACCATTCGAAAGACCCTCGGACTCTTCGCTAATGTCCGGCCGTGTCAAGCTTTTTCTCCTTTCGTTCCCAGCAAGCATCCCAACATGGACGTGACCATCGTACGCGAGAACGAAGAAGATCTGTATGCGGGGATCGAACATCAGCAGACCAACGATATGCTTCAGTCCCTCAAGCTTTTGAGCAAACCAGGCTCTGAGCGGATCGTCCGGTATGGATTCGAATACGCTAAAGCTCACCGGCGGAAGAAGGTCACTTGCATGACCAAGGACAACATTATGAAGCATACCGATGGTACCTTTCATCGGATCTTCGACAAGGTTTCTGAAGAATATCCTGACATTCAGGCCGAGCATCGGATCATCGATATAGGAGCGGCTGAATTGGCCGATGAACCCGAGAAATTCGAGGTGATCGTTTCCCTCAACCTTTACGGCGATATCCTTTCAGATATTTCCTCTCAACTTTCCGGATCCGTCGGTCTCGGGGGTTCCTCCAACGTTGGCAAGGATCACGCTATGTTCGAAGCCATCCATGGTTCCGCACCGGACATCGCTGGTAAGGACGCGGCCAATCCATCCGGGCTTTTGAACGGGGCCATTATGATGCTCATGAACATCGGACAGCCGGAAGCAGCCACTAAGGTCCGGAACGCATGGCTCAAAACTCTGGAGGATGGGATCCACACGGCTGATCTTTACAACACCGAGAACAGTCAGCACCTAGCTGGGACCAAAGCGTTCGCCGATGCGGTCATCGAGCGGCTTGGGTCCTATCCGCGCCTCTTCAGTGCAGAGCAACTCGAACAAGAGGATATCCGGATCCCGGAGATCCAAAAAAAGGTGAGCAAAAAGACCTTGATCGGCGTCGATGTCTTCGTCGATTCGGGAGAAAAGGCCGTAAAACCTTCGGAAATGGGAAATTGGACCGAAGTCCTAGGAAGTGAAAAGCTTCCGCTCAAGCTTATCACGAACAGAGGCGGAAAGGTCTATCCCGACCCGAACGACGAGGCTTATTGTTCCGATCACTGGGTCTGTCGTTTTGAAGCAAAAGCTGGAGCGATCGACTTCAAGGACATCCTCGAATTGCTACAGCGTTTCCATGAGAAAGGGATGGAGGTGATCAAAACAGAGCACCTTTATGCGTTCGATGGTGAAAGAGGGTATTCCCTGGCACAGGGTCAATGAGTTTCGATCCCTTCTTCAGCCCGCTTCCGTTCCCAACGCCAGGCATCCCGCATCGCATCCTCTAAGCTGAACCGGGCTTCCCAATTCAGCTCTCGCTCGGCTTTCTGCGTATCGGCCCATATGCGTTCAACATCACCTGGACGCCTGGGGCCTATCCGATAGGGAAGTTCTACGCCCGTTGCTTTTTCAAAGGAACGTATGGCTTCCATTACAGAAGCCCCGTGGCCGGTCCCTACGTTGAAGACCTCATAGGATGGGTCCGCAGGCCTCTCGTTCATGCGTTCAAGGGCCTTTACGTGGGCCCGGGCCAGATCGACCACATGGATGTAATCGCGGATGCAGGTTCCATCCGCCGTGTCGTAATCGTCGCCGTTAACGATCAGTTCGTCCAACTCCCCAAGGGCGGTCCTTGTAATGTAAGGGACCAGATTGGTCGGCGTATCGATGGGTGATTCGCCGATGATCCCTGATGGATGCGCTCCGATCGGATTGAAGTAGCGAAGACTGACTGCCTTCAACGAACTCCCCGATCGGACCTGGTCCTCCATGATCCACTCACAGATGCGCTTGGTCTTACCATAAGGGGAATCGGGATCTTGCTCGGGACTTTCTTCCGTGACGGGAAGCTCTTCCGGCTGTCCGTAAACCGTGCATGAAGAAGAGAATACGAGCGTCCGAACATCGTACGCTTCCATGCACTCCAGAAGCGCTGTCTGAGACCCCACGTTGTTCGCATAATAAAGAAGTGGCCGGTCAACCGATTCCCCGACCGATTTGTAGGCAGCGAAATGGATCACCCCATGAAAGGGGCCTTCCTCTCTAAAGACTCTTCCGAGGGCTTGTACATCTTTACAGTCGACCTGTCGAAAGACCGGGGAAGAGCCGGTCAATCGCTCCAGACGTTCCAGCATGCTCTTTTCAGAACGCGACAGGTCATCAACGATCACCACCTCGTGGCCGGCTTCGAGCAATTCCACAGAAGTGTGAAGCCCGATATAGCCTGCTCCCCCGGTAACGAGGATCCTCTGGCCTTTATTGGTCTCACTCATGGAGCTTCAAAGCATCTACCTGTTCAAAAGTACGAGGATCGATGGCCTCCATCCGCAGTTCTTTTCCATCCACATGAAAAAGGGTGAGCACATTCTTCGTGGAAAAGGCGGAAACGCGATCCGACCAGGGAAGGACTTCCTGAGCATAGTAAGGAGCCCCTGCCGCCCCGTTATTGATCTGCCAGATCGAACGCTCGAGGGCCAGGGTATCGGGTTCATATCCTTCGGGATAACGCTCCATTCCCGGACCGATCCGAAGCTTGTTGTAATTGTGCTCATCCCCTGTAAGCACAGCCCGCAGCTTCTCACTATCGTTCACCAGGATATCGAGAAGGGCATCCCGTCGCTGGATGATCCCTTCTTCAAGAGCTTTTCCGTTCACGTAAGGGCGCGGTCCGTTGCTGCCGCCGTACCACATGTCGTCATCGGAATGCCCCCCATTTGGGAATAAAGGTGTATGGAGGGTCAGGAGGATATGATCCACCCGCTGATCCTGTTCAAATCGCTGGATCTCCTCCTCCAACCAAGCCAGCTGTTCATTCATGATGTAAGCATGGATGTTACCACTCGTCCTTGGTTCTTTGGCCATCGAGGGGGCATACCAATAGTTCGAGTTGAGGACGATCATGGCCACGTTATCGTGGACGTAGGAATAGACCGTCTCATCGTATCGGGGAAAATCCTTCTTGTCCGGATCCGGGTCATAGGTCGTTCCATCTTCGCTTTCAGGGCCGTTCGAAAAATTAACGAAGCGTTCCCGGAAGAGGCTTTCTGCGCTCTCTTCGGGATAAGGAAAGCGATCGACCGAATAGGGATAAGCACGCCCGGAATCGGGAAAAGCCCGAAGAAGAGCCTCGTGGTTCCCCATCGTTGTATTGACCGGCATGTAGCGCCAGAAAGGTTCGAGCGACCGGCACCAGTTCATGTATTGGAGCCGCTGGTCTTTTCGGGAGGTTGAATAACCGTTGATCAGGTCTCCGGTGAACTGAAGGAAGGCGGCGTCCTTTTTCATGCATAGTGCCCCGATACGACGCATGATGTAGAAATTGGTCCCGTACATGTCCCGCTCACCTCCTCCCTGTCCTGCCCTGGAATCGCTCGCATAAGCAAAGGTGAAAGAGCTTCTGCTTCCCGGTTCGGGAGCGGTTGTGAAATGCCCTGTCCGCTTTCCCGCATCCCCGAAACGGATCTCGTAGCGGTAAGCAGTGGCTGGTTCCAATTCTTTTAGCTCGAAGAGATGCCTTTTCCGAGGCTCTTTCTCACTGACCAGATCGACCCCTCCTTCCATGTCAGCGGCCAATTTCCTGGGACGGACCATCAGTTCGCTTACGACCCTTCGATCGCTCCGAAAAGCGATCCGCACCCCCGTATCAGTGAGGGTGTTCACGGTCGGCCCGTCAACGATGGTCGGACGGCATTTGAAAGGCCCTGTCCCGGAGAATGCAATGCGCCCCTGATAGAGCATTCTTCCCTGATCGTCGATCACCCGGTACCCCAAGTTCCCCTTCCCGTCATCCTCCCAACCGATCATATCATACTTTCCGCTCATCTCATTCGCGATATCCACTTGGGCTTTACCGTTCCTGATTTTGCTGGAATGTTTGAAGAATACCGGGAAATGGTATTTTCCTTGTTCTGAAATGAACCCGTAATAGAGGGTCCCGTCGATCCCATTTCCCATATCGAAAGCAAGACCGTCCTTTGTCCCGGAGACCGCCCGTTCGAAACGCTGGAAACTAAGTCCCTCTTCCATCACCGAATAGAGCTTGCGCCCTTTTTCCACTTCGAAAAAAACGCCTTTCTCATCCGTTCCGATATGGGAATGGACCGCTGGAACATCCTGAGCGGTAGCCTTTGCAAACCCGAAAAGCAATAGGATGATGAGGAACGTGGAACTTCGCATGGTCGACTAAAATACGAAGCTTGTAGCCAGAGGAACAGGATCGGTCCGTTATGAAAGCTTTATGGCAAAGCACTTCTGGTCCCCGATCCCTTACCTTCGCTCCATCATTTTTGAAGGCTATGGATCTTAAAGAAGCTCTTGCGAAACGAAAGACCTTTGCGATCGTCAGCCACCCTGATGCGGGGAAGACGACCCTAACGGAAAAGTTCCTCCTGTTCGGGGGAGCTATCCACACTGCCGGCGCGGTTAAGAACAACAAGATCGAGAAAACGGCCGCTTCTGATTTCATGGAGATCGAGAAACAAAGGGGGATCTCGGTGGCCACATCGGTCATGGCCTTCGAACATGACGGCCGTATCTTCAACTTGCTCGACACCCCCGGTCACAAGGATTTTGCAGAAGATACCTATCGAACGCTCACTGCTGTTGATAGCGTGATCATCGTCGTGGATTGTGTGAAAGGGGTCGAGGAGCAAACGCGCAAGCTCATGGAAGTTTGCCGCATGCGAAAGACTCCGGTCATCGTCTTCATAAACAAGATGGACCGGGAAGGCCGTGATCCCTACGACCTGCTCGATGAGCTGGAAGATCAACTTCATATCAACGTCCGCCCTTTGAGTTGGCCCATCGGGATCGGACACACATTTCAGGGGGTCTACGACCTTCACGATGCTCATCTCCGCCTTTTCGATCCCCAAAAACAAAGAGCTGAAGCGGAGGATGAGACCGTGAACATCTCCGACCTTTCTTCCAGGGAGCTCGATGAGCAGCTCGGGGAAGCTGCAGCAAAACAGCTCCGTGAGGATGTGGAATTGATCGAAGGGGTCTACGAACCTTTTGATAAGGATGCGTACTTGGAAGGAGACTTGGCACCGGTCTTTTTTGGAAGCGCCGTGAACAACTTCGGAGTGAAAGAGCTACTTAACAGTTTCGCTCGTATTGGACCTAACCCCAAAGAACGTCAGGCAGCGGAGCGGGAGGTGCACCCCTCCGAAAAAAAGTTCTCCGGCTTCATCTTCAAGATCCACGCGAACATCGACCCGAAGCATAGGGATCGGATCGCTTTTATGCGTATCTGCTCGGGGAAGTTCGAGCGCAACAAGTTCTATTATCACGTGCGAAGTGGGAAGAAGATGAAGTTCAGCAACCCTTACAGTTTCATGGCCCGTTCCAAAGAGGTGGTCGAAGAAGCCTGGCCGGGGGATGTGGTCGGGCTTTACGATACGGGCACCTTCAAGATCGGTGATACGATCACCGAAGGGGAAAACTTCCACTTTAAAGGGATCCCGAGTTTCTCACCAGAGAACTTCAAGGAACTGATCAATAAAGATCCGATGAAGAGCAAACAGCTCCAAAAAGGGATCAAGGAGCTAACGGACGAAGGGGTGGCCCAACTCTTCGAGCTGAAGGATACCCAGAAGAAAGTTATCGGCACGGTGGGGGAACTCCAATTCGAAGTGATCCGTTACAGACTGGAGAACGAATACGGGGCAAAATGCGAATTCAAACCCATGCCCCTCTATATGGCCTGTTGGATGACCAGTGATGATCCCGAACTGATCGAAGAGTTCATGCGCCGTAAAACCGGATATGTAGGGTATGACAAAGATGGGAACCCGGTCTTCTTAGCACGCTCGGAATTCATCCTCCAAGATGCCAAGAAGGATTACCCCTCGATCGAATTCCACCACACGAGCGAATTCAAGTCGGATCTCGTAACAGGAGAATAAAAAAAGCCGCCAGTTGGCTGACGGCTTTTCGTTGTCGGGATGGCTGGATTACTGGCGTGAACCGGGGGGAGAGGGACAACGAAAAGCCCGCTCCTCACGGAGCAGGGCTTTTTTCGGGATCCGCTCCGAAAAGCAAGCTTTCCTTCGCGGACCCTCATAAAAAAGCCGTCAGATCCCTGACGGCTTTTCGTTGTCGGGATGGCTGGATTCGAACCAGCGACCACACGTCCCCCAGACGTGTACTCTAACCGGACTGAGCTACATCCCGAGCGATGAACGCGTCCCATCCTTCCCTTCCAACTCCTTCCCTTACCTTTGATGGGTCTTGCGAGCATTGCAAAGATAAGAGGCCTTCCTGAATGTCGAAGCCTTTCCCGTGCATTTTCGCGACCCTTCTCCTTTCCTGGTGTCCTTTGTTCTTATTCGGCCAGAAAGGATACAGCGTGGAAGGCTACGTAATGGACGACTCCACCCGGAACACCCTTCCCGGCGCGGTCATTCAGGTCCCTGAAAAAGGAAAGCATGCAACAACGGATCGGGAAGGGCATTTCGAACTACGTCTTTCTAAGGGAGATCATCGCATCAGGGTCAGTTACATGGGGTATCGAACGCTGGAGCGTTCCCTGCATGTCCAAGGGGATAAAAGGGTCAACTTAAAGCTCCGACCATCGAGCATGACGACAGGAGCTGTACAGATCCTCGGTGAAAAGGAGGATGCAAACATCGATGACCCCCAAATGAGCAAAGTCGAAATGGAGGTGGAGAAGATCCGGAAGCTTCCTTCTCTATTGGGCGAGGTAGATGTGCTCCGAACGATCAAATTGCTTCCGGGGGTCCGCTCCGGAGGGAATGGTAGTTCGGGTTTGAGCATTCGGGGAGGAGCTCCGGACCAGAATCTGGTTATGCTCGACGATGCGGTGATCTATCGTCCAAGTCATCTCTTCGGTTTCTTTTCGGTCTTCAACGGGGCCGCCATCGAGGATGTCGAACTCTACAAAGGGGCTATTCCGGCACGGTATGGTGGCCGCTTGTCCTCGGTGATCGATGTCGGGATGAAACGGGGTGCGATGGATCGCTTTCGGGCGAACGGAGGGATCGGGCTACTCTCTTCCAGAGTAGCCGTTCAAGGCCCTATTCAGAAGGATACGACGAGCTTCTTATTGTCGGCTCGACGTACTTATGCCGACCTCGTCTCCAAACCTTTCATCCCGAAGAATTCAGCTTTTCAAGGGAGTACATACCATTTTTACGACTTGAATGCAAAGGTCTTTCATCGGTTTTCCAGCGATGATCGGATCTCCTTGAGCGCTTATGCAGGTCGGGACCGTTTCAAATTCAAGGATGATGACGGAGCCCTGGAAATGGAAGTACCATGGGGAAATCGAATGGCCTCTTTGCAATGGGAACACGATTTTCACGAGGACCTTTCTCTTGAAAGCACCCTACTCCTATCGGACTACGAGTTCCGTTTCAAAGCCCATCAATCCCAGTTCGGGCTGAACCTATATTCGGGTATAAGGGACATCACCATCAAAAGCGACCTCTTTTACGCCCCCCATCCTGCTCACACCATACGGGCTGGTCTTTCTTACGACAAACATCGCTTCACACCGGCAAGCGTGGATGCTGGCTCCGGTGATGTCGATTTTGATACAGGAGCGCTCGATCATATCCATGCTCACGAGGGCGCGCTTTATCTATCGGACAAGATCCGGATCAACCAACGGATCAGTTTTCATCCAGGCCTCCGCTTCAGCAGTTTTCATCAAGTAGGACCGTTCGATCGCTACGTGAAGGATGATCTGGACCGGATCACTGACACCATTAGTTACAGCGCCGGGGAGCGCGTGGCATCCTATTCCGGTTGGGAACCTCGCGTTGCCTTGCGCTATCGTTTCCGGGAGGACCTATCTGCTAAAGTTTCTTATACGCGGAACCGGCAGTACCTTCACATGGCCTCCATATCCCCATTGTCCCTTCCTACTGATGTATGGCTTCCGAGCACCGATCGGGTAAAACCTCAGATCGGCTCCCAATACGCCTTGGGCGTCTACAAGAACTTTCTTGACGATGAGATCGAAACTTCGATCGAGGTCTACTACCGGGAGATGAAGAACCTTGTAGAATTCGAGCCCGGAGCGATCACAGAAAATAGCATCCAAGCCAATGCGGACGGTCAACTAACCTTTGGTAGAGGTACTTCATACGGAGCAGAATTCTTTGTCAAGAAAAAACGTGGAACTCTTACGGGCTGGATAAGCTACACCCTGGCAAAGAGCTCCCGTAAATTCCCTGAGATCAATGATGGCGAGCAGTTCCCTGCCAAGTACGACCGTCGTCACGATCTTTCCTTGACCGGGTCCGTGAAACTGAACGAAAAATGGAATGTCGGAGCAACCTTCGTTTACACTTCCGGGCAAGCCATCACTCTTCCCAGTTCCCGTTATATGATCGAGGGACGTTTGGTAACTGAGTACGGTCCCCGCAATTCCTATCGAATGAAGCCTTATCACCGGGCCGATCTGAACATACGCTTTGATCCGAACGACCGTAAGAAGAAAAAGGACCCACTCAGCGGAGAAATTCTCAAGATACCCCAAAAGATAAGCTCCGAATGGGTCCTTTCGGTATACAATGTCTACAACAGGGCCAATCCCTATTTTCTCTACTTCACGAGCGAAGGCTCCCTTGCGAAAGGGACATTGGATGTGAACGCTGAACAGGTCACCCTCTTCCCCATTCTACCTTCTATAAGCTGGGAATTCAAGTTCTGAGCAAGGAACTGTTTCAAAAGGCTCTATGTTTCATCAGCTTCAAATGAGGTGACCCAAGTTCGGGTTTCAATTCACCAAGAAAGGGGAAGATCCAAAAGGGATCCAAGAGGCGAGGAATTTCCCTTAAAAGGGGAGGCGATCAGCTTTTAAAGGCCTCTTTGCTTCACAGCCGTGTGTGAAAGAGGAGAACGAAGGTCACTTTTCGTCCCGCATCAGGGTCACTTGCCCTTTGTACTTCTTCTTCGATCCATCCTCCCCCGTGATATCGATCACGTAGTAGTAAGTGCCCGCTGAAGCGTTCTCCCCGCTCCAGGCGTCATTCCAATCGCTCCACTCGTAGACCTTGTTCCCCCAGCGATTGTAGATCGCCCCTTGGAAGTCCGCTATGCCGTTCCAGCAAGTTCCCTTCCCTTTATCGCCTTCAGGGCAGGGAACGTTCAGTTTCGGAGCAAAGACCTCGTTCTGACCGTCCCCGTTCGGTGTGAAAACGTTCGGGAGTTGCGCTTTTGGCTCGCTCGTGACCTTCACGGTAAGCTCCGTGCTTCCCGGGCAACCCGTCGCCGTATCGTATCCGGTGACCAAGACCTTGTACTCCCCTTTTTTCTTATAGGTCACCGTGGTATCCGTCCAAGTGTAACGATCCTCGCTCATCCCCTTGCCGAACTCCAAGGTGTAATTCACTACGTCCTTATCGGAGCCATTGTTGAAGGTCACATCGAAGGGCTTGATCCCTTTCGCCGGATCCGGGGCTGTGTTCACAACAACGTCCGCAAAATCGTGCACCGTCACGTCGACGGAGCCCAGATCGCTCGGGCATCCGTTCTTATAAGTACGGACGTAGTAAGTGTAGACCCCGGGAACCTCATGACGGCTCGCATCAGGTTTATACGTCGTATCCGTCTCGACCGCATTATCCGCATCCGAGTTCGTGTACCATGCCACTGAATCCACCTGCGAGCTGACCTTCAACTGATCCGTACCCTTCGGACAGACTTCGAAGGGTTTTGGCTTCGGTGTGGAAGGCTGCGAAAGCACCTTCAGCTTAACGGTCGTGTCCCGCGGACAATCTTCACCCACCGTGTAGGTGATGTCATAGATGTCCGCATAAGACTTTGAAAGATCGATCGATCCGGTGGAACTATCTAGAGCCAGACCGCCTGGAGGATCGGCTGTAAAAACTCCCCCGCTATCCCCTTGGATATTGGGAACCAATGTGCTATCAGCTCCTTTGCAATAGCTGTAACCTGGGTAGGAGAAGGAAGGATCGGCCATTGGCTGAAGGGTGAGCTCAAAAGTGTCGCTGATAACCGGGCAAACACCGGTACCTTGCGCATCAGCATAGAGCAATACGGAACCACTGTCCTTATCGTTCACACCAGGATGATAGACCGTGGACGAGGCTAGATCATCGTCGAAAAAGCCATCCCCGGTCGTTCCCCAATCCACTCCGGAAGCAGTCCCGGAGACATTGGCCATCACATCATCCGATCCGTTCACACAGATCGTATCGTCCGGGCCGACATCCAAAGAAGGCGCAGGCTTGATCACCAGTTCCATCGTATCACGATCCACATTGCAAGCTTTGATGGAATCGCTTTCGATCATGATCGTCACGGAACCGTTGTTCACATCTTGGTTACCAGGAGTATATACAGCTCCTGGATCGTTCACATCGCTAAAGCTTCCATCACCGAAACTGGTCCAGGTAGCCATAGAAGCTCCTCCTGAATAAGTCCCTTTCATGGTATAAGTATCCCCTTCGCAAATGGTATCGTCCGGACCAGCGGTCACCTCGGGTTTATTCTCGATAACGATCATGGCACTGTCCTCATCCGCTGGACAACTCCCCGAAGGGGTGATCTTGTTATAGACCCAATAAACGCCCGTATCCGAAGCCGGAATATCCACTGTACCATAGGAAGAGTCCAGGGCCAATCCGGTGTCATTCACAGTGAATACACCATGACTTCCGTTGTTCACGAAAGTAGGAGCTACTGGGGCCGCTGTCTCACAATAGGTTGTGTCGGCATAGTGAAAGTCCGCTTGGATATTGGTGTCGATGGTGATCGGAACCGAATCCGTGAACGAACATTTGGTGCCGGGCGTCTTATAATACACCGTATAGGAAGAATCTGCAGCACTGTTCTGAACGTCGATGGTGCCGGTGCTCGAATCCAGCTCCAAACCTGAAGGACTGGAATAGAAAGTTCCACCTTTCACTCCGTTGATGGTCACGGTTTGATCCGGTGCATCATAACAATAGGATCCGCTGCTGTAGCTGATACTCGTGTTCCCACCCCATGGCTCCACGATCACTGTACTGGTATCCTTGACGTTACATTTCGAATTGCTAGCATTCTTGTAAGTAAGGACATATTGGGTCGTGGTGTCCGGGAATGCGATCGGGTTGTCAACAAAAGCATCTGAGACGCTTGAATCCGGTGACCATTTGAGGCTGTAACTCGGATAACTGAAATCGTAACCGCAGTCGCTCACGCTGGAATCCACATAAGCAACCCCTACCTGAGGAGAGGGCCCATCCTGAAAGACCAATGTGCCGTTCCCGTCATAAACTTCGTAAGTGTTCTCATCATCTGAGAACCCGGAAACGTACTCGATCGTAAGCGAATCTCCCTTTACGACATTGAACTGGACGGTGTTGGAACCTCCAGAGTTGACCGTGAAAGGACCAAGCGTATTGTTGTTGATGTGGACCACGACTTCCGCTCCGGACCAAGATGTACCGAACGAGTCGAACATCTGGAGGGTATAAGTGCAGGTATCGCTCGCATGAAGGGTGGTCGAATCGTTATCACAGATCAGCGTATCATCCACGAAAGTGCTCGGCTCAGGCTTTTTAACATTGACGAATGCGCTGGCATAACAAGTATCCGTAAATGCGGAATCCGTTATAAAGAGGTCGTAGGTCGTATCGTTCGTCGTATAGACGGTGGTATCCCGATCGGGGTAAGCATTATAAGTATTACCTCCGTCATAGGAGAATATCAAGGAATCCGGGTCCCCACAGCCACTACCAACGATGAAGACATTATCGAGTCCCCAGTGATCGAAATCATCACCGCTACCAGCCTCTTGCCACCAACGGAATTTAGTGCTACTCGTCTGAGCGGCCGGAGGGACCGAGAAACAATAATTGTCCCAATCCACGAAGGGGGAAGGTGGACTGCCTCCACATCCTCCTCCGCAACCGCAACAAGCGGTGTCGGGATTGAAATAAAAGATCTCGTTCCATGTAGTACCACCGTTCGTGGAATATTGAAGATGGACCCCTTCATCCGGCTGATCAGGACCTTCACAAGGGGAACTATTGCTTTGCTCCGACATGATGAAATCGAAGCAAATATCCCCGCCGCATTGAACATCCAGCGCTGCTGTGGTCAAATTCCTGGGTTGGGTAGCACTAGGCCCCATCCAGGCATAGGGGGTTCCGTCCACAGGTGCTGGACAAGGATTGGTGAAATCCACGTTCTGATTGGAGGTCCATCCGGGATCCAATTGCGAATCATCGAAATCATCACCGATCAAGGCAGCTCCCACTACAGGGTTCAGGTCTGCCGAATCCCCACATGTAACGCTCACCGTATCCGGGTCGAAGAACGTTTTACAAGATGGCTGAGCTTCCAGTGTTTGTACTCCTGCCCCGACGATAAGAATGCCGACGAAGAAGCGATAAATACATGGGAAAAGAGCCATGATCAGCCTACTTGAGGGGATTCTTACTGGACTTCCAGGTCAGCAAGACGAATACCGGTTAACTCCGTGTCTGGTAATCCGTTCCCGCTTTTCAGATAACTTGCGAATACTTGAACGCTTTGCGATGCTCCGCGGTCGCAAGTTCCTTTTTGGGTCTCACCAGCTTCAAGATCGAGCTTGAAATGGTATTCATCCCCTTTTCCACAGGTTTTGCATTTGCCGTCGTACCAAAGGAGATGATCCCATTCGACCGTCACGCTCTCCTGATTGCTGTTCTTAAACCGTAGCAGGACGTTCTCTTTGTGAACATCATTCTTGTTATCATGACATTCCGCGTACTTGTATTGGACATCCACACCCTTTTTGCTCACAAGGGAAGTCCAACTTTTCTTCTTTTCGAGCTTCATCGGTTCAGGCCCTTCCTCTTCTGCCTGCCCGGATGCCATTAAAGGAAGGATCAGGAGGGCGGGGATGAAATAGATTCCAGCGATATTCATAGCAAGCGTGCTTTTCGGATTTCTCAAATTTAATGATAACATGGCAGCATGCTATCGGATCCTTGCTCTAGACGCGATCATTCGAAATGGGATGCCTCGATCCGCTCATTATCTAAAAAAAGCTACAGTCCCTTCGATAGCGGATCATTTGATCTTTTGCTTTTCAATGATACCAAATTTACAAAGGCTGTACATTCATTACTTCCACTTCGTAAAAAACAAAGGTATGTGGGGGAAGGACACCCGTTTTTCCTCCCTTTTTACCGAATGCAAGGTACGAAGGGATCACGAATTCAGCTTTACCACCTTCTCGCATGTGTCCAAGACCTATTTCAAGCCCCGGGATCACTTGCTTAGGGTCCCCATATTTGAAACGCATGGGCTCTCCTCTTTTGTAAGAATCATCGAACACCGTGCTGTCGGGAAGATATCCTCGGTAATGGAACTCGATGACCCGACCTTCTTCGATCTTACGCCCCTGCCCTTTACGTTCCGGAAAAAGATAAATGCCTTCCACGAAATGCTCCTCCGGATCCACAGCCATGTCCTCCACGAACGCCTTGATCCGTTTCCATTCCTTCCACTGTTCCTTTTGCACAACTCCAGGGATATGATCCGCTTTATGCTCAAGGAGCGCAGAAGGTGAGCTGCGATCGAGCAGCTTCACCTCTAGTCGTAGCTTGGACAAGCTATCCGGAACTCTTTTCTGGAAATATGAAAAATCGCTACTTTGAATGTGTTCCTTATCGATAATGAAAATGCTGCTGTCACCCTTGACCATACTCCCGAGCATCTGGGCCCAAACCCCATCGGGTTCGTTCAACAAAAAATAAATGCTGTCGCTCGAAAACGCTTCGCGGGCACTATCAGTGTTGGTCAACCTATAAATGATCCCCACACCATCCCCGGCACTCACCTTTACCTCCCCATCTCCGAGTGTGACCCTCCTGAAAGCGATCCCTTCATTCAAAGAGCGAAAGGAAGGCTTGTCATCCCAACAGGATGCGGTGAACAACAAAAGAAGGATTACGAATGAACGAAAGATGGATGTTCTGGATCCCATCTTTAAATCGGATGGCGAAGGTCAAGGAGCTCGATGTGATACACGAGCGTAGCATGCATGGGGATCTTCTCGGTATCCCCTAAAAGCCCGTGAGCAAGATGGGCAGGCATGATAAAGACCGCCTTCCCTCCTTCCCGCATATACTGGACCCCTTCATGAAGACCAGTGACTTCCTGGTCCTGTCCAATGAGAAAGGACTTCGGTCCGGTACTATCAGAGCTATAACACAGGCGACCGCTCAGAAGCTTTACCCGATAATTCACTTTAGCGATCATCCCTTTCCGGGCTTTCTTGCCATTCCCCTCCTTTTCGATACGGTAGCGAAGGCCGGTACCGCTCTTCTTCATATCCCACCCTCTGCGCTCGATGTAATCCTCGATGGCCCTGTCCTCATAACGGGCCATGCGACGATTCTCTTCCATGATGCTGTCGCGCCATTCCTTTCGTTCAGAAGGGGTCATTCCTTCTTTCTGTTGAGGCTCATTTCCGCAAGCAAGGACGAAAAGGAAGAAAAGAAAAAAGACCGATCGATAGCTCTTAAGCCTCATCCCCGGCATAAGCGTTATCGAGCCTTTCCTGATAAGAAGGGAGCAGCGATACGAACCGTTCCACTGCCTGATCGAGCGGAAGAGCCACAAAACCACCTGCAGCATTAAGATGTCCGCCTCCATTGAAATGCTCTTCCGCGATCCGGTTCACGGGAAAACGTCCCTTTGATCGGAAGGACATCTTCGCTCCCTTCTCGGTCTCCGTAAAGAGAACGGACATCATCACGCCTTTCACGGAAAGCCCGTGGTTCACAAAACCTTCCGTATATCCTTTCTTGGCTCTGAAACGTTCCAATTCCTCCATCGTGATAGCGATAACGGAAGTACGGTAGGTTTCGTGTACCACTAATTTTTCGTTCAACACGTACCCCAAGAGGCGCATCTGATCGATGGGATTGTTGTCGAAGATCTTGTCTTGGATCTCGGCACCTTCCACCCCCTTCTCGATCAACTCAGCGGCTATCCGGTGTGTTCGGGGGGTTGTGGAAGAAAACCGAAAAGATCCGGTGTCGGTCATGATACCAACGTACAGGCAATCTGCCATCGCTTTGCTCACCTGAGCGGTCTCTCCCCATGCAGCGATCAGCTCATAGACCATTTGGGCCGTAGAGCTGGCTTTCGTATCGGAGAAAATAACCTTTGCGAACCGGTCCGGGGTGGGGTGGTGATCGATAATGACCTTTTCGGCTTTGCTTTCTTCCACGATCGGTCGGAACGCTTCTAACCTTCCGAGCATATTGAAGTCAAGGCAAAAGATCAACTCAGCCTCCTCCACTGCTCGTTTCCCTTCCTCTTCGTTCCCTTCATAGACCAACACATCGTCATTACCTGGAAGCCAGTGAAAAACCTCCGAATATGGGGTGGGAGCTACGACCTTCGGGGAATGCCCTTTTTGCTTCAGGAAAAGGTAAAAGGCGAGCGAAGAACCGATCGCGTCGCCATCGGGGGAACGGTGGGTGGTAATAAGGACCGAACGCCCTCCCTCTTCGCCCAAAAGATCTCGTATTCGCTTAATAGCAGGGTCCAATACAGGATGAGTAAAGGGGCGAAACTAAGGGTTCCCTCAAGGAATAAAGGAAAAGAAGTGAACGATGATGCTTCAGAAGCCAGTATCCCGCGTAGGAGCATGGCCTATCAAAACACCCACACAACCCATCTCCCGGGTCTTAAGCTTACTGCTCTTATTCGATTCGCCCTTAGTAGCAACCCAAATTTTCAGTCGTCGCGAATTATCCGGATTGGCGAACTCCAATTTTTGAGTGTTATCGTGATCTTGATTATCCCAAACGGTGATCGTTTTTTTCTTATAGGAAACGGTAGTATCCTTGACCGTAAACCCTTTTGAAGAATCTATCTCTACCGTTGTGTCCTTCACCATTTCTGTATCCTTGATCTTAAAATGGATCTCGTTCGATAGAACTTCCTGCTTACAGACACCTATATAATAATCGTGGCCACTATATGCAACAAAACTCAGTACAGAAGTATCGCTAACCGACATGAGCGCACTCTTGGACTGACCGTTTTTCTCGAAAGCATCAGGCATCTTACACTTTTGCCCGTGGAAACCGGAACAATCACCCGTCTTTTCTACGAGTTCCCCTTGATGCTGAGCATGGCTGAACGTCGTACCGATCAAAAAAAGAACAAAGGAGAGTGAGAATGCCTTCATGGCTACTTTTGGTTTTTTTGAGCTAGCTTAGCTTTCTTTTCCCTCACCCACGATCTTCCCTCTCAGGGCGTTGGCCTCTTTACGGATCTTCTTCAGGTCCTTTTTAGTGAGTTCCAGCTTCGATCCTCCGCTCAGCACATTCTTCCCCCCTTTTTCTTGGAGCTTACTGGACCCTGCACTCTTCGACTTAACCCCTTTATAAGCGACCTGAAGCCCTCGCATCTTCTTAAGCATCTCTTTCACGCTCTTCTTGTCATCGTGCTTTTTCATGAAAAGGCGTAGGTTCTTAAAACTGTAGTATTGATCGGCAATGTATTGGACCATCGGATCCTTCTTGTCATAGGTTTCCACCATGTTGACGGAAAGGTATAGAGCTTCCGTCCATCCTCCCGCTACAAGGAGGGCTAACGTCTCTCCCCTATCGTTCTTCTCAAGGTATTTAAAGGCTTCCAGGTAAGTGTCCCTCGAAATGTTCTGCAAGGAATCCTTTTTTCCCACACTCTTTTCGATCCGCTTCATCGTTTCATCGCTAAAAGCCGATGAGACGTTCAACTTATCCCCTAAAGACCGGACGGTTTTGAAGTATTTGAGCGCTTTTTGGCCCATTCCGAACGCACTGGTATAAGCAAGATCCGTGGAATAAACGCCCAAATGGAGAGCTTGCTCATTCGAATTCACAAGGTCTTTGGCATACTTTGGGTCGAGCAGTAATTTTTTGTCAGGCTTCTCATCATAGCGGGTGATGATGGAGAACATCTGATCGGGGGTCGGTACCTGGTAGAACGTCTTACCCCCTCCTGCTTTTTTTCCAGAAGAAGAAGCAGTATCCTTTTCTCCCCCTGCAAGCCCGTTCTCCCCCACATCGGTGGTACCATCCTTACCACCTCCTCCGCAGGCGATCAATAACGAAGAGGTTAGCAGGAAAAGGGTGAGCACCCGGCTCGTTTCTTGAACTGCTCGCTTCATGGGTGTCATGCGCTTTGCGTTAACTTGATCAAATGTAAGAATATTTTGAGAACGGATCCTAAAAGCAAGGGTCGTTCCTCTACAAAGCAAGAACGGGATCATTAATTTCGCCAAATATCCAAATACAAGACCCATGGCAGGAAAAAGAACCTTTACGATGATCAAACCCGATGCCGTTCGGGATGGAAATGCAGGCAAGATCCTCGATCATTTCATCCAGCACGGTTTTAAAGTTCGGGGATTGAAATTCACCCGCCTTAGTAAGGAGGAAGCAAAGACCTTTTATTCGGTCCATGAAGGGAGGCCTTTTTTCGAGGACCTTACGGACTTTATGAGCTCTGGGCCGATCTATGCTGCGGTTTTGGAAAAGGATAACGCAGTGGAGCGTTTTCGCGAACTGATCGGTGCTACCGATCCGGCAGAAGCGGCTGAAGGAACGGTCCGAGCCCTTTGGGCCACCGACAAGGGAGAGAATGCGGTCCATGGTGCGGATGCAGATGAAACGGCCGAAAAGGAGGCAGCTTTCTTCTTTTCGGAGCGGGAGCTGCACGAGTGACCGTGGCCTTCCCTATTTCAGATAGAGCTTTTCGACCACCTCTTCTCCGAGGCGCTCATTGAGCAGGCTCACGATACGGCTCTTTCCCAGGGCCAATTCTTCCCGGAGCACGGCTGAATCGAGCTGGACGGTCAACACCCCTTCCCGAAAGCGGACACGCTGGGTGTGTATGTCCACTGCCTGTCCCATCAGCTCCTTCCAAACGCCGGCGATGCGAGCTTCCAGATATCCATCTTTCCTTTCCGCTGTCCGCAGCCAGTTCTGGATAAGCTCCTTTATGGAGCGCTGGTTGTTTCCATATTCCATGGGCCTACTTTGCCTTCTTCCACTCTAAAGAAACGTCCTGATCCACCGATCGCTTCCATCGCGTGTTCGAGCCGGTGCTTGTCCGTATCCGTAATGAGGATCTGACCGAAATCCTCCCCGGCCACCAGATCGAGCGAACGTTCCATCCGCTCATTATCGAGTTTATCGAAGAGATCGTCCAGCAAAAGGACCGGACGGATCCCTAATGCCTTATGGATGAAACGGTATTGAGCCATCTTAAGGGCCATCACAAAGGACTTTTGCTGTCCCTGCGACCCGAACTTTTTCAATGCGAAGGATCCGATCTTGAATCGAAGGTCCTCTTTGTGCGGACCTGTGGAGCTATAACCCAGGACCATATCCTTATCGCGTTGCTCTTGGAATTCTTGCTGCAGGGCCCCACTGCCTGAGCGATGATATTCCAGATGGACTTCCTCCCCTTCTTCCGTGAGGCTTTCATGCATCCGCTGGAAAACGGGGATCAGATCCTCCACGAATCGATCCCGGGCTTTACGTATCCGTTCCCCGGTCTCGCTCATCTGTTCCTCCCAAAGCTCCAGCTCTTCGTTCGGTGAGCTCTCCTTCCGCTGAGCATGTTTCAGGAGGGCATTCCGATGGGATAGCGCCCGGTTGTAACGGATAAGGTCCTGGAGGTACTGGGGATCGTATTGGGAGATGATCCCATCCATAAAACGTCGCCGCTTTTCGCTACCCTCCCTTACGAGATCCAGATCGAACGGAGCGACCATAACGATCGGAAATCGGCCGATATGATCAGCAAGTCGCTCGTACTCCCGCTTATCCTTCCGGAAGCGCTTCTTCTTGTTCCGCTCCATGCTGCAGCTAAGTTCGTAACGGGCGTACCCGTCCTCGAAGACCCCCTGGATCAAGAAGAAAGGCCGCCCTTTCCGGATGTTCTGACTATCGACGGGGTTCATTACGCTTTTGCAAAAGGAAAGGTAATGGACGGCATCCAGCAGGTTGGTCTTGCCGGCACCGTTCCTCCCCACGAAGCAGTTCACCCCCTCCGAAAGCTCAAGATCGGCTTCAGGGATGTTCTTGAGATCGACGAGGTTGAGGGAACGCAGGATCATTGCGAAAAGGGCTTCCGTTCAAAGATAAGGAGGGACCGTGCTCTTATGCCCTCCGGCTTCCTAAAAAATGTATTTTTGCCAGCGCAAAGCGAAGCTTTCCCGATTCCCTATGGCGCAAGAAGAACAGAATGAGCCCACGCAGAGCGGAGCTCCTGATGCATATACGCGGACAGAAGAATTCATCGAGAAGTACAAGAAGATCATCTTGAGCGCTATCATCATCTTGGTGGCCGCTGTTGCAGGGTATTTCGGTTATCAGCGTTTCTATTTGGAACCGATGGACCAAGAGGCCAGTGCGAAAATGTGGAAAGCCGAATACTACTTTGGTGTGGATTCCCTCGAACTTGCTGTAAAAGGAGATCGGGCCGGATACAAAGGTTTTGAGGAGATCGTGGAGGATTACGGGGGAACCCAGGCAGCTGAACTTGCCCACTACTATCTGGCGGTATCCTACCTGCGAATGGGAAATTACGAAGAGGCCGCAAAGCACGCTGAGGAAGTGGAAACGAAGAACGAGTTCATCGGCGCGCTTGCCCGGGGGGTAGCCGGCGATGCTTATGTGGAAATGGGAAAGCACGAAGAAGGTGTCAGTCGGTTCAAGGAAGCTGTTTCTCGATCGGACAATGGGCTTACTCGCCCGCTCTACCTAAAAAAGGCAGGTTTGGTCCTCGAAAAGCTAGGGCGCTATGAAAAAGCCCTGAAGCTCTACGAAAGGATCCGCGACGAGCATCCGGCTTCGGAGCAAGGCCAGAATATCGAGAAATACATCGCCCGGGCCGAATCTTATATCTGAAGGGATATGAGGACCGTAGGCTCTTCCTCCCATGATGGCCTCCCGAACGCACAAGGAGCTCGCATCGGGATCGTCGTCGGGGAATGGAACCGATCGATCACCGACCGCCTTTTGGAAGGTTCCCGCTCTTTTCTGCTCCAGCATGGCATTCAAGAGGATGACCTTCTTGTACGTAGGGTACCAGGCAGTTTCGAGATCCCTCATGCCGTCCACCGCTTGCAGGAAGATGAAAAGCCTGATGCTGTCATCGCGCTAGGGAGTCTGATCCGAGGAGAGACCGTTCATTTCGATGTGATCGCCCATTCGGTTGCTTACGCCCTTCAAGAGCTTAATATCCGATCCGCTACACCCGTGCTCTTCGGTGTTCTGACCGACGAGAACATGGATCAAGCAAGAGCAAGAGCCGGTGGTGAAAAAGGTAATAAAGGGGAGGAAGCAGCTGAAGCGGCCCTACGGATGATCCAATAGGGTCAAAGTTTCAACTTCAACCCATCATAGGCTAGATGAACATGGGAAGGGAGTTCGCCCTCCACTTCGGAATGAAAGCCCATCCATTCGCTGATATGGGTGAAATAGGCCGCATCAGGCCCGATCAGATCGACGATCCCCATTGCTTCGCTCAAACTGAAATGGGAGATGTGAGGGGACTTTCTTAATGCATTGAGCACCAGTATACGGCTTCCTTTTGCTTTGCTCAGCTCCTCCTCGGGTATCCGGTTCGCATCGGTAATATAGGTGATATCTCCGAAACGAAAGCCGAGCACGGGCATAATATTGTGATAAGCCCTGATCGGCACCACTTGAACTCCTCCGACCGTAAAAGCGCCTTCATCGATGAGCTCGAATCGCATTTCCGGAACGGTCGGATACTTCTCCTCGTCGAAGAGGTAATAGAACGCCCATTTCATGGCCTCCAAAACCTTCTGCTCCATATAGAGGGGCAAAGGGTCTTCCTGATGAAAATAAAAGGGGCGCAGATCATCGATACCGGCCACATGGTCCCGATGTTCATGGGTAAAGAGCACTGCATCCAGGCGGTGTACGTTCTCGCGTAGCAGCTGCCCCCGAAGATCAGGTCCTGCATCGATCAATATGCGATACCCCTGATGTTCGAGCAATGCGGAACTGCGTGTGCGTTGGTCCCGTGGATCCTCTGACCAACTCACCGGCTCCTGACTACCGATCACAGGAACACCCAATGAGGTACCGGTCCCGAGAAAAGTGAGCTCCATCCGATATCAGGTACCGACGGAGACCTTAAAGAGGGATCGGAGGACTTCGAGGACCCGATCAGCCTCTTCCGGTCGGTTGAACTTGCCAAAGGAAAAACGTGCGTTCGGTCGTTCCGGATCAGCACCGATCCCCTGAAGCACGTGGGATCCCTGATCGCTTCCGGAACTACAAGCACTCCCTCCTGATGCAGCGATCCCTTCGAGATCGAGATTGAAGAGCAACATGTCAGCTTCAGGATGGGGTGGAAAATCCACGTTCAGTACGGTATAGAGGCTATCCCCTTTCGGATCTCCATGAAAAGCCACGCCTTCGATGGACTGTTCGAGTCCCTGGATCAATTTGTTCCGGATCCCCCGGATCCGTGCGGCGTGATCTTCCATGTCCCGGTCTGCGATCTCAAAAGCCTTGGCAAGGCCAATGAGGCCATAGATGTTCTCCGTTCCACCCCGCATCTGCCTTTCCTGACCTCCCCCCTGAACGATCGGATGCACTTCTATCCCTTTCCGGATGAACAGGAAACCAGCCCCTTTTGGCCCATGGAACTTGTGAGCAGAGCAGGTGACCATATCCACCGGGAGTTGGGATAGGTCCATGGGATAATGCCCCATCGTCTGAACGGTGTCCGAATGAAATAGAGCTCCGGCCTCTCGGCACATCCCTCCCACTCGCTCAAGATCGAGCAGATTCCCGATCTCGTTATTAGCGTGCATAAGGGAGACCAATGCGCCAGGATACTCGGCAAGAAGCTCCTGCAAATGCTCCAGATCGATGTAACCATCCTTGCGGACCCTGACACGGTGAAAACGAACTTGCCCTTTTTTCTCGAGGTCCTCGATCGTGTGAAGGACGGCGTGATGTTCGATGGATGAAGAGATCACGTCCTCGATCCCGTTCTGCTCAACAGCCCCTCTTATGGCAAGATTGTCAGCTTCTGTACCACCTGATGTGAAAAAAAGCTCCGTAGGTTTCACGTTGAGAAGGTCGGCGAGTTTTTTTCGGCTCTTTTCGATCGCTCCTTTGGTTTTGCGTCCGAACGAATGGATGGAGGACGGATTCCCGTAATGCTCCTTCATATAAGGAAGCATGGCCTCCAGGACCTCAGGATCGAGGGGCGTTGTAGCGGCATTGTCGAAATAAACGGATCCCATATCAGCTACTTTCGAAAGTACGGCTTTTGTGAAGCACTTCTTTCAGTTCTTTTACAAAGCGTTCAGCCAGATCGCGGGCATTTTCAGGGCTCGTGCTTTCGGTGTAAACCCTTACGATCGGCTCGGTATTGGAACGGCGCAAGTGAACCCATTCGCTATCGAATTCGATCTTCACTCCGTCCTCTCTGTTCTGTGGACGCTCTTCATAGAGCTGCCCAATATTTTCCAGGAGTTGGTCCACATCATCTCCATCCTCCAAATGCACCTTCTCTTTGGCCATGAAGTAATCCGGATAACGCTGCCTAAGGGCTGAACAAGGTATGCCATTCCGGGCCATATGGGTAAGGAACAGCGCGATCCCTACGAGGGCATCCCGACCGTAATGGACCTCCGGAAGGATCACACCCCCATTCCCCTCTCCCCCGATAACGGCACCGACCTCCTTCATCCGCTGCACCACGTTCACCTCACCCACACCAGAAGCATGATGCGTTCCCCCGTGCCAATGTGTAACATCCTTCAAAGCTCGACTGGAGGAAAGATTGGAGACCGTAGCCCCTGGACGATAAGCAAGGACGTGATCGGCAGCTGCCACCAGCGTATATTCTTCTCCGAACACCTCACCGTTCTCGTCCACGAAAGCCAACCGATCCACGTCGGGGTCCACCACGATGCCCAAGTGCGCTCCCTCTTTGCGAACGCTTTCCGAAAGCGCTTCAAGATGCTCCGGTAAAGGTTCCGCATCATGAGCAAAATTCCCCGTAGGTTCACAATTGATGCACACCACCTGCTCCACTCCAAGAGCTTCGAGCAATCGCGGCACTACGACGCCCCCTGAAGAGTTCACCCCGTCGACGACCGCTTTGAAACCGGCTTTCCGGATCTTTTCAGGATCCACAAGCTCCGTGGCGAGGATCCGCTGTATGTGCATATCGGTCCGCTCCCCCTTTTCGTAGGCCCCCATTCCATCGTAGGCAGCATAGGAAAAATCGGAGGAATCAGCTTTTTCGATCAATGCCTTGCCGACAGCGGCCGGTATGAATTCTCCCTGTTCGTCGAGGAACTTCAAGGCATTCCATTCAGGAGGGTTATGGCTTGCGGTAACTACGACCCCCCCCATCGCTCCATCCATAGTGACTGCCAATTCCACGGTAGGAGTGGTCGAAAGCCCGAGGTCGAGCACATCGATCCCGCATGCACGGAGTGTCCCAACGACCAGATCCCGGACCATTGGACCTGAAGTCCTGGCATCTCGTCCAATAACGACCTTTTTTCCACTGGCGCCCTTTTGATCCTCTTGTAGGATCGAAGCAAATGCAGAAACAGCATCGACGATCACGGGTGGGGAGAGCCCTTCATCAGGGCCACCTCCGATCGTTCCCCGGAAGCCTGATATGGATCGGATGAGGGGCAAACCGACGATCTGTTCCACAAAGGTAAAGGATCGAGCAAGGAAGGAAGAATGGGAACCACTACCTTTCCAACAAGGAGGGTGGAAAAATTCCTAAGAAGCAAAGCCCCCCATCTTCCCTTATTTTTACATTTGTCGGTAACAGGGAACGAAAAACGACATATGGGATCCGATAGTCGATCATCTCGGGACCAAGAAGGCGTGGAACGTTTTGAGCGCATGTTGCGGGAGCAGGAACAGGTCTATTTCGATGTGGAAGAGTTCGAAACGATCGTGGACCGTTATTTGGATCGGGGTGCTCATTCGAGAGCTCTCGAGGTCCTCGATTATGCGGAAAAGCTCCATCCTGACACTCCCACCCTCCTCTTCCGAAAAGCTCAGGTACTCTTCCGTTCAGGTCGCACAAAAAGAGCCCTTAAGATCCTGGATGAACTTTCAGGGGTACTCCCCTACGAACAGGAGATCCCCTTGACCAAAGCCCAGATCCACGGGCAACATCGCGATCATCATAAAGCGATCGAAGAATATCAGCGGGCCATCAGCATCGGGGATACCGAAGATGCTGAACTTCAGATCGACCTCGCGTTCGAGTACGAGAACATCGATCGTTACGATATGGCGATCGCTACGCTACAAGAAGCTCTCCGGATCGATCCCACCAACGAGACCGCGATCCATGAATTGGCCTTTTGTTACGAGATGGACGGAAGGATCGAGGACGGTATCGAGGCCTACAAAGCCTTCCTCGACGAACACCCGTATTCGCACACGGCTTGGTACGATCTTGGGAATTCCTATATCAAGCTGGCCGCTTATCAAAAGGCCATCGAAGCTTATGAGTTCTGCCTTGCCATCGAAGAAAAGGTCCCCTCTGCCCTCTTTAACAAAGGGAATGCACACGTTCAGCTCGGACAGTATTACGAGGCGATCGATGCCTATAAGGAATGCCTCACCATCGAAGGACCGATGGCAGTAACTTATAGTTATATCGGAGAATGTTACGAAAAGCTAGGGCATTACGAAAACGCCGTCCAGCGCTATCAGGAGGCCATAGCCCTCGACCCTGAATGGAGCGATGCATGGTCGGGGATCGGAGTGGTCAAGCAATTGCAGGAACGACCGAAGGAAGCGCACGGTTACCTGCGAAAGGCCATCGAATTGGACCCTGAGGATCCTGACAAATGGGCTGCTTACGGAAAATTGCTCTTCGAGCTGGAAGCCTATGATGAAGCCAGGACGGCTTTTTCCAAACTCCTTCGTCTTGCTCCTGACGATCAAGAAGGCCGCCTACTCTATTCAGACCTGGAGGTTCGGGTCGGAGAAGCATCTGCTGCCCTTCGTATCATCGAAGAGGGGTTGAATTTCGATCCCCAAGCGGCCGAACTTCGATACCGGCTTTCCGCACTCCTTTTTATGGAAGCCAGGTCCAAAGAGGGCGACAGACAACTCGAAGAGGCTTTACGTATCGATCCTGACGGACATCCCATGTTCCTCGAATACTATCCAGAAGCCGAAGAGATCCCCTCGATCATGGAGTTGATCGAAACCTACAAGCGGGGAAGCTGATGAAAATGGACCTCCCTTATATTCCGGACCGCACCGAAAAACCCCGTGAAAAGGGAGTTACGATGATGATGGACAAGGGGCTCGGTCCGAAACAAGTGGAGGGCTTCATCGAAGCGGCCGGTCGTTATACCGATATGGTCAAACTCGGTTTTGGTTCCTCCTATTTCAGCGATCACCTCGAAGAAAAGATCCGTCTTTATCAAGAGGCCGGTATCCAGCCATATCTGGGTGGAACCTTTTTCGAGGCTTACATCGCCCGCGACATGTTCGAGGATTACCAAAGCCTGTTGGACGAACTCGGACTACGAATGGCCGAGGTCTCGGATGGATCCGTGATCCTTCCCCATGAGAAGAAGTGCGAGTACATTCAGACCCTCAGTCAACAAGTGACCGTCCTCTCCGAAGTGGGTTCAAAAGAAGAAGGCATCCTGATCAGTCCGGGCAAATGGATCAACATGATGCTGAGCGAACTCGAATCGGGATCCTGGAAGGTGATCGCTGAAGCCCGGGAAAGCGGAAATGTGGGAATATTTCGTCCCAATGGGACCGCTCATACCGTCCTCGTCAACAAGATCGTCCGTCAGGTCCCGGAGGAGCGGATCATGTGGGAAACGCCCAAAAAAGCTCAGCAAGTTTGGTTCATCGACCTATTGGGAGCCAACGTGAACCTCGGTAATATCGGACACGAGGAAGTGATCCCTCTAGAAACCCTTCGCTGCGGGCTTCGAGGAGACACTTTTTTCAATTACCTTCCGGACGAAGTGATCGAAAAAATAAGTTAACGCGCCACTTATGAAGGAAATGACCGTTCAAGAGCTCAAAGATAAATTGGACCAAGGTGAATCTTTGAAGCTCGTCGATGTGCGTGAACCTGACGAGGCGGATATTTGCGATATCGGGGGTGATCTGATACCGATGGGTGAGGTCCTGCAACGGATCGATGAACTGCCACAGGATCGCCCACTCATCATCCATTGCCGAAGTGGGAAACGATCCGGTAAGATCGTGGAAAAGCTCGAAGAGAAAGGCTACGACAACGTCTATAACCTAAAGGGTGGGGTTCTGGCCTGGGCTGACGAGATCGACCCCTCCCTCCCCAAATACTAAAGCTTCCCTCCGATGGCGGGCACGGGTTGGCGGGCAGGCCTCACCACTTTCTTCAAAGGGATGGCCATGGGGGCTGCGGATATCGTTCCCGGCGTTTCCGGTGGAACCATCGCCCTGATCACTGGGATCTACGAGCGGCTGATCCGAGCTCTGAACAACATCGATCATAAGCTTTGGAGGCTTTTCCAGGAAAAAGGCGTATCCGAAGTATGGCATCGCATCGATGGTAATTTCCTTACTGCCCTCCTCTTAGGGGTCCTGGGGAGCATTCTTTCCCTTGCCAACCTACTACATCACTTCCTGAAGGATCATCCGACCCTGGTCTGGTCCTTTTTTTTCGGACTTATCGCTGCGAGCGTGTTCTTCGTGGGCAAAAGAGCCCATCATTGGCATTTCGGGACGGTTCTGAGTTTTCTGGTCGGAACGGTCGTCGCGTTCATGATCACCCTTCTCCCACCAATGGCCGCCCCTGAACAAGCCTATTCTTTCTTTTTCGCCGGGATGTTGGCCATATCGGCCATGATCCTGCCCGGCATATCAGGCAGCTTCATCCTGGTCCTGCTCGGAGCCTACAAGGCGGTACTCGCAGCGATCAAAGAGCTCGATCTGGCGATCCTTGCTTTTATGACAGGAGGATGTGTCGTGGGCCTCCTCACCTTTTCCAAGCTTCTCAACTGGATGTTCCGCCGCTACCATGATCTCACGATCGCCCTTATGAGCGGCTTTCTTTTGGGATCCCTCAATAAGGTCTGGCCATGGAAAGAAAAGAGCATTCAGGTAGATGGAAAGGAATTGCCCGGAAGCAATGTTACACCTTGGGAGTATGCAGAGATGACGGGGCAATCCCCCAACCTCTACTATGCTTCCGCCCTAGCCCTAGCTGGAGCAGGGCTCATCATCCTTATAGAGGGCAGCTCTGAGAAATGAACTTCCGTCGCCTCTACTTAGGAATGGCTGATCCGATCCGTTCTTTGAGTCAGGACCTTTTGACCTACACCGGGAGGGTGAACTATTCCACCTCCTGACTGATGTAATTGGAGTTCAGCAACCCGAGCAAGCCCATGTACTGGATCCTGAAAGAGATCGTATCCCCCACCTTGTAAGAAGCACTGGATTCCCCTACATCCATGATCAACATGTCCGAACTGGCCCCTGCGATCGAAATGCCTTCATCTTCCGGCTCGATATATTCCGGATCGATGTCAAGAAGACCGATATCCAGGATCGCCCGGTAAGAGCTTTTTCCATAATCGGACTCATCGATCTCGAAGGTCTCCCCTTGAGGATCCTCTCCGATCTCACCGGTGGGCACCTTCGGCTTTTTGGTGAGCTCGATGATCTCTGCATAGAGATGGAAAGCATCGCTTTCCATCCCCTCCAGGGGCTTTTGCTCGAATAGATCATTGCCGAAATACAGGGTCTCACCGATCCTGAAATGATTGATGCCACCTGGTAAGCGGTTCTTGAAGAGGAGTGGCAAGACGATCGAAGTGCCTCCTGATACCCAAGGAATGTGAATGTTGAACTTGGCCTCGATCAATTGCTTATATAGACTGAGCTGAATGAGCTTGTCTTCCGAGGGCATCACCCCGTACATGCAATTGAGGTTGGTCCCCAATCCCACGACCTCGATATTTGGGAGTTCGAAGATCTTACCATAGAAGTCGATCAGTTCATTGCCCATCACTCCTTCACGGAGATCCCCAAGCTCGATCATGATGATGACCTTGTGCTTTTTTTCCTGTTGTTGGGCTTCTTCGCTAAGGGCTTTGATCGTAAGGTACTCCGTATTGAAGCTTACGTCGGCATAGCTGACGATATCCGGGATCGCCCCTTTTGCAGGGGGTTTGATATAGACGGTCTGCACCGTTGGGTCGATCTCCTTGACCTGCGCCAAATTGCTGATCCGCGAATCGTGGATCTCTTTGACCCCAAGATCGATCAACTCGTTTAAATAGACCGAGCTCCCGCAAAGGACCTTTGATACCACTCCCCATTCTATCCCCCGTTCCTTGAAGATGCGGTCAAGGAAATGGAAGTTGGTCCGGAGCTTTTCACGATCAAGTTTGATAACGGCCATAAAAGACTGGGAGATCAATCCACCACCATGCGGGGTATACTCGTGGAAAGTTTGGTAAGGAGTTCATAGTTCAACTGATCGCTCATTTCACCGAAGGCGGCTACCGAAATGGTCAGATCACCTTGGGTTCCGATCAACACCACCTCATCCCCTTTTTCCGTTTCTGGGACATCCGTAATATCCGCCAATAACATGTTCATGTTGACCGTACCTACTACCCCTACGCGATGTTGGTTGATCAGGATGCGCCCGAAATTACTCAGGGATCGGGAATAACCATCCGCGTAACCTACCGGAACGGCAGCGATCTTCATGTCCTGCCTGGCCATATACGAATTGCCGTAACCGATGAACTCCCCGGCCTGTACTTCCTTCGTGCTCATCACCTTGCTTTTCCAGGATATGACCCGTTCGAGCGGTCCTCTTCGGTCTGCCTTTCCCTGGAGGTAATTGATGAAGCTTTCGGTACTGGGCCAGAACCCGTACTGCAAGATCCCGATACGGACCATGTCCAGCCGGGTTTTGGGATAGCCTATCGTCGCAGCTGAAGATGCCACATGCCGGTATTTTGGAACGATGCCGTACCTTTTCAGGTAATTCGTCATCTTCTTGTACTGCCTGAATTGTTCCGTGACCCTGAAATAATTGGCGATATGTTCCGCTCCGGCGAAATGGGTGCATACCCCTAACAATTCGTAAGCATTCCATTGATCCTTCAGAAAGCGCACTTTGCGACTGAGCTCTTCCCGATCGAAACCAAGACGGTTCATGCCCGTCTCGAGTTGAAGGTGGATGCGGGCGGGCTTTTTCATACGCTTGGCCGTCTGGACGATCTGCTCGAGACGATCCATTTCAAAAACGTACATTTCCACCTCGTTCTCGATGGCCCAAAAGAGCTCATCGTTGTCGATCATCCCCATTATCATCACGTCGGTGTCCTCCTGTTTCACCTTGCTCACCCGAAGGGCTTCATCGGCATTATAGACAGCGATATGGTCGATGCCAGCTTCCTCGATCATAGGGGCCATCTCCTCGATACCGTGACCGTAAGCGTTTCCCTTGACAACGCTCGATATCTTCACGTTCGGACCGACCTCCTCTCTTAGGACGTTGATGTTGTTCTTTAGCGCTGAGCGGCTCAGCTCGATATAGGATGATGGGAACATCCGCTAATGGCTGTTTTAAGGATATACTTGAAATTTCGTTGTCGTTGACCGGCTAATACCCCCCTGTCTCTTGCCTTGCGATCCCTTCGAATATCTGGACCCCTTGCTCGATGATATCATCCGGGAAATCGAGTTCAGGATTGTGCAGGTCAGGGCTATCTTCCCCAGCCCCTAGACCGAATAGGGTGCCGGGGCAGCGATGGAGGAAATGCCCGAAATCCTCGGACCACTTGAAAGGAGCTTTGATCCGCCGTTGCTCAAGACCGGCATCTTGGGCCGCTTTCTCTACAAGCTCATTGGTCGCTTCATCGTTGATGCTCGCTGGAAAAACCTCTTTTTCGTCGAAGGAAACGACCAGGTCGTTCTCTCTTGCTTCTTTGATGGCGATCTCTTCAGCCTTTTCCGTCAGAAAGGCCATATCATCCTCCCTATAGGAACGCAGGGTCGCCCGGACCTCAGCTTCCCCCGGACTGGTCCCGAAGGCGATCGAACCAAGGCGCGCATGGACCACTGTCACGAGAACAAAATCCTCAAAACTCTCCCGCTGAGACAAAAAGAAGTATTGCTTCACGATCTCTGCCATCGCCAAAGCAGGCGAGACCCCGTTCTGGGGTTCTCCCGCATGCGAAGTCCTCCCATAGAGAAAGACCTCCTTGCCTTTGGAAGCAGAGGCAAAAACACCAGGCTTGGTGATCACGCACCCTTTCGGGTACCCCGGCAAATTATGGAGTGCATACGCCTTATCGGGCATATAAGGAGCAAAACGAGGGTCTTTCAGAACCCGATCAGCCCCTTCTCCGGTCTCCTCAGCAGGTTGATACAATATTACTACGCGCCCTTTTTCAGGCCTGCGCTTGGCCAGAGCGACCCCTAGGCCACTAAGAACGGTCATATGCCCATCATGTCCGCACTTATGGGAGATCCCTGGGTGCTCAGATGAATGTCCTTCAACCTTCTGTTCCTGAATAGGCAATGCATCCAATTCACAGCGAAAGAGGATCGTAGGCCCTTGCTCCTGACCTTCATAAACGGCTAGCAGTCCATCCCCGCCCAGTTTTTCGATCAGTTCGTCCGGAGAAGCGTTCTCGCGAAGAAAACTAGCGATGGTCTGAGCTGTTCTTCCTTCCTGCCCGGATAGCTCGGGGAAGCGATGGAGTTGATGCCGCAGTCCGACCAGTCCTTCAGAGGCTTTTACGCTCATCTACTCCCTTCATTTTGGCTCTGCTGGTTCTTCTCCCAGCGGTATTCCAGGTATTTGTTGGTGAAACCGGTCTTTTCGTAAAGATGCCGGGCCGGATTATCTTCCTCTACATGGAGGGCAATGTCACCTTTGGCCATTTCCTGAGCCTTTCCGATCAGTTTCTTCCCGAGACCGGTCCCTCGCGCATCTTCATGGACCGCAATATAGACCAGGATGTTCTCAGGGATGTAACCGCTCATTCCGGTATTGTTGATCACCACTGACCCGAGTACTTTATCTCCTTCACCGTATTCGACCAAAAGGAACCCGCCTTCTCCCGGATGGTCGCTAAGGGAATACTCTATCGCCCGCTCGATGTACTCCCGCGGATCCCCGAACTGATCGAGATGCTGATGCAGGAAATCGACGATGTGGTCCTTCTGAAGGAAGGTGGGTTTATCCATGCTGGTATAGATGGATGTCTCGGACATGGGTGTTGAGATTTTTCGTAAAGGTCAGGAATTTCTCACATTCCGGCCCAGTATCAGGAAAACAAGCAAGGAAGCAGATATGCCGAAGATATTGGGATCCAAGCTCCAGGGAAGTTGGAAACTGATATCCAATAACTCGGAACGAAGGAGCTGCGCATCCTCGATCTCCCTGGCAAGGGTGGCAGGGACCTTGTCACTTTCCTGAAGACGCTCCATGATATGGGGAAAACTTTCTTGCAAGGAAACGAGCTTTTCAGAGGTCAAGGCTTCAGCTTTTGGGGTGATCCGTAGGGACATGAGCACCACGGTCGTCACCCCTCCCAAGAGCATGGAAGCGATAGCCGCGTTCGGCTTTCTGATACGAAAAACGAGCCCTCCGATCAAAGGCACCAAAAGGCCGGACACCATGAATGCATACGAGCGAAGCATCAGGTCCAGAACGTTGGTGACGGCCATAGCCAGGACCAGAGCCACCCCCCCTAGTACAAATGTCAAAACCTGGGATATCCAGAGAAAAGAAGGCTTGCGATCGTCCATCCGAAAGAGCGGTGCGATAAGGTCACTTGCAAAATTCCCGGACCCTGCCATCAAACAACTATCGGCCGTACTGAGGATCGCGGACAGGTAGGCGGACATCATGAGCCCCATAAGCCCCGGAGGGAGCACCGTCTTCAACAAAAGCGGAAGTCCCTTCTCCGGGTCCATGCTCGCGACATTATCAGGCCCGATGTCGGGAAGGATCCCCTGAACAGCAGCGACCCTTGCCATCAGGCCAAGACTGACCCCCATAAAGGCCATGATCGGCCATTCGAATAAGCCGGCATAGAACCAAGCTCTTTTGGCCGTTCGCTCGTCCCGGCATGAATAGATCCGTTGGTAAAGGGTCATACCGACGAACCAGATCGGGATGATCGTCACGCTCCAATTGATAAGGTCCTGCCAGCGAAGGTTGGAAAGGGTGAAAAATTCAGGGCCCAGCGTTTCCGTCATTCCTTGCCACCCTCCTACACTAGAATAAGCGAGAGGTATCCCGATAAAGATGAGCCCGCTCATTAGAATGATCCATTGCACCGTATCGGTATAGATCACTGCTTTCAGACCACCCAGGACCGTATAGACCACTGCGATGATGCCCATGACGATAAGAGCAGTGGACTCGTCCAGGCCCGAGAGCGTACTCGATGCCAAAGTTGCACCTGCTCGGATCTGTGATCCGGTGAACCCGATGTATCCAATACCGGATATAAGCCCTGCGATCAAGGCCGTCCGACCATTGAAGAGGTAACCGAAGATCTGCGGGAAGGTGGTGAAATGAGCGAAATGCTCCTGCTTCACCCTGGGAATAAGCACGACAGCACTGATCCAAGCACCCAACAACCCGGTAAAGAGCATCCAGGATCCGCTCAATCCGATCAGAAACCCCAACCCTCCGAGACCGATCGAAAAACCTCCCCCTACATCGGTGGCCACCACGGATAACCCCACGTGCAAGGAACTCATGTTCCGCCCTCCTACGTAGTAGTCATCGGTGCCTTTGTTGCGGTGGAAGAAGAAAAAACCCACCCCCAACATGACCAACATGTAGAGGATGAATATGATCGCGTCGACGGGATGCATGATAAGAAAACCTCCCTGGATCTAACGAAAAAAGGCCGCCCGGAAGGGGCGACCTTGTAAGTTCGGGAAAGAAGTTGGGAACTTATCCCTCCTTTTCGTCCGCTCCCCCTTGCTTGCCTTTATTTTCTTTTTGTTCGTAGAACTTCTTGTAGCGGTTCTTGAAACGGTCTACGCGTCCGGCGGTATCCACGAGGTTCATCTTGCCCGTATAATAAGGATGCGACGTGTTGGAGATCTCCACCTTTACAAGGGGATACTCACTACCGTCCTCCCATTCGATGGTCTCGTTAGTCGGTGTAGCAGACCGCGTTAGAAAGGAATACCCGTTCGACATGTCCTTGAAGACCACGTATCGGTATTCGTCAGGATGGATCCCCTTTTTCATGACCTTTCTTTTTTTGCTGCCACAAAGATAATGGATCCCTCCGGATGGTCCGAGCTCGGTAGCCCATTTATCGGTACGGTTTTGAAAGAACGCATAGCTTTATGATATTCGAGCTTTGGAAGCGAACGCTCAAAGACCTATTCTAATGTGCAGAAGCATTTCCATAACATCCATTTCAACTGCTCTTATCGCCATCCTCTTTTTCCTTTCTTCTTGTGCCGGTGATAAAAAAGAGGAAGAAAAAGCGAATAAGGACGATATGGGAAAGGAGAAGAGCGAGAAGGGGGACTCTAATAAAGAAGAGAAAAAGACGCAGAAGAAATCACCTGTCCTCCCCAATACTTTGCAGGTGGCTTCCTCCTTCAAAAAAGCGGGGCTGCCTTATAAGGAAGGGATCATCCTTTCTCCGGATCAGGTGGAAGGTTTGGTTAATCCGGAAAGGAAAAAGCTTGCATTCGGGGCTTATAGTGCAGACCTAGCGTACCTCGTTATCAATAAGAAAGAGGATGAGGCGCTTAAGGTCATGTCCTCGCTTATGAAGCTCGCAGAGGAGCTCCAGATATCCAGCGTGTTCAACACGGAAAAGATCGCCGAACGTTTCCGTTCCAATCTTGATAACAGGGATAGCCTTGTAAAACTGATCGTCGAGGTTCAGCAGCGCTTCGACACTTACGTGGCCAAGAACCGGGATCGGAGGCTGCGGACGATCGCTTATGCCGGAGGTTGGAGTGAAGCCATGTACCTTGCAGCGAATGCGAAGGAAGGTGATATGAAAGACCTACACCTGGAGGTCGAAGAACAAATGACCGTTCTCGAAAAACTCCTTAAAGCGCTCAAGCGGGATGTTCAAAATGCAAAAGGACCTTTGGCCGATCTGGTCGAAGAATTGAAGAAGATGCATCGGGTTTACAAGCAAAAAGCCCCCAAACCCGGCCAAAAATTACCAGCCGATCTGATGAAGCAGTTGAAGAATGGTGCTGAGAACGCTCGGGCGATCATCTCGAACCATTCCAAAGCTAACTGAATGAGAACCGCTACCCTTTTTCTACTTCTTCCTTTCGTCTTTATTTGCACGCTTTCAAAGGCTCAGAGCTGCGATACTGAAAAGCTGATCGAGGCCTGTAAGAAGGACCTCCCGCCTTATTCCTACAATAGTTCGCGGAGCATAATGACCAAAAAGGCCGCTTCGAGAGAGATCTCCGTGACCCTCCTGAGCGATGAGGATTATCGACTCGTCTTCAACATCTCAAGGCTTCCCGAAGGTTCTACGGTCAAGCTTTACGATGGGCCAGAAAAGGACTCGGGCCGAGATCTATTGATGAGCAGCAAGGATGTTCCTCCCGATCGCGAGCGTTTCCTCTACGAACCACGCCAAACGAATAGCGGTACGATCTATATCTCCTACGATATCCCGGATAGGGATAAGGTCAGTTGTTTTACCTTCGTACTGGGATATCGGCTTTCTTCCCTAAAGAACTGAAGCTGCTTTCATCGTTCCGGATCTGTTTACCTTTGGGCGTTCAACGCTTTGACCACCGAGGAACCAGCCCTTATGATCCGTATTAAGCTCCCTGATGGATCCGAAAAGGAGTTCGAGGACGGGACCACCCCCCTCCAGATCGCTCATTCCATCAGTGATGGATTAGCTAAAAAAGCATTGGTATCCAAGGTGAACGGAAAGCTCCAGGATCTCAAATGGCCCATCTACGAGGACGCGGAATTGGAGATCCTTACCTGGGACGAACAGGAAGGTAAGCGAACCTTTTGGCATTCCACAGCCCATCTGATGGCAGAAGCCCTACAGGAACTCTACCCTGAGGTCAAGTTCGGCATAGGACCAGCTATCGATCAAGGGTTTTATTACGACGTGGACCTTGGAGGTCATCAGTTGACCGAAACGGAACTGCAACAGATCGAGGATAAGATGATGGAGCTGGCGAAAAAGAAGAGCGAATACCAGCTCTACGAGATCTCCAAAGCCGATGCGAAAGCTTATTATCAGCGGACCAACAACCCCTACAAGCTCGAACTGATCGAGGAATTAGCAGATGGTGATATCACGTTCTGCGATCAGGGCAACTTCACCGATCTCTGTAAGGGACCTCACATCAAGGACACCGGAGAGATCAAGGCTGTGAAGCTCACTAACCTCTCCGGTGCCTATTGGCGGGGAGATGAACGGAACCCTCAACTGACTCGCATTTACGGCATCTCCTTTCCCAAGAAGAAGATGCTGGACGAATACCTCGAGTTCCTCGAAGAGGCCAAAAAGCGAGATCATCGAAAACTCGGAAAGGAACTTGAGCTGTTCACCTTTTCTCAACAAGTCGGACAAGGCCTTCCCCTTTGGCTTCCCAAAGGAGCCATGCTTCGCGAACGCCTGGAGAGCTTTCTCAAAGAAGCGCAGCGAGCCTCAGGCTACGAACCGGTCATCACTCCTCATATCGGACATAAGGACCTTTACGTCACTTCCGGCCATTACGAGAAATATCAGGAAGATTCCTTTCGCCCCATTCAAACCCCCCATGAAGGCGAGGAATTTCTCCTCAAACCCATGAACTGTCCCCACCATTGTGAGATCTTCCGCTCACGCCCCCACTCCTACCGCGACCTCCCAGTACGCTATGCCGAGTTCGGTACGGTCTACCGCTACGAACAAAGCGGGGAGCTTCACGGTCTCACACGGGTACGGGGATTCACCCAGGACGATGCCCATATCTTCTGCCGTCCCGACCAGGTCAAAGAAGAATTCATTAACGTCATCGATCTGGTCCTTCACATTTTCCACGTGCTCGGTTTTGACGATTATAAAGCACAAGTATCACTCCGCGACACCGATGACAAGCAGGGCTACATAGGCAGTGATGAGAACTGGGAAAAAGCTGAGAAGGCGATCCAGGAAGCTGCATCGGAAAAGGGCATGCATACGGAGGTCATCGAAGGAGAAGCAGCCTTCTACGGGCCGAAACTCGATTTCATGGTCCGTGATGCCTTGCAGCGTGAGTGGCAGTTGGGGACCATCCAAGTGGACCACAACCTTCCCGAACGCTTCGACCTCACTTACACGGGCGACGATGATGCCGCGCACCGTCCGGTAATGATTCACCGGGCCCCCTTTGGAAGCATGGAACGCTTCGTGGCCATCCTGACGGAACATTGCGAAGGAAAATTCCCGATCTGGTTGGTGCCGGTCCAAGTCAAGGTCCTACCGATCAGCGAACGTTTCAATGCGCAGGCATCTGAACTTGTGGAGATCCTGAAGAATTCCGATATTCGCGCCGAATTGGACGGCAGGAACGAAAAAGTGGGCAAGAAGATCCGGGACACGGAATTGGAAAAGGTCCCGTACATGCTCATCATCGGAAAGGAAGAAGCGGAAAGCGGAGAAGTTTCCGTGCGCAAACAAGGCGAAGGAGATCTTGGACGGATGAGCTTGGAAGATTTTGTCGCAACGGTCCATAAGGCGAGCAAAGCTGGATCGGGCCCAGCCAATAGCAACGAAAAGGACGTCGAACCCAAAAGCGAAGAAAAATAGGCCGCAGAAAAAGAAAAGGCAAAAAAGGGGGCAAACGGGATACCCGACCGCGTTATCGGGTCAACGAACAGATAAGAGCCCCTGAAGTCCGGGTCGTAAAGGAGAACGAGGGGGACCAAGAGAACGAGAACTATGGGGTATACCCTGTGGATGAAGCCCGGAAAATGGCCGAGGACAAGGAACTTGATCTGGTCGAGATATCTCCTAAGGCGGAACCACCCGTTTGTAAGATCATCGATTACAACAAGTTCCTCTACGACCAAAAGAAAAAACAAAAGGCTCTTAAGCAAAAGCAAGGGCAGAGCGAGCTCAAAGAGGTCCGCTTCGGTCCGAACACGGATGACCACGACTTCAAATTCAAGCTCGAGCATGCCCGCAAGTTCCTGAATGGAGGGAACAAGGTTAAGGCCTACGTCTTCTTCAAAGGGCGCTCGATCGTCTTCAAGGATCGCGGGGAATACCTCCTCCTTCGCTTGGCGAACGAATTGGAGGATATAGGGGTGATCGAGAGCATGCCCAAACTAGAAGGAAAACGGATGATCATGATGATCAACCCGAAAAGCAAAAAATAAGCGCTACCATGCCTAAGATGAAACCGAACCGAAGCGGTAAAAAGCGTTTCTCTTTTACCGGAAAAGGAAAGATCAAGAGAAAACGCGCTTTTAAAAGTCACCTTCTCACGAAGAAGGATACGAAACGCAAGCGCTACCTGACCAAAGCAACGACCGTTCACAAGAGCGACAAGGAACAGGTCAGGAGGCAATTGGGCCAATAAACAAGTTCAAAACCAGGCCCGTTCAGCCCAAAAGAGGTCCCTTTGACCCGCTGAACGGCCGAAAAACCGATACGCATGCCCCGGACAAAGAACCCGACCGCTCGCAAACATTGGCGCAAGAAGATCTTCAAACAGACCAAAGGATATTTCGGTCGTAAGAAGAACGTGTATCGCCTTGCGCGGAACGCCCACGAAAGAGCACTCCAATATTCCTATCGCGACCGACGCCAGCGAAAGCGGGAAATGCGCAAGCTTTGGGTCCAGCGGATCAATGCTGGAGCAAGGCAGCACGGACTTTCTTATAGCCAGTTCATGGACAAGCTGAAAAAGAGCGATGTCCAATTGAACCGTAAGGTATTGGCCGACCTGGCCATGAACGAACCAAAGGCCTTTGAAGCAGTGGTCCAACAGGTCAAGTAAAGATCGAACGATAAAGAAGAAGCTCAGGAGCGGTCGAACCTTCGGCCGCTCCTTTTTGTTGGCAGGATGGATGACGGACCGTTCCATCGCTCTGTATTCTGATACAGGGAGGAAAGTCCGGGCAGCACAGAGCACCGCACCCCGGGAAACCGGGGGT
>CAZIDL010000011.1:0-51592 GCA_964537825.1 uncultured Weeksellaceae bacterium
GACTCTTCAGGACCAAAACCTGATGTGTTGCCAATTACACCACCGGGCAATCGGGAGCGCAAATATAGTAAAGGAGGGATCGCCGGGCAATAGGAAAAAGGGTTCGAGGTGGAAGCTTCAAGTTTGAAGTTCAAAGTTCAAAGCCCCAATTTCAAAAAAATTGAAAATCAGGAAGATGAGCTCCAAAACCTTTTTTGAACGTTGAATTTTGAGCTTTAGTGTTCATTCCTTCCCTTTCTCCGCCCGCTCTTTCCCCCGAGGGTGCTGTCTTTCTTGGGCCGCAGGGGTTTTCCGAAAAAGCCGTATTCGAAACGCGTGATCGTGATCAGTAGGGTCTCTTCATCCTTTTTGATCTCTGCATCCAGGAGCATGGTGCTGTCCCGGTAGAGGTATTCGTGATGTGCCTTCTTGTGATCGTTCCGGTAGATGTCCCATTCGAGGAGATTTCCGATGGAATCGTAGGCGAACGTGTAGTGTTTTTTGGTGGTGTCGCTGATATCCGGATCCTCCATACGCTCGGTGACCCGCCCTTGCGCGTTGTAACTGTAACGTGTGATCCCCTGCTTGTGCGTGATCATGTAACGCGAAGTGACGCGTTTCAGGTAACCCAGCGTATCCCGATAATGGATCTTTCGGCGGTAAATGCGCCCTTCGCTGTTGTAAAAATCCTGGACCAGCATCGTATCGCGGGGCTGACGGTATTTGTAACTTTCCTCGTCGATCACGAACTCCCGTCCTGGTTCGAATTGGTATCGGGAAGGGCCCTTGTTCTCGATCCTTAAGTAGCGCTCCTTGCTCAAGCGTCCGAGCGAGTCATAGGCGTATTCGTAGGCGTAGAAGCCGTGCAGGTCGTTCCGGAGCACCCTGGCCAACCTCCCTTCATCGGTGTATTCGTAGTGGATAAAGACCGTATCGCGAATGCTGTCGTGGTGTACGTAGCTTTCGTATTGGGTGATCAGTTGCCCTTCTTGGTCGAAGCGGTAGAATTCTTCGGTCCCGCTCTTTCGGACCCGGTCCATCTGCCGTTTGGTGGAAATATTCGTCTCGATCGTTCGGATCTCGTTCCGACGGATGAAATCCTCGTTGAAGAAGGGGTCATTGCCGAAGTAGCGAGCTTCCGGATGTTCGAGGATCTGGGAGATGCTCCTGGGAGGGATGATCAAGGAAAGGAAGGGTACCAAAAGGACGGTCGCAAGACCGGTACGATCCAACCGTGAAAGAAGGGGTGCCATCCGTCCGGTCCCTAAAAGCTTAGCCATCCAAGCTCCTTTCCTCAAGCTTTCCAAGCTCCTGAACAGCTTTCTCTTTCCATTGCAGCGTCTAACGCTACCGAACTCCGACTCATCCTTTAAGTCCTTCCAAAGCCTCTTCCATGCTTTCGACCGGCTGATGACAGATCCCTTCTTCGCAGACGTGTAAGAGCAAGGGGTTTTCCGTGGTCTTGTCCTTCACCAACGGAAGGTTGGCGCTCTTGCGGGCTCCTGCGATGAGGCAATTGGGTTGATAACGGGATGAAAAGCGTTCGACGGTGTCCAGTGCTTCTTTGCCGGTGACCACGAGCTCGTAGAAGGGATGGCTCCGGTGGAGGTGGAGGATCCCCCAATTGGAGAATGCGCTCGGATGTTGGGTCATCCGGTCCTGCACGTTCTGCAGCATCCCATCCGCCATGTCCGTCCATCGCTGTTCCCCGTAACGCCGTCCGTAATAGAAGAGGGCTCGGGCCATGCTCGAGCAGGAGGAGGGGATCACGTTGTCGAGTATCTCGATGGTGCGCGAAGCGAGTTGAGGGTGTTCGTCAGAAGAGTAGAAGAACATCCCGCTCTCGGGATCATGAAAGCGTTCGATGGCTTGTTCGAGGAGTTCTTTTCCCTGGTGCACCCACTTCTCGTGCAGGGTGATCTCGTAGAGCTTGTCCAGGGCGAGAAGGAGTTGAGCATGATCGTCCAGATAAGCTGGCACGCTCGTCTCTCCGTCCTTATGAACGCGGTATAGGTTCCCCTCCTCGTCGCGCATCGCCTTCAGGAGGAATTCCATGTTCCGTACAGCGATCTCGCGATGTTCTTCCTTGCCAAAGGCTTTGAACGCATCGCTGAAGCCCATGTTCATCATGGCGTTCCAGGATGTGATGACCTTGTCGTCCGTCGTGGGACGCTCCCGATCGGATCGGGCATGAAAGAGGGTCCTTTGGATCCTTTGGCGTTCTTCCTCCAGTTCTTCCGGGTCCAGCCCGTGCTCTTCTGCGATCTTGGCTTCCTGGGAGCTATCCCGCAAGAGGATGAATCGGTCGTTCTCCCACTTGCCGTTCTCGTTGATGTTGAAGAGGTCCCGCGCCAGCGCATAGCGGTCTCCGAGCACTTCCTGGAGCTCCTCTTTGTCCCAGACGTAGAACCTGCCTTCCTCCCCTTCGCTGTCGGCATCGATGGCCGAGTAGAAGCCGGCATCTTCGTTCATCATCTCCCGCTGCACGAAGCTTAGGAGTTCTTTCACGACTTCTTCGTAGCGCTCTTTTCCCAGGGCTTTCCACCCTTCCGTGTAGAGGGAGGCCATCTGCCCGTTGTCGTAGAGCATTTTCTCGAAGTGCGGCACCTTCCAGTGGACATCGGTGGAATAGCGGCAAAAGCCGCCCCCTATCTGATCGTGGACCCCCCCATCGGCCATACGATCGAGGGTGAGCTCCACGTAGCTCCGGACGTCATCGTCATCCATCAGCTTGGCATAGTGGAGCAAGAAGCGCTTGTCGTTGGGGAGGGGGAACTTCGGGGCTCCTTCGGTTCCACCGTTCTTCCGGTCGAAGCGGTTCGACCAGGCGCCCACCATCTGGCGGAGGGTCTTCGTGTCGAAACGCTTTTCCCCTTCCACGGCCTCCACGAGATCCACTTGTTTGATGCCCTCTTCCAGGCGGGATGCGTACTCCTCCACCTTTTCCGGCTCTTCCTGATAAACTTTGGTGAGCTGTTGGAGCACGTCCGTCCAGGCATCCTTCGGGAAATAGGTGGCGCCGAATATGGGCCGTTTGTCGGGAAGTGCGAAGCAATTGAGGGGCCAGCCTGCCTGTTGTTGCATGAGCTGGACAGCGGTGATGTAGAAGTGGTCGACGTCGGGGAGCTCTTCCCGGTCCACCTTGATGTTCACGAAGTGGCGGTTCATCAGGGCGGCCACTTCTTCGTCCTCAAAGCATTCCTTTTCCATCACATGGCACCAATGGCAGGCTGAATAGCCGATACTTATGAGGACGAGTTTGCCTTCCTGTTCGGCCTGCTCGAAGGCCGCCTCGCTCCAAGGCTTCCAATCAACCGGGTTGTGGGCATGTTGTTGGAGGTAGGGACTTGCCTCCTCGATGAGGTCGTTGACGTAGGGATCTTCAGGTGATGCGCTCATAGGGAGTGGACTTGATGCGAAGGTAGTGAGGGCCGTTCACCTGTCCGCATCATCCATCTGCATATCCGAGGTCCTGATGCCGGGGTCCAAGCTTTCCGGTCGGCTTTTCGTTGAAGGGGAAGAAATGGATATCATTACCTTCATACCATGCCCTTCCCCGGCCCATATGCGCCCGGACCCTTCCGTTTCCGGGGAACTGAGGTGGAAGAAGGTGAACGGCCCTGGCATTGGACCCGGACGTTGATGCTCCTGGGCTTCTTTGCTTGCATGCTCACCCTTCCGTCAGCCGGAAGCTGTACGGTAGTGAGTTGGACCTTCATGGCGCGAACCCTGACCCTTTTCTGCATTCTCGGGCTCATCCTATTCCCCTGGCGTTTCTATCAGCGAGCCCTTGGCATCAATGCCTTCGAGACCTTCCTCTTCAACGTGATGGGGGTGGGACCGATGCTCTTCAGCCTCCTGCTCTGGAGCAACTTTCTGATCCACGGTCCGGTGAAGGAAGAAGTGGTGCGGGTCCAAGAAAGGGAGTTCGTCGGGCAAATGCTGAACCCTGTCTATAAATACGAGTTGGAAGGGGGACTTTACGAGGATATGCCTGAATTCCGCCGTTTTACTGTCAGCCCTTCGAACAACGAGATGCTCCGGGAGGCTCGAAAAGTGGAATTCCGCACCGCGAGAGGCCTTTGGGGTTATCGGGTGATCCTGGGGCGGAAGCCACTCCGCTGACCCAGAAGATCGGAGATGTTGATCCGGCGGCTTTCATCGATCTCGAAACGCTCGGTGAAGATCCCCCAGGCCCGTCCCTTGATCGTGCCTTTGACCCGGAGTTCCGGTGCAGTACCCCCGATCACGCTACCGAGGGCTTTCAGTCCACCGGAAGCGACGTCCTTCAATTCCGCCCGCACTTTGAATTCGTGTTCGGCCTCACTGTTCGCCGGGATCTTCACGTTCTCCTGCAATTCCGCCGCTCCGATCGCTTGCTCCTGCAAATAGAAGTCGAGCTCGCTATCGACCACTTTGAAAGAGCTGCCGTTCGGATTCCTGACCGTAGCGCGGATCCGAAGGTCCAAGTGATCGGGAACCCCTTTGCTGCTGTCTTTTTGGCTACTCCATCGGAGCCCCTCCAGACGAGGATCCTCCACGCTTACTTCCTTCCAAGGAGAACAGGAGTTCAGGGTCGCTAGAAGGAGGAGGGGAAGAAGGAGCTTCAGCCGTTCCATTCCTCCTTGAAGTGCTCGTAGAAATGGGGGATCGTTTCGATCCCCTTGTAGTAATTGAAGAGGCCGAATTTCTCGTTGGGGGAGTGGATGGCGTCCGAATCCAATCCGAAGCCCATGAGGATCGTCTTGATGCCGAGCTCCTTCTCGAAAAGATGGACGATGGGGATGGTGCCTCCGCTTCGGAGCGGGATGGGTTCTTTGTCGAAGCTGTCCGCCATGGCCTGATGGGCTGCCTTATAGCCCGGATGGTCGATGGGCGTAACAGCGGCTTCACCCCCGTGATGGGTGATCACTTTTACGTCCACCGAATGGGGGGCGATCTTCTGGATGTGCTCTTCGAAGAGCTTCGAGATCTTCTCGGAATCCTGGTCGGGCACGAGGCGCATGGAGATCTTCGCCCCTGCTTTGGAAGGGAGCACCGTCTTGGCGCCCTTCCCTTGATAACCGCCCCAAATTCCATTGCAGTCGAGGGTCGGACGGATCGCACCCCGTTCGAGGGTGGTGAAGCCCTTTTCACCGTCCACTTCGCGAATTCCGAGCTCGTCCTTGTAGCGGGCCGGATCGAAGGGGGCCTCCGCCAGCGCTTTCCGTTCTTCCTCCGGCACTTCGCGCACATCATCGTAGAAGCCCGGGATATTCACCCGGTTGTCTTCATCCTTCAGCTGCGCGATCATCTTCGCGAGCTCGTTGATCGGGTTGGCCACGCAGCCCCCGTAGATACCGGAGTGGAGATCGCGGTTCGGTCCTCTCAGTTCGACCTCCATATAACTGATGCCACGGATCCCCGTGGTAATGGAGGGGGTGTCGTTCGCGAGCATGGCCGTGTCGGAAACGAGCACGACATCAGCCTCGAGCATCTCTTTGTTCTGCTGCACGAACTCGCCGAGGTGTTCGGAGCCGATCTCTTCTTCGCCTTCGAACATGAACTTTACGTTGCAGGGAACGCCACCTTGTTCCATCATCAGTTCAAAGGCCTTCACGTGCATGTACATCTGCCCTTTATCGTCGCAAGCGCCACGGGCGTAGATCTCCTCATTGCGTACGGTCGGTTCGAAGGGAGGGGTGTCCCAGAGCTCCTCGGGATCCGGGGGTTGGACATCGTAGTGCCCGTAAACGAGGACGGTCGGAAGTTCATCGCTCACTTTCTTCTCGCCGAACACGATCGGGTGGCCGGATGTGGAATGCACTTCGGCGCGGTCCGCTCCGGCCTTTTCGAGTTGCTCGCGGACGAAGTCCGCCGCCTTTTGAACATCCCCTTTATGATCGGGGGAAGTGCTGATGGAGGGGATGCGTAGCAGCTCGAAGAGTTCCTCGAGAAAGCGGTCCTTGTTCTGCTCGATGTAGCTTTTGCTATCGTAGGCCATCGTGGATGTTGTCATGGTAGCTCGATCTTATACGGACGAATTTAGGCGATCGAGGGATCGGGGACCGTTCTTTTTTCGGGATCCTTTTATCCAGTTCGGCTAAAGCTCCGGCACTTATCTTGCTTTCCTTGGATATGATGGGTTCTGATCCCGTTCATTCCCCTTGCTTCGCTTTTCCCTCCGGTTTCTTTCCTTCCTTCCGCATCAATTCGTTCAGCACCTCTTCGTGGATGGCCTTCATCGTTCCCGGATGTTTCATGTAGTAGCGGAAGGAGCGAACGAATTGCTCTCGCTGAACCTCGTGTTCCTTGAAGATGCGTGCTGTTCCTGCAGAAAGGAATTCTTCAGGGTCTTCGGAGAAATTCGCCTGGCGGTATTCCGCTTCCCCTTCCAGAACATAGAGTTCGGTGAGCAGTTCCGTAAAACGTTCCTTCTCAAGCACGCCCTTCGGCCGTTCCTCCTGCGATCCGCAGGCTGAAGTGATGAGCAGGAAAAGGAAGGGTATTATGCGGAGGCGCGCTATCATCGAGGATCCTCGAATTCGATGCGCTTGCCGTTATGCGTATCGAGCAATTCTCCTTTCTGGCCATATTCATGCCGATAAGCGAGGGTGCCGTTCACGAAAGTGTGGCTCACCCTTCCGTGGAAATGCTCTCCTTCGAGCGGTGACCAAGCGCACTTGTAGAAAAGGTTCGCTTTATCGACCGTCCAGGCGCGGTCCGGATCGAGCAGGACCAGGTCCGCATAATAGCCTTTGCGGATATACCCCCGATCTTTGAGGCGGAAGAGTTCGGCCGGATTGTGGCACATCTTCTCCACGATCTTCTGCATGGAGATCCGCCTTTTCCGATAGAGTTCGAACATGGCTGTCAAACCGTGTTGGACCAGTGGAGCTCCGGAAGGGGTGTCGAAATAATGGCCTTTTTTCTCCTCTTCGGTATGGGGGGCGTGGTCCGTGGCGATCAGGTCGATCCGGTCCTCGTTCACGGCCTCCAGGATCCGATCCCGATCCGCCGCGCTTTTGATGCCGGGGTTCCATTTCACCCAACTCCCTTTTGCTTCGTAGGCGCTTTCGTCGAAGAAGAGATGGTGCACGCAGGCTTCGCTCGTCACTGTTTTGTCCAAGACCGGCCCCGGATCGAAAAGTTCGGTCTCCCTTCCCGTAGATATGTGCAGCACGTGCAGGGGAGCGCCAAGCTCACGGGCCTTTCGGACGGCCTGGGATGATGAACGATAGCAAGCTTCGTGGGAGCGTATCAATGGATGGAAGCGCATAGGGATGTCGTTCCCGTAGGCCTTTTGAAAACGCTCGAGGTTGTTCCGGATGACCGACTCTTCTTCGCAGTGAGCGGCGATAGGATGTTCCTGGCATTTGCTGAAAAGTTCCTGCAAGGCCTCGGGATCGTCCACCAAGAGGTCGCTGGTGGAAGCGGCCAGAAAGATCTTGAGCCCGCAAAAGGCCATGGGGTCCATTTCCCGGATGCGATCGATGTTCTCGGAAGTGACGCCGATGTAGAAGGAATGGTTCACAGCGGCGCCTTCTTCAGCGATCGCGAACTTTTCCTCCAGGCGCTCCCGGTCGATCGTAGGGGGCTTGGTATTGGGCATTTCCATGAAGCTGGTGACCCCACCGGCAAGAGCTGCTATGGAGCCTGAACGGATGTCCTCTTTGTGCGTCATTCCGGGTTCCCGGAAATGCACTTGGTCGTCGATGACCCCCGGGATAAGGAATTTTCCCTTCGCCTCGATGACCGTATCCTCCGCTCCGGCCTCCACAGGCCCGTTCTCCACAGCAGCGATCCGCTCGCCTTCGATCAGGACGGACCCCTTGAAGATGCGTCCTTCGTTCACGATCGATGCGTTCCGTATGAGGGTTCGTTCGCTCATGGTCGTTCGATCTTCATCTTGAGCACGCCGAGGAAGGCCTCCTTGAAGATGCGGGTGTCCATCTTGGAACTCCCGTACTTACGGTCCTCGAAGGTGATCGGTACTTCAGTGAGCTGGTAGCCACGCCGTTTAGCTGCGTACTTCATTTCGATCTGAAAAGCATATCCGATGAAGCGGATCCGGTCCAGATCGATATCCTCGAGCACCCTCCGATGGTAACACTTGAAACCAGCCGTTGTATCCTTGATGTTGATGCAGAGCACGATACGGACGTAGAGAGAGGCCAGATAGGACATGAGGATCCGGTTCATGGGCCAGTTCTTCACTTTCCCTCCTTTCACGTAGCGGGAGCCGATGCTAAGGTCCGCTCCTTCTTTGACACATGCATCGTAAAGGCGGACCAGATCCTTCGGGTCGTGGGAGAAATCGGCGTCCATCTCGAAGAGGTACTCGTAGCCCCTTTCAAGCCCCCATTTGAAACCGTGGATATAGGCAGTGCCAAGGCCTTGCTTCCCTTTTCTTTCCTCCAGAAAAAGACGTTCCGGGTACGTTTCCTGCAGTTGCTTGACGATACCGGGCGTACCGTCCGGGGAACCATCGTCCACGATCAGGAGGTGGAAGTTCCGTTCGAGATCCATCACCGAACGGACCATCCGTTCGATGTTCTCCTTTTCCTCGTAGGTCGGTATGATGACAAGCCCGTCGCTCAAAAAGCTGCAGGTGTTGGATGCAAGTTAAGGGCGGATAAGGATCGGACCCTTAGCGATCTCACGATCTTTAACAGGAGCTACGCCTCCGCTTCTGAGCGAAAATACGCGAATTGCTCGGAGCGCATTGGACGGAGCTTTCTGACCTCACTTGATTGTTTATATTCGGGGCATGTGCCGCTCCAGCTCGATCGTCATCCTCTTCTTCCTTATCCTCTGTAATCCTTTGAAAGCCCAGGAGTCGGACAGCACGGAAGCTGATACGGCATCTCAGGACCGCATCCTTCTGATGAACGGGAAAGAGCTCAAAGGTCGCATCCTGGAAAAGGGGATCGGGGAAGTGAACTATAAGCACAAAGTTCGGGGTGACTGGAAGGAAGAGGCTTTTGCCAAGGGACGGATCTTTTCGCTCAAACCCGCGGGAGCTCCCGAAGAGGTCTTGTACGAACAGGATAGTTCCATCGGGAACCTGCTGGAACGTGGGGAGATGCGGTACTTCATTCACGGGGAACAGGATGCCCGCTCGGGGTATACGGCTCCCTGGACGACCGTGGGAGGTGTTGTGATCGGAGGTGTAGGGGCTTATTTTTTGGAATTCACCATCTTCACCTTAGCGGTCCCCCTGGTCTACACCCTTGGCTCCACGATCCCCAAAGTCCGTGTGGATGAAGGCACCGTCTCCGATCCGGCTTATCTGGATCGGGAGTTCTACTTGAAGGGTTATGAGCGGCAGGCCCGTAACCACCGTCTTTTGAACGCGCTTAAGGGTAGCGTTGGAGGCATTTTACTGGGGATGGGCATCTACGCGATCGTCCATCCCGATCAGCTTCGTTGAGCGTTCTTGCGCCTTTTTCTTTATCTCATCCATAGCAACTTTTGGATCGCGCTCGCTGCCCCGGCCCTGATCGGGGTGACCTGCTACGAGCAGGGGCTCCCTTATCCGAGCCACCTCGGGATCGCGGCTTTTTTCCTGGTCCTTCTTTCCTATACCCTTCAGCGATGGGTGCGTCTGAACGATGCCGCCGGTCCGGATCGCTCTGCTCCCACCTCTTTTTTTTCGCAAAGGACTTACAGGATCTTGCTCTTGATAGGGGGGGGAGGAGCTGCAGTTTCTCTTTCCGGATTGAAGTTCCTTACCCTATACGCACTCCTCCCTCTGGGATTGATATCGCTTTTTTATGCACTTCCTTTGTTCGGGGCCGGGAAAGGATTGCGGGACCTTCCTTACCTCAAGGTCTTTCTGATCGCCTTGTCCTGGGCTTATCTCACCGTGGGGGTCCCCGCCCCTGAATGCGGCTTCTGGATGGAGGCGAGCGAATGGCTTCTCTTCACGGAGCGGACCCTTTTCGTCCTCGCCATCACGATCCCCTTCGACATCCGGGATCTTCCCTACGACGATCCCTCGAAGCGCACATTTCCCCAAGTCATAGGGGTTCGCTCAGCGAAGGTCCTCTCCATCTTCCTCCTTATCCTTTTCCTCGCTAGCAGTGCTCTACGCCTTCTTGCCTCTGAGAACGGGCTCTCTTTGATGCTGGGGTATACCACTACGGCCGCCCTTGCGGCTTATCTGATCGGGAGGACAGGTCCCGGAAAGGCCCCGCTGCTTTACGGGGGTTATCTTGACGGGACCATGCTCTTCATGTTCCTTGCCGTTTCCGTGTTTGAGCTTCTTCTATGAAAAGACCACGTCCAGGGCTTCTTTGAAGGCCTCAGCAGCTTCCTGGAGGTCTTCTTCCCCGTGTGCAGTGGAGATGAATCCCATTTCGAAACCGGAGGGCCCCATATAGACGCCTCGTTGGAGAAGTTCCCGATGAAGGACTTGAAAACGTTCCGGGGTTTCCTCGGGGATCTCGTCAGGACGGGTGATCGCTCCTTTTTCGGAGAAAGCGCACCAGAAGATGGAACCGATCTGGATCATGCGGAAGGGGTAGTCCTTTTCAGCCGCATATTGCTCCACTTGGTCCGCGAACTCGCGCGTGCGTTTGTCCTGATCCTCGTAGAAACCGGGCATCGTGCATTCGGTGAGCTGGGCTAAACCTGCGGCCATTGCCACCGGGTTGCCGGAGAGGGTTCCGGCTTGATAGACCTTCCCTTCCGGGGAAAGCTGCTGCATGATATGTTCCTTGCCGGCGAAGGCACCCACTGGCATTCCTCCGCCGATGATCTTACCGTAAGCCACGAGGTCCGGCCGGATGCCGTAGAAGCCGGCAGCCCCCTCGAAACCGATCCGGAAGCCGGAGATCACTTCGTCGAAGATCAGGAGGATGCCTTCCTCATCACAGATGTCGCGCAACTGTTGAAGGTATTTCTGCTCCTGGATCAGAAGTCCCGTGTTCGCAGGGATCGGTTCGATGATCATCGCGGCAAGATCATCCCGATGCTCCTTGACCGCTTCTTGCAAAGCCTTTTTGTCGTTCAGGGGAAGGACGATGGTATCCCTGGCTACGTGTTCCGGAACTCCTGCGGAGGAAGAGGTGCCCAGCGTCGCTAGGCCGGACCCTGCCTTGACCAGAAGCGGGTCGACGTGCCCATGGTAGCACCCATCGAACTTGATGATCTTGTTCTTGCCGGTAAAACCTCGTGCCAAACGGATGGTCGACATCGTGGCCTCGGTGCCCGAATTGACGAATCGGAGCTGGTCCACGTAGCGATCGTGCTTGAGGATGACCTCGGCCAGTTCGTTCTCCATCTCCGTTGGGGTCCCGAAAGAGGTGCCTTTCCGGAGGGTGGTGTTCACCATCTCGATCACCTTGGGATGAGCATGGCCCAGTATAAGCGGGCCGAAGGAACAACAGAAGTCGATGTATTCGTTCCCGTCCGCATCGGTGATCCGGCATCCAGCCCCTTTTTCCATGAAGATCGGCGAGCCTTCCACGGCCTTGAAAGCCCGGGCTGGAGAATTGACCCCGCCGGGGAAATATTGCTTTGCCCTTTGAAAAAGTTCTTCGGATCGGTCCCTTTGCATGAAGTTCTTTTACCTTTTGGCCCGCTAAAGTGGGTTGCCCTACCTTAGCGGGCGCTCAAAATTAGGAAGAATAGCCTGAAAGCTTATCGATGAGCAAGAATGCTGAAGCGAAGGATGCTGATTCTTTGGATCGAGAGGATGAGCTGAGCGATCTGCGGGAGGAGTTCCATTTCCCGGACGACGGAAATGGCGGTAAAAAGCTTTATTTCACCGGGAATTCGCTCGGTTTGCAGCCCAAAAGGGCCCGGCGGATCATCGAGGAAGAGCTCGAGGATTGGGCCCGGTACGGTGTGGATGGGCATTTCGAAGCCCGGCGCCCTTGGTTCTACTACCACCATTATTTCAAGGAACCCCTGGGTCGGGTGTTGGGAGCTAAGCCTGAAGAGGTGACCGCCATGAATTCGCTCACCACGGACCTCCACCTTTTGATGGTATCCTTCTACCGCCCGGATCAGAAGCGTTATCGCATCCTTTGCGAAGGGAAGCCCTTTCCTTCGGATCGCTACGCTTTCGAAAGCCAGGTCCGCTTTCACGGCTTCGATCCTGATGATGCGATCGTGGAACTGCATCCCCGCGCAGGGGAGACCCAACTCCGAACGACGGACATCCTGGATACGATCGAAGCCTATCGCGACAGCCTGGCCCTCGTGCTCCTCGGAGGGGTCAATTACTACAGCGGGCAGGCTTTCCGGATCGGGGGTATTACCGAAAAAGCTCATGAATGCGGAGCGATGGCCGGCTTCGATCTGGCCCATGCTGCAGGGAACCTGAAGCTTGAACTGCATCGCCACGATGTGGACTTTGCGGCCTGGTGCTCTTACAAATACCTCAATTCCGGTCCCGGTAGCGTTGGAGGGATCTTCGTGAACGAGAAGCACGGCTCCGATGAGGCCCTTCCCCGTTTCGCCGGATGGTGGGGACACGATGAGGAGAGCCGTTTCCGTATGGAAAAGGGGTTCTCACCGATGAAGGGGGCCGATGGCTGGCAATTGAGCAATGCGCCGGTCTTTGCTATGGCTCCGCATTTGGCTGCTCTTGAGCTCTTCGACCGAGCAGGTATGGGGGCTTTGAGGAAAAAGAGCGAGCAGCTCACCAACTACCTGGAGCGAGTGCTCGATGAAGTGAACGAAAGGAAGGGGGGAGGGATGATCGAAGTGATCACCCCGAGCGAGCCTGAGGACCGAGGAGCGCAGTTATCCTTTCGGATCGGTGGTGAAGGGAGAAAGGTCCATGAAGCTTTGGTCGAAGCAGGTGTGAGCGTCGATTTCCGGGAGCCGGATGTGATAAGAGCTGCACCGGTTCCCCTCTACAATTCCTTTGCGGATGTAAAGGCGTTCGGGGAGCGCCTTGAAGCGGCGTTGTGAGGGAGTCCTATACTTTGTAGGTTCTATGTGGTGGTTCTTCATCATCCTTTTGCTGATCCTGATCATGATGCGGATCTTTAGCCGTTGGGGGCGTCGAGAACCGAAAGGAGGACGTTATTTTCGCTCCCGCTATCGGGAACACTGGAAGCGCTGACCTTTACCTGTATGGAACGTATCGCTATCGTCGGAGCCGGATTGGTGGGTAGCCTCGAAGCTCTTCACCTTGCTCGCCGGGGATATGAGGTAAGGGTTTATGAGGGGCGTAACGACCTTCGGGGGAGTGAGGCGGAAGGAGGACGTTCTATTAACCTGGCGCTTTCGGATCGGGGGCGGCGGGCTCTTCGGACGGTGGGACTCGAGGAGCGGATCATGGGAATGGCCATTCCGATGGAAGGACGAATGGTGCATCCATTGGAGGAGGAAGTGAATTTCCAGCGTTATGGCCTTGAAGGGCAGGCCATTCATTCCGTAAGTCGGGCCGGTCTCAATCGGGAATTGCTTCGCGCTGCAGATGACTACGAGGCACTATCGCTCCATTTCGAGCAAAAATGCCGGGATGTGGACCTGGAAAGGAACGAGCTCGTTCTGGAGGACCGCCGTAGCGAGGAACAATACCGGCAAGGTTTCGATCGGATCATCGGGACGGATGGAGCTTTTTCCGCTGTTCGGACCCGGCTCATGAAGACGGACCGCTTCGACTATTCGCAGTCCTTTCTGGCCCACGGTTACAAGGAACTTCACATCCCGCCGGATGCGAACGGAAAGCATCGTATGGCCGACAATGCCCTTCATATCTGGCCGCGCGGCTCCTACATGATGATCGCCCTTCCCAATCCGGACGGCAGTTATACCTGTACCCTCTTCCTCCCTTTTGAAGGAGCGCCTTCCTTCGCTTCATTGGACAGCGATAAGAAGGTGCAACGCTTTTTTCAGGAGAACTTCCCGGATGCTGTGGCCCAAATGCCGACCTTGCTCGAGGATTTCTGGAAAAACCCAAGCTCTTCCCTTGTCACGATCCGCTGCGAACCCTGGCATTACCAGGGGCGGGTGCTCTTGATGGGCGATGCTTCTCATGCCATCGTTCCGTTCTACGGACAGGGAATGAACGCCGGCTTTGAGGATTGTACGATCCTCGAAGAGCAGCTCGATGCTCATAAGGATACCGGGGAGGCTTTGATCGCTTTTTCAAGGCAACGAAAGCCCGATGCGGATGCGATCGCGGACCTTGCGCTCTGGAACTTCATCGAAATGCGTGACAAGACCGCGGATCCTCGTTTTCTCCTTAGAAAACGGATCGAAAAGCGCCTCCACGAGAAGCGTCCGGATCTCTGGAAACCCCTCTACTCGATGGTGACCTTTAGCCATGAGCCTTATTCCAAAGCACTGGAAGAAGGGAAAAAACAAGCCGCTATCATGGAGCGGATCATGGAGCGGCCGGACATCGAAGAAAAATGGGATAGCGAGGAGGTGGCACAGGATGCGTTTGAACGGATCGAGAAATGGGAAGCAGAAGAAAGGAAATGAAAAGGGGCATCTTCCTTATTTTCGATCCCGTGTTGTTCTGGCGTAGGTTCCATATCCGTGAATTCCTGTCAGCCGCGACGCTGGTCTTTTGCTCCCTTGCATTCCCGGCAAAGGGTCAGTTCATGACCTCTCCGGATTTTGAGAAGCTTTTCCCGACCGGTAATACCTATAAGATGAGCTGGTGGCAGCTCGAGGGTGGAGGGATCTACAACGTACCGACGAGCGGTAAGCAGACCCGTGTCATGATGGAAAGGCAGGATACCACGCTCCGGACGACCTTCACTCCAGGGGGTGGCTTTTCCTATAGCGCCCGTCTCGGCCGTTATCACTTTACCCCGGACCTTCGGTTCTTCAAGTACATCGATTATAGCTTGGGATATCGGCGGATCGTGGGGAGCGAATCCTACGAGTCGGAGGTGAGCGTCGATGGACGTGGTGAACGATCCGTGGAGCAAGGATCGGCCGAGTTCGATGAGGCTTATCTGATGCTCAATTTTCACCTGAACAACGTGCTTCAGACCGCTGATCATGGGTTTTTGCAGAATTCGATCGGCGTGAACGCAGAATATCGCCTTCGAAGCGGCAAGGTGGGTTATGCCAACAGCTCCTTCGACCTGGAGCCGGACCAGCCGCCCAAATTCTTCAGTCAGCTGAATTACCGTTTGGGATACGGCGTAAAGGTCTCCAAGAAGCTCTACATTGTTCCTGCCCTTCAGACCGCTATCCTGAACGTCTACCCCCTCGATATCAATTCGACCTTACCCTTGCTCAACAGCCGCTATCGGAGCATCAGTCTTTCGATCAAGTTCCTTTTCCTGACACGCTATCACCCGAGCGGTTATTGATCGATCTTCCGCTCGATCAGAACTTCTTTTCCTTGGTATCGAGGATCAGGGTGACCGGTCCGTCGTTGCAGAGCTCTACTTGCATATAAGCTCCGAATTCACCAGTTCCCACCTTTTTGCCGAGTCTGTCCTGGAGACGCTCGATGAAGTCCTCGTAAAGGGGAGTTGAAAGGTCCGGACCAGCTGCTCGTACGAATGAGGGCCGTGTACCTTTACGCGCGTTCCCGTGTAGGGTGAACTGGCTGACCACCAAGGCGTCCCCTCCGATGTCCGAAAGGGAACGGTTCATTTTGTCCTCTTCATCGGGGAAGATCCGAAGCGAAGGGATCTTGTTTGCGAGCCATTCCCCATCGTTCGCATCATCCTCGGTCTCGATGCCGAGGAGTATCAGAAGGCCTTGCCCGATACTGCTTTGCTCACCTCCTTCTACGGTTACGCTGGCTTTGCTTACGCGTTGAACAACGGCTCTCATAGGTGTGTGAAGGTAAAGGATCGATCCGAGGAAAGCTGTTTTGGCTTTTTATTCTCTTTTGTTTTGTTAACTTAAAGGAATGTTCAGAAAGTTCCTTATGGACCGACTATTACCCCTTTTTCTTATCGGTGCGCTTCTTTCATTGAGCCTTTCTTTGAAGGCCCAGCCATTGGTTTCGGCAGATTCCGTTGATCACTATACGGAAAGTGAAATGAGCAATATGGGGCTGAACCCGGAGAATTCCGTGACCGTCTATCGGATCACTTACCTCACGGCCGAGCTGGACAGCAGCATCGATACGGCGAGCGGAGCCCTTTTGGTGCCTGATGTGAACGATTGTTCCGGCGGTTACCCGTTGCTTTCCTATCAGCACGGGACCGTCCTGAAGGATAGCAACGTTCCCTCTCAGAACGGGAGTTTAAGGATCGGGCTCTTCTATTCGAGCGATGCTTATGTGACCTGTATGCCGGATCACTTGGGGCTGGGTTCGCACGAAGGGCTCCACCCCTACCATCATGCCCGCACCGAAGCGACCAGTGCGCTCGACCTGATGCGTGCAGTGCGGGAATTCTTTAGAGGAAGCGGTCCGCTCGCTTTGAACGGGCAGGTCTTTTTGAGCGGTTATTCCCAGGGAGGGCACTCCACGATGGCCCTGCATCAGTACATCGAGACCCGTTCCTTGCTCGATAGTTTCGATGTGAAGGTCTCTACACCCTTGTCAGGTGCGTACGATCTTTCAGGTGTTCAATCCGAACTTCCTTCTGATTCCAACTACGGCACCCCGGGTTATTATCCCTACATCATCGAAAGTTATCAGAATGCTTACGGGAACCTCTACGACAGCATCGAGGAATATTACGATGCTCCTTATGATTCGCTCGTTCCCATTTACCTAGCAGGGGACAGTACCCTTCAGGACTTCAACGATGCCCTCCCGAACAACCTGTACCACTTTATGGAGGACAGCGTTCTGGACGCTTTTTACGCGGACAGCACCAGGCCTTATTCTCATCCATTGCGGATCGCACTTTATAAGAACGATCTCTATCGCTGGGGACCGGAGCGTAGAACGCGGGTCTTCTATTGCGGCAGTGACGAACAGGTGTTCCCGGGTAACTCAAAGGTCGCTGAGGACAGCATGTCAGCCTATGGGGCGCAGGATCTTTATGTTGAGAATGTCAACGATCTCCTTGGGCATGGGGGATGCATATTCCCTGCTCTCGATGCTAGCAAAAGTGCGTTCGATTCCGTCCGTGTCCAGTGTGTCTCTACATCCATTCCACCTCCTGAGGAAACCAGGAAGGAACTCGAGGTTCGTGAAAGATCCGGGGGCAGGAAAAAGGTCCTTACCCCATTCCAAAAGCCGTATTACCAGGTTTGGTCCATGCAGGGGAAATTGCTCATGGAAGGGGAGGCCAAAGGCTCAGGGATCGCGCTCGATACCGAGGAGTTCTCCAAAGGCGTGTACGTCATACGGGTCTTTAGCAGGGAAAAGGGACACGCTCTTCAAAAGCGTTTCATCGTTCGCTGAAACTTCTCCCTGAGAGTACCTTGTGACTGCTCTTTCAGGCGGGAGCTTCTTTCCGAACATCCTTATCTTTGCTTTGTTGAAAGCACAGCACAGTTAAAAGCCAGGAAAGGGAATGTTCAACGAACGCTTCGAAACGCGCCATATAGGTCCCCGAAAGCGGGATGAGGAAAAGATGCTGGAAACGGTGGGAGTCCGTTCCACTTCGGAATTGATCGATAAGACCGTGCCGCAGGACATCCGTTATGAAACGGAGCTCGATCTTCCGGAGCCACTCTCCGAACACGAGTTCCTCAACTACATGAAGGAAAAGGCAGCGAAGAACCAGCTCTACCGTTCCTATATCGGCCTCGGCTATTACAATACGCTCATCCCCCCGGTCATCCAGCGTAACGTGCTCGAGAATCCGGGATGGTACACCCCTTATACCCCCTATCAGGCCGAGATCGCGCAGGGAAGGCTCGAGGCCCTTCTCAATTTCCAGACCATGGTGATGGACCTTACGGGCATGGAATTGGCCAACGCATCCCTGCTCGACGAGCCGACCGCTGCCGCGGAGGCGATGTCCATGTTCCTCGCTAAGCGTTCCCGCAAGGCTGCCAAAGAAGGTTGCAACAAGTTCTTCGTTGCTGAAGATTGTTTCCCCCATACCATCGAAGTGCTTCGAACGCGAGCCCATTCGCTCGGTGTGGAGCTCGTCTTCGGCGATCATCAGGACTTCACCCTCGACGAGCAGTTCTTCGGTGCCCTGGTACAATATCCCGCTGAGGATGGGGGGCTGAAAGATCCGCGTGCTTTCGTTCAGCATGCGAATGAGCAAGAAGTGCCCATCGCTGTGGCCACTGACCTTCTGAGCTTGGTGCTTCTTGATCCGCCGGGTGAATGGGGTGCGGATTGCGTGGTCGGTAATACCCAGCGCTTCGGGGTTCCGATGGGATATGGTGGCCCGCATGCGGCTTATTTCGCTACGCTCGAGAAGTACAAACGGAACGTCCCGGGCCGTATCATCGGGGTTTCTGAGGATGCCGAGGGAGAACCTGCCGTCAGGATGGCCCTACAGACGCGTGAACAGCATATCCGCAAAGAAAAGGCCACCTCCAACATCTGCACTGCCCAGGCACTGCTCGGGGTCATGGCGGGAATGTACGCGGTCTATCACGGCCCCGAGGGGCTTCAACGGATCGCAAGAACGGTCCATCAGAAGGCCGTGGCCCTCGGTGACGAACTTCAGGAACTCGGGTATCGGTTGAAGAACGAAGCTTTCTTCGATACCCTGCGGCTCGAACTTCCCGATGGTGTAGAAGCTGCGGATGTCCGCGAGCAGGCCGAAAAGAAAAGCATCAACCTTCGCTATTTCGAGGATGGGAGTGTAGGGTTGAGCATGGATGAGAGCGTTCAGGTGCGCGACCTGCGCGACCTTGTAGAACTTTTCACTATCGCTTCAGGCAAAAAGCTTAGCCCTGCCCTCGAAGAGGAGCAGGTCCTTGATAAGGAAAGCCGCATTCCGAGCGAACTTCAACGTAGCAGTTCCTTCCTCGATCACGAGATCTTCAACAAATATCACTCGGAGACGGAACTGATGCGTTACCTCAAGCGCCTTGAGAACAAGGATTTCGGGCTTACGCATGGCATGATCCCCCTGGGGTCCTGCACGATGAAGCTCAATGCTGCTGCTGAACTTTACCCGATCAGTTGGCCGGAGTTCTCCCAAATCCATCCCTTTGCTCCCAATGACCAGGTGCAGGGATATCTGGAGCTCATCGATGAACTCGAGCAAATGCTCAAAGAGCTGACCGGGCTTCAAGCGGTCTCCTTTATGCCGAACTCCGGCGCTCAGGGTGAATACACTGGTTTGAAGGTGATCCGTGCTTACCACGAGGAGCGCGGAGAAGGTCATCGGAACGTGGCCCTGATCCCTTCATCAGCCCACGGGACCAATCCAGCATCAGCTGTGATGGCCGGGATGAAAGTGGTGATGGTGGAATGCGACGAGCGGGGCAACATCGACGTGGATGACCTTGAAAAGAAAGCGAAAGAGCATAGCGAATCCCTCGCCGCCCTGATGGTCACCTATCCTTCCACCCACGGGGTCTTTGAAGAGCGGATCCGGGAGGTGAACCGCATCGTCCATCAGAATGGGGGACAGGTCTACATGGACGGGGCCAATATGAACGCTCAGGTTGGCGTCACCAGCCCGGCCCTGATCGGGGCTGACGTCTGCCACCTCAACCTTCACAAGACCTTTGCCATCCCCCACGGTGGCGGTGGGCCCGGTATGGGACCTATCGCTGTGGCTGAACAACTTGAGCCTTTCCTCCCCGGACACCCCCTCGTACCGACCGGGGGAGCGGACGGCATCGAAGCTGTATCCGCAACCCCGTTCGGCAGTGCTTCGATCCTCCTGATCTCCTATGGGTACATTCGAATGCTCGGCAATTCAGGGATGTTGAGAAGTACGGAGTACGCCATCCTGAACACGAACTACCTCAAGGAGCGTTTGAAAGGGCATTACGATGTCCTCTACATGGGGAACAACGGCATGGTGGCCCACGAAATGATCCTCGATTGCAGGTCCTTCAAAAAGACGGCGGATATCGAGGTCGGAGATATCGCCAAACGCTTGATCGATCACGGTTTCCATGCACCCACGGTCTCCTTTCCGGTCCCGGGGACCATGATGGTGGAGCCGACGGAGAGTGAATCGCTCGAAGAGCTGGACCGCTTTTGCGAAGCGATGATCCGGATACGCGAGGAGATCGCCGAGATCGAGAAAGGGGTTGCCGATCCGGTGGACAACGTCCTCCAAAATGCTCCACATACGGCACACTCCGTAATACGGAACGATTGGCCTCATCCCTATGGTCGGGAAAAAGCAGCTTATCCGCTTCCGTCCCTTAAACATGAGCACAAATTCTGGGCTCCCGTCAGAAGGGTGGATAACGCGAAGGGAGATCGGAACCTGATCTGCAGTTGCCCCCCGATCGAGGCTTACCAGGAAGAAATGGCGGAAGAAGGATGAGCTGAGGTGCAACGTTCGTTATCAAGATCCCCGTTCCTTCGATGGCGCGGGGATCTTTATTTGGCCCTTAAGTAGGTGGAAATACGGATCCACCTTCCATTTGGATCTCCTTTTTTTAACCGAGCCGGCATGCTCTATATATTCCGAACTTTCGCAAAATTCAACCGCTCATGAAGATGGATCGCACGCTGACCTTAACGCTTCTCTTTGTCCTTTTCTTTTTTACTGCGCTTTCTGCTCAGAAGCGCAACGGCCATCCCACGCTTTCCACCCCGAGGGGTTCTTTCCCGGTCGACCCCGTGGCGATGAACGAAGCGCGCTCCACCAATACGGTCCTCAAAGAGGATTTTCAGGATGTGAACGTGCCATCCATTCCTGCGGGGTGGACCAGCATATCTCCTGAAGGGGATTTTAAGACAGGGGATGCTGACGATGCTAATGCCGGAGGCTATTTTCCTGTACCGGATATTCCGGGGAACATATTCGCAATGGCCAACGATGATCTATGCAATTGCGATATGTCGAAGATCCGCTTGATATCCCCGGCATTCGACCTTTCAGGGCTTTCCAACATGGTCCTTCGCTTCAATGCTTATCACGATAAGAACTGGGGAGGGGGAGATGCTACTGCCCAGATCAGTACGGATGGCGGCAGTACCTGGAACACCCTTAAGGTTTTGAATTCCTCCACCGACTGGCAGTATTATGTGCTGGACCTTTCCGCTTATACCGGGAATGCCAATGTTAAAGTGAAATTCGAATGGAGCGACGGGGGGACCTGGGCTTCCGGGTTCGCTGTCGATAATGTGGTGGTGGATGAGCTTTTGGCCAATGACCTACGCGTTGAGAAAGTCTGGACCGGTGAGATGAAGCGGGACTTGGAATACACCATGCTCCCCTTGGGTCAGGTCGGAGATATGAAAGTGGGAGCGCGGATCAAGAACAATGGTCACGATCTTCAGACCAATACCCGGGCTGCTGCTACTATCAGTCGGCAAGGCCAGGTTTTGAACATGGATACGACGAACAGCATGGACCTGGATTCCATGCAGCGGGCTCCCTTCTGGGTCCAGACTTCCTTTTCCCCGGACTCCCTGGGTGTCCATAAAGTGGAGATGGAAGCATTGTCGGATCAAGCGGAGGGATACAGTCCAGATAACGTACTGACCGATAGCATTCAGGTGACCTGTCATCGTTTCGCCAGAGATCATGGGAATTACGACGGAAGTTCATGGGGTGCAGGGAGTTACTCCAACGGTGACATGATAGGCTTTCAGGCCGGGAACCTCTTCGGCCTTTCGAACGATGCAAAAGCGAGTGGCGTGTCCTTTTTGCTCGATACGGCCACTGAAGCAGGAGTGAAAGCACGGGCCATCCTCTACAAGCTCGATACCGTCAACAATAGTTTCGACACGGTGACAGTGAGCGCTCCTTATTCGGTCCAAAGCGGGGATATTTCCACGTTGTCCAACCCTGTTTGGACGAAGTTGCCATTCGATAGTACGCTCACGCTCGATAGCGGTTCCTTTTATCTTGCAACAGCGGGTCCGGTCGATAGTTCCTCGGGGAAGATCAGTATCGGGGCTTCAGGTATTGTGGACCATAATACTTCTTATTTCCGAAAGGATAGCGCTACATCCTGGAAAGATGTTAATGCCGCTCCAATGGTCCGCTTGATCGCGCCGGATTTCAGGGTGGGCCTGCCCGAGGATACCCTCGTTTGTGCCGACAGTTCTCTTACCTTGGATGCAGGCCCCGGGGATAGCTATTCTTGGAGTACCGGCGCCCAAACGAGGAAAGTTCAAGTGGGAGGTCCTGCCACTTATAGTGTGACCGTTACGCGTGGACAGTGTCAACGGAGTGACTCGGTCATGGTGGATACGACGGAGCTCCAGGTGGAGCTTCCTGCTGACACTGCGATCTGTCCCAATAGTACCATTACGTTGGATGCGGGTACTGGTGATAGTTATTCTTGGAGCACCGGTGAACAAACGCAGACCATCGAGGTCGGCGGTCCGGACACCTATTGGGTCACCGTTTTTAAAGAGGCCTGTCAGCGTACCGATTCGATCGTTGTCGACACGGTAAATGAAGGTTGTTCAACCGGTATCGAAGGATACGCTGGAACAGAAGGGATTGAACTCCATCCCAATCCGGTCCGTGAGCGATTGCAACTCGAAGTAAAAGGGAATGTTCAGTTGAGGTCCTTAAGGATCCGGGACCTTCAGGGGCGTTTGGTGAAGCGTTTCTCTCCGGATGTGCGGGAAATGAAGGTAGGAGCGTTGCAGAAGGGAACTTACCTTCTGCGGATGCGGACCAAAGAAGGGGTTCGAGTGAGCCGCTTCGTCAAACGGTGAGTTCTTTTGATCCTCCCCGTCCGCGGTCATCGATCGTGGTAGGATAAAAAAAGAGGCTGTCCCGAAGGACAGCCTCTTTTTTATCGGTAAGGAGATGGGCTGGCTTACATCATGCCGGGCATGCCTCCACCCATTCCGCCGCCCATTCCGGCGGCGCCTGCTCCTTCACCTTCATCTTCGCCCTCTTGCTCAGAGATGACGCATTCGGTGGTGAGCAGCATACCTGCGATCGAAGCTGCGTTCTCGAGCGCGATCCGTGTCACTTTGGTCGGATCGATGACGCCGGCTTCATAGAGGTTCTCGAACTTCTCCTCTTTAGCGTTGAAGCCGTAATCATCTTTGCCTTCAGCGATCTGCTTGAGGATCACGGAAGCTTCATCGCCGGAGTTAACGATGATCTGACGCAGGGGCTCTTCGATGGCCTTCCGGACGATCGCGATACCCGTGGACTGATCCTCGTTCTCGCCTTGGAGGCCTTCCAGAGCCGTGAGGCAGCGGATATAGGCCGTGCCACCACCGGGAACGATGCCTTCCTCGACCGCGGCGCGCGTTGCACTAAGGGCATCCTCGACGCGGTCCTTCTTCTCTTTCATTTCCATTTCAGTGGCAGCTCCTACATAGAGGACCGCAACACCGCCGGCCAATTTGGCGAGGCGCTCTTCGAGTTTCTCGCGGTCGTAATCGGAATCCGTGTCCTCGATCTGCTGCTTGATCTGGTTCACACGGGTTTCGATATCCTTCTTGGCGCCTTCACCGTTAACGACCTTGGTGTTGTCCTTGTCGATGCTGATCTTCTCACAGGTTCCGAGGTCGGAGAGCTCAGCGTTCTCGAGTTTATGCCCTTTGTCCTCGGAGATGACCGTACCGCCAGTAAGGATCGCGATGTCTTCGAGCATGGCTTTGCGCCGATCCCCGAAGCCGGGTGCTTTGACGGCGGCCACTTTCAAGGAGCCTCGGATCTTGTTGACGACGAGCGTGGCGAGGGCTTCGCCTTCCACGTCCTCAGCGATGATCAACAGCGGTTTGCCACTTTGAGAGGCTTTCTCGAGGACCGGCACGAGGTCCTTCATGTTGGAGATCTTCTTGTCGAAGATCAGGATGTAGGGGTTGTCCAGCTCGGCGATCATCTTCTCGCTGTCCGTAACGAAATAGGGGGAGAGATAACCGCGATCGAACTGCATCCCTTCGACGAGGTCGACCTCCGTGTCTGTTCCTTTAGCCTCTTCGACCGTGATGACCCCTTCTTTTTTGACCTTGTCCATCGCTTCAGCGATGAGCTTTCCGATCGTGTGGTCGTTGTTGGCCGAGATGGTACCGACCTGTTCGATCCGGTTGTTGTCTTGGCCGACCTCGACCTTGAGCTCGCCGAGCTTTTCGACCACTGCTTGAGCAGCTTTGTCGATGCCGCGCTTCAGGTCCATCGGGTTCGCACCCGCAGCGACGTTCTTTAGGCCTGCGGAAACGATGGCCTGAGCGAGGACCGTTGCAGTGGTCGTTCCATCCCCTGCTTCATCAGCGGTCTTCGAGGCGACCTCTTTAACGGTCTGAGCGCCCATGTTCTCGACGGGCTCCTGAAGTTCGACCTCCTTTGCGACCGTAACGCCATCCTTCGTAATGTTCGGTGTACCGAACTTTTGGTCGAGGATCACGTTGCGGCCCTTCGGACCGAGCGTGACCTTAACGGCGTTCGCCAGTTCGTCCACCCCTCTTTTCAGGCGGTCCCTGGCGTCAAGGTCGAAATAAATATCTTTAGTTGCCATAACTCGTGCGTTTTTTGTTCAGCTTTTTAGAGTGAGAACTTCAGTTCAGGGTTGCATAGATGTCGGATTCCCGCATGATGAGGTAATCCTCTCCGTCAAAGGAGAATTCCGTTCCGGCATACTTTCCGTAGATCACCTCGCTACCTTCTTTTACGCTTGCCGGCTCATCTTTCAGGTCGTCGCTGACGGCCACTACTTTTCCACGTTGAGGCTTCTCCTTGGCGGTATCGGGTATTACGATACCTCCAGAGGTCTCTTCTTCGGAAGGATGGGGCTGTACGAGAACGCGGTTCTGTGTGCCCGCGATCGGTTTGACCTTAGCCATTTTCTCTTCGCTTTTTTGTTAGACATTAAAGGTTCTCTTCTAAATACAGCAGAATGCGTACCAAAAGCCATTGACGTCCTCGGAAAGGACAAAATTGCAGGTTGGATGGCTTGGGGTCGCTCAGGGTTGTCAGGTGAACTGACAGGGTGGCACGGTGGGTGTCAGGAAGCGCTTACTTTCCTTCTTTCTTCTCTCCGCCCTCTTTTTCGATAGCATTTTCGATGGAAGATGCTCCTTCACCTTGCTGGCCAGAAGCTCCCTTGCCAGCCGGGTTTCCACCACCTCGCTGCTGAGCTCCTGCACCTTCTTGTCCTCTGTTGGGGGTCATCGGTGCTTGCTGGTCCATTTGGTCTTCGATGACCTCTTCGAGCGGATTTCCTTTTTGCTTCTCTTGTTGCTTCCCGGATTCCATGAAACCTGCGTGGATGAGGGTCAATACCATGACACCGATGGCCAGGGTCCAAGTGGCCCGCTCGAGGAAATCGGCGGTCTGCTGGACCCCACCGATCTGGTTGGCAGAGGAGAATTCCGAAGAAAGCCCGCCTCCTTTGGGATTCTGGATCAGAACGATCAGAATGAGGAGGATGCAGGCGAGTAAGATGAGGATGCTGAAAAAGACACTCATGGGCTGGGATCACTTCTTGCGCTCCTTGAGCTCCTGAACGCGGCCCGCAAAGTAATCGCTTTTTTCAGGAACTTTCAAACGGAGCTTTTCAAAGGCTTCAATCGCCCGTTTGAGGTCGCCTTGCTGTACATAGAGATCAGCGAGGGTCTCGCTTACCGGAATAGCGGATTCGTCGCTGCTCTTTTCGGCCATTCGTTCCGATGAGAAGAAGGCTCGCTCTTCCTGCTGCCCTTTTTTCGGTGTTTCATTCCCCTCTTCGATAAAGGCTTTCATCAGCTCCTGATCGGAACGTTCCTCCCTTTGCTCCTTCTCTGTCGGATGAGGGTCGAGCCAAGCCGTAAAGCTCATCTTCTGCGGGCTTTCTTTTTCGGAGGACTGCTCGCTGCCTTCTTTCTCTTCGTTTTCCCCTTCTGGTGGTCCTTCCGTTCTGTCTTCTTCTATCAATGCATCTTCAGCATCATAAAGGATCCTGGTCTGCACGGCTTCGCTGAGGATCTCCTGTTCGAGCGGTGTGGGATCGATTTGGTCCACCTCTGAAGCCTCTTCTTCCTCCCTTTCTTCCGACTGTGTCGGGTGGCTTTCTTGGTGAGGAGTTGGAGGATCCTCTTCACCGCTCTTCTCCGAAGGAGCTTTGGATCCAGATGCTCCGGACACTTCTTCCTGCAGCAGCTGAAAGAGCCTTTTCCGGTCCGGGACCAGAACCGCCCTTTCACGGGCTTTTTCTTTCCAGTCGATGCGGTCGCTGTCCTTAAGGGCCTTGCATTGAAGAAGGTAAAGGGGCTGGCAATAGGGAGAACGTTGTAGAAGCTCTTCGATACTTCTGACCGGATCGCTTTCCTCCTGAACAAGGCGGGAGGGATCTTCCAGGTATCGACTCCAGCGTTTCCGTTCCATAAGGATCACCAATCGCTCAAAGATGCATCGAAGATGTCCTGCGTCAACTGATCGTTGATCTCCTGGATCAGTTGGTCCTCGACGCTCGAAAGGCTTTCTCCGGCCTCAAAATCAGCGAATCGGGAGAAGCGCTTTTCGAAGTTCTTTTCCTGGTTCAGGGTGTTCCGATAACGGACTTTCACTGTCATTGTAAGACGGTTGAGGGATGCCTGTTCATTGCCCTGGACCGCTACGGGTTCTACTTCGTAATCCACAATGGAGCCACTGTATTGCAGGTCTCCGTTCTTATCGACGAGCGTTAGGTCCGTTTGTCGCATGAAACGGTCTCGAAGATCTTCGGTGAAAGTTTGGCCAAGTGTAGGGGGACCAAGCCCCGCATTGTTGGGAAAGCGTTCCACGGACAAGCTCTCTGCTTCGGGGGGGATGCTCGCTCCGGTGAACGAGTAGTCCACTTTGCAAGCGATAAGGAGGAACGGCAGCAATAAGGGAAGAATAACTGAAAGGTAGTGCCTCATCAGATGTTGTAAGCTCGGATCTTCCGGTAAAGGGTCCGCTCTGAGATCCCTAATTCCCGTGCTGCATCTTTTCGCTTTCCGTTGTGCCTCTGGAGGGCTTTCTGGATCAGTTCTTTCTCGTTCTCATCGAGGGATAGGGATTCCTCGACCTCTTGGTGCTCGTGGAAGGGTTCTTGTTCGGGCTCTTCTTCCTTTTTTTGCTCAGGCGGGAGTGCGAGCGGGTCTTTGGGTTCTGGAGGCTGGCTACGGGAATAGTAAGAGGGGGCTCGCTCTTGCTCCATCCGCTGGAGAATGTCGTAGTTCTCTTCGTTCGGATGGCTAACACCACCGTTCTTGCCGGCGAGCTCGAAGATCATCCGCTTCAGCTCTGCAATGTCCTGCTTCATCTCGAAGAGGAACTTGTAGAGGATCTCCCGCTCGTTCATGTTCTCGCTACTTCTGCTGCTATCGTCGGAAACGGCTGGAAGCTCGTTTGATTTGTCGTGGGGCAGGTAGCGCAAGAGTACTTCAGGAGTAATGGTCCTTTCGCTCTCGATAACGGCGATCTGCTCGGTGATGTTCTTCAACTGGCGGATGTTCCCGGGCCATCTGAATTCCTCCAGCATCTTCTTCGATTCTTCGGTGAGCCGGAGTTTGGGCATGTTGTACTTCTCCGCCATATCGGCTGAGAATTTTCTGAAAAGGAGGGCGATATCCTCCTTCCGCTCCCGAAGGGGTGGCATGTGGATCGGAACGGTGTTCAACCTATAATAAAGGTCTTCCCGGAACTTTCCGTTCTTCACCGCTTCGATTATATCGATGTTGCTCGCCGCTACGATGCGGACGTCCGTCTTTCGGTTCTGGGAGGATCCGACCCTGATGTACTCCCCGGTCTCGAGGATCCGGAGGAGTCGTACCTGCGTTTCAAGGGGCAGTTCGCTCACTTCATCCAAAAAGACCGTTCCCCCGTCAGCTACTTCGAAATAACCCTGGCGGCTCCCTTGAGCACCGGTGAAGGCCCCTTTCTCGTGCCCGAAAAGCTCCGAGTCGATCGTCCCTTCCGGAATGGCCCCGCAATTGACCGCAATGTATTTGTTGTGTTTACGTGAGCTGAGCTGGTGGATGATCTGGGGCATGACCTCTTTTCCCGTTCCACTCTCGCCCGTTATAAGGACCGTGATGTCCGTTGGGGCCACCTGCATCGCCGTTTCCAATGCTCGGTTCAGCAAAGGGGAGTCTCCGATCACCCCGAAGCGTTGCTTGATCTGTTGAAGGGTCATTCGGCTTGCTTAAGCGATCTTTTCGATGGCGCGACCGAGCAGGGTGGCCGGCGTACAGTCGTCCACCATGACCTTGACATAGTCCCCTGCCTGGTAACTTTCGCGAGGGAATACGACGACCGCGTTCTGCGAATTCCTCCCGAAAAGATCAGCATCGGATTTTCTAGAAGGTCCTTCCACCAGGATGGTATGCTCGCGCCCCACCTGCTTCTGGTTGTTCTTGAGCGAATGTTCTTTCTGAAGACTGATGACCTCGTTGAGACGGGCTTTCTTGGTCTCGTGCGGGACATCGTCGTCGAACTTCCTTGCTGCGAGGGTTTTCGGCCGTTCGGAGTAATGGAACATATAAGCGAGGTCGTACTCGACCCGCTCCATCATATCGATGGTCTCCTTGTGCTCTTCTTCGGTCTCTCCACAAAAACCCGTCATGATGTCCGTTGAGATGGCACAGTCCGGTATGATCGAGCGAATAGCAGCGATCCGCTCGAGGTACCATTCCCGCGTATAGCTGCGGTTCATGTCCCGCAATACCCGGTTACTCCCTGCTTGAACGGGCAAGTGAATGTAATTGCAGATGTTCTCGTAACGGGCCATGGTATGGAGGACATCGTCGGTCATGTCCTTGGGATGTGAAGTGGAGAAACGGACCCGCAGCTCGGGGGCGATCCTTGCCACGCGCTCGAGCAGTTCCGCGAAGCCTTCATAACCTTCAGAAGGATCTTTGAATTCCCCTTTTGCTGTCAGGTTCCAACGGTAGGAATCCACGTTCTGTCCCAGGAGGGTGACTTCCTTGTATCCCTGTTCGTAGAGGTAACGCGCTTCCCGCTCGATCGTCCGCGGATCGCGACTGCGCTCGCGCCCTCGTGTAAAGGGGACCACACAGAAGGAACACATGTTGTCGCATCCCCTCATGATGGAAATAAAGGCGGTCACTCCGTTGCTGTTCAGCTTGATGGGATTGATGTCCGCATAGGTCTCTTCCCGGGATAAGAGAGTGTTCACGGCTTTCCGTCCATCCTCGGCCTCCTGGATGAGGCGGGGAAGGTCCCGATAAGCATCCGGGCCTACGACTACGTCCACGATCTTCTCTTCCTCGAGAAGCTTCTTTTTCAGGCGTTCGGCCATGCAGCCCAGAACCCCGATCACCAGGCCTGGCTTTTCGGCCTTCATGTCCCAAAAGCGGCGCAGCCGCTGTCTTACCCGTTGCTCTGCATTGTCGCGTATCGAACAGGTGTTGAGGAGGATCACATCCGCTTCTTCAGAACTGGCGGTGGTCCGGTACCCTTCCTCTTTCAGGATGCTCGCCACGATCTCACTATCGGAAAAGTTCATCTGGCATCCGTAGCTCTCCAGATAGAGTTTTTTCCGTTCCTCAGCAGGACCTTCGATGATGGTGGCCGCTCCCTGCTGTTCTTCTTGGAGCTCTTGTTCCTTGAGCATGAAGCTTCGCTTTTTCTTCTGTTATCCAAAGTTACCGGATTCCCGAGACCTGTGGTAAGGGATAGCGTAGCGCGATCGAAAGATGGGATCCGATCTTTTGTTTTCTTTGTGGCAACCTAGCTAGGAGCGATGCCGTCAGAAGGCGGCACAAAAGGATCCGTCCCCATGGAGGAGAAGAACCTAGTGATCGTCGAATCACCCGCGAAGGCAAAGACCATCGAGAAGTTCCTCGGAAAGGACTATCTCGTGAGATCGAGCTATGGGCACGTACGGGATCTGCCCAAGAAAGGCCTTTCTATAGATATCGACAACGATTTCCAGCCGCAATATGTGATCTCCGAGGACAAGAAGGACGTGATCAAGGAGCTGAAAAAACTTGCCAAAGAAGCCGAAATGGTTTGGCTGGCAACGGACGAGGATCGGGAAGGGGAAGCGATATCCTGGCATTTGAAGGAAGCGTTGGAACTGGATGAAAAGAAGACCCGTCGGATCACTTTCAACGAGATCACGAAGAACGCCATCGAAGAGGCCATCCAAAACCCCCGGGATATCGATGAGGGCCTTGTAAAAGCCCAGCAGGCCCGGCGCATTCTCGATCGATTGGTCGGTTTTGAGCTTTCGCCGGTCCTTTGGAAGAAAGTGCGCCCCTCGCTTTCCGCAGGAAGGGTGCAATCCGTTGGGGTGCGATTGCTCGTGGAGCGGGAGCGGGAGATCCGGGCGTTTCAGCCTCAGGCATCTTTTCGGGTCACTGCTGAGTTCGATGCCGGGAAAGGAAAGCCAGTACGCGCCGAGCTTCCCCATCGCTTCGATGAACTCGAGGATGCAGAAGCTTTTCTGAAAGCTTGTGCCGATTCCAATGCGACGATCGAGAAACTCGAGACGAAGCCCGGGAAAAGGAAACCGGCTCCCCCCTTCACCACATCAACGCTCCAGCAGGAAGCCAGCCGCAAGCTCGGTTATTCGGTGTCCAAGACGATGACCGTGGCGCAGCAACTTTACGAGTCGGGATGGATCACCTACATGCGGACCGACTCGGTCAACCTTTCGAACACCGCGATCCAGGAAGCTAAGAAGACCATCCTGAGCGAGTTCGGCGAAGAATATTCCGAGCCCCGGAATTTCACGACCAAGGCAGAAGGTGCGCAAGAGGCCCACGAAGCGATCCGTCCGGTCTCCGTCAAGGCGGAGGAAGCTGATGGGAATGCGGATCAGCAGCGGCTCTACGATCTGATCCGGAAGCGGACCCTTGCTTCCCAGATGGCAGAGGCCCGTCTCAAAAGGACCACCGCCAGCATCGCCCTCGATGGCTCCGATGAGCAGTTCGTCGCCAAGGGTGAAGTACTGGAATTCGACGGATTCCTGCGCGTTTACATGGAATCCTCTGATGAAGAGGATGATGCTGAAGAAAAGGACGATAAGGTCCTGCCGCCGCTGGAAGAAGGGCAGGCGCTCCAGCTCATCGAAGCTCGAGCAACGGAACGTTTTACTAAGCATCCACCGCGTTACACTGAAGCCAGTTTGGTGAAGAAGCTTGAGGAATTGGGGATCGGTCGCCCATCCACTTATGCCCCGATCATCTCAACCGTCCAGAAACGGGGTTATGTGGTCAAAGAGGATCGCCCCGGTGAAAAGCGCGATTTCCGTATCCTTAAGGTCGCCCCCGGGCAGAGCGTTGAGCATGATAAGGACCAGGAGACCACGGGTGCTGAGAAGCAAAAGCTCTTTCCGACGGACATGGGAATGGTGGTGAACGATTTCCTCATGGAGAACTTCCAGGAGATCATGGACTACAACTTCACCGCATCGGTGGAGAAGCAGTTCGATGTCATCGCTCAAGGGGATCTCAAATGGAACAAGATGATCCGGGATTTTTACCAGCCCTTTCACAAAGAAGTGGAGGAAACCCTGGAAAACTCGGACCGTGCTACGGGGGAACGCGAGCTGGGAACGGATCCTGATAGCGGGCGCACCGTTATCGCTCGCATCGGAAAGTACGGCCCGATGGTCCAGATCGGAAAGCAGGAGGATGAAGAGAAGCCACGCTTCGCGAGTCTTCGAAGCGGCCAGAGCATCGAGGACATTACGCTTGAAGAAGCCCTCGATCTTTTCAAACTACCCCGCGATCTCGGCGAGTACGAAGGGGAGTCCCTTAGCGCTAGCATCGGGCGGTTCGGGCCTTATGTACGTTGCGGGAACACTTTTGCCTCCCTCAAGCAAGAAGATGGGGACGATCCCTATACCGTGGACCGCGAGCGGGCCATCGAACTGATCGAGGAGAAGAAAAAGGCTATACGGGAACGGACCATCCAGACCTTTGAAGAAGACGAGCAGGTGCAGGTGCTCAAAGGGAAATGGGGCCCTTACGTGAAGATCGGCAAGAAGAACTATAAGGTGCCCAAGGACAAAGATCCGGCTGCGCTCAGCCTGGAAGATTGTTACCAGATCGCCCGCAATGCCCCTGCTAAAAAGAAGGGTAAGAAAAAGAGCAGCGGCAAAAAGAAATGAGGCTGAAGGATGGATGAGCTTTCCATCTATCTTACTCCGCTCGAACAAGCTGTGGATCCTGATGAGGATCATCTTTCGGGACGGATAAAGGTATATACGAAAGAAGGGGGCTTCCCGAAGGTGGATGAGGGCGTTGATGTGGTGTTGATCGGGGTCGAAGAATACCGCAGAGGGCAAGGGAACGGAAAAGGCGATGGGTTGAGGGAAGTGAGGGAGCATCTTTATCAACTAGCTGATCATTTCCCCACCTTGGGGATCGCTGACCTTGGGAACATCCGGGCGGGACATACGCCGGATGATACCGATCATGCGCTTTCGAAGACCGTTTCCAGCGCGATCGCTAATGAACTCCTTCCGCTGATCGTAGGAGGATCCCACGATCTTGCCTATGCCCATTTCCTAGGTTATGAGGACCTGGAACGGACCATCAACATGGCTGTGGCGGATGCCTGCATCGATCTTGGGGATCCAGAGGCTGCTCTGACCGACCGGACCTTCCTGGGCCATCTATTGGCCCATCGGCCCAACTACCTTTTCAACCTTTCCCATATCGGAATACAGAAGCATTTCGTTCCTCCTGAGCTCATGGAAGTGATGGAGGAGATGAACTTCGACGTCCATCGCCTTGGGGAGGTTCGCGATGCTATAGTTGACATGGAACCGGTATTGCGGGATGTGGACCTTTTCAGTTTCGATCTTTCCGCCATGAAAAAGGCGGAGCTGCCTGCTGCCCTCGAAGCCGGTCCCAACGGCCTCTATGGGGAGGAGGCTTGTCAGCTCATGCGCTATGCCGGGATGAACGATAAGCTCACATCCCTTGGCCTCCATGGATCACTCCCTAATGCTAAAGGGGACGGAGAAAGTGCAGCTATGATAGCCCAAATGATCTGGTATTTCCTGGAGGGGGTTGCCTCGAGGAAGCGCGATCTGCCGATCTTGAACAAGAAAGGCTTCAGAAAGTATACGGTGGACCTTCAGGAGGCGGGGCATCGCCTGGTGTTCTATAAGAGCAAAAAGAGCGACCGGTGGTGGATCGAGGTTCCTTATCCGCCGGACCCTGCTTTGGAACATTCCAGGACGCGCCTGACCCCCTGTAGTTACAACGATTACCTTACAGCCCTCGATGATGAGATCCCGGACAAATGGTGGCGAACGTACCGCAAACTTGCTTAAAATCAGGATTTTGGGATCATTGCACGATCGTGGAAAACCTAAGATGTTTGTGAAAAATTTTTTCGCGGATCCAGATTTTACATTATTTTAGCGTCGATCAAGCGGGGGCTAAAGGCCTCCGTCAACAGTGATCCTTTATGAAGAGATCCCTTCCGATAGTCCTCCTTACCCTCTTCCTCGCCATAGGGGCACGGGGTCAGCAGGACCCCCAGTTCACCCAGTTCATGTTCGATAAGTTGTCAGTGAATCCCGGGTATGCGGGTATGGGTAATGGGATCTGCGCCAGTGCGCTCTATCGGGATCAATGGATGGGATTCTCCGGGGTCGAATCCCCCACAACTTTGTTGATCAACGGGCATGCACCGCTCGGCCAGATCTTTCAGAACTCCACTTCTTCCTTCTTGAACAGTAGCTCGGCGGGGATCACCTTCTTCAATGATCAACTCGGGGCTGAAAAGAACAATGCTGCACGGCTCGCCTATTCCTATCAGTATCCGATCGGAGTGGGGACCTTGAGCGGAGGCGTTTCCATCGGGATCTTCAACAAGACCCTGCAAGAGGATTGGGTGCCTCCTGAGACCTCTGTTGGCCAGGATCGGGCTATTCCCGGAGGAAGCGGAGGGATCAGCAATACCACCTACGATGTCTCGCTCGGCTTCTTTTATCAGACCGACAAGCTCTATGTGGGGATGTCCAGCACGCATCTTACCCAAAGTGGCCTGAATTATCAGAAGGAGAACTACGACCTCGACATGAAGATGCAGCGCCATTATTATGTGATGGCAGGCTATGACTACTTTGTTGGGGGGAGTCAGAAGTATATTCTCAAACCTGCTGTTCTTGCTAAATCCGATGCCGCTTCGACGCAGGTCGATGTAAGCCTTCGCTTGCTATATGATCGAATGCTCTGGGGCGGAGTTTCGTACCGTCCCGGCGATGCGGTAGCACCCATGGTCGGATATCGAAGGGGAATGTCAAATGGGGTTCTTAAGGTGGGGGTTTCATACGATGCCACCACCTCGCAGCTTAATAACTACAGCAATGGTACGATCGAATTCATGGTGAACTATTGCTTCAGTGTTGAATCCCCTGTTGAAAAGCGTGAATATCGTAGTGTAAGGTTCTTGTGAGTTCAATCGCTCGATCGAAACCTTTTGTCGGAGATTCCGTTCAAAGCACCTCGGAGAAAAATTTTCGGGCGATATGAACGTTTTTGTTCACGATCGGACCAATAAGTCAGCGAAGATGAAGGACCTATTGAAATTTCTTGCCGTTGCCATCACCTTCATGGGTTGTACGGGTAGTGGAGGACACCTTGTAGGCGTACAGGGGCGTCCCGAATGGTACCAACAAGATCCTTACGGAACTGTCTATATCCCCATGGGGAGTTTTCAAATGGGCCCTAGCGATCAGGACGTCCCATTTGCCATGAACACCAAGACACAGACCGTTTCGGTTCAGGCTTTCTACATGGACCAGACCGAGATCTCCAATAACGAGTATCGGCAGTTCGTGGAATACGTGAAGGATTCTATCGCTAAACGGCGCCTTGCGGAAGAAGGGATCGGCGAGCACGCTCGCTACGAGAACCAGTACGGAGAAGAATTGGACCCTCCCAGGCTCCGTTGGGAAACTCCCATTGCCTGGAGAAAGCTCGAGGTGCGGGAAGCCCTGAACTTCATGTTCCTGCAGCCGCACGAGCAGTACTACAGCCGAAGGAACATCGACACGCGGAAGTTGATGTACAAATACCAATGGATCAACTACGAGGCAGCTTCCAATAAAGCAGGACGGGATCTTGATCTGGGCCGTGCTAACAAATTGGGGCAGAAACATGCCATCCGGGGTCATACCGATCGTTCGCAGTTCATAATCAAAGAACAGATCAACATTTACCCTGACACTCTCTGTTGGGTCCGGGATTTCACCTATTCCTTCAATGAACCGATGACCCGGAATTATTTCTGGCATCCGGCATACGACGATTATCCGGTGGTCGGATTGACCTACGGACAAGCAAAGGCTTTTAACATCTGGAGGACCCGTCGCCTCAATCTGTTCCGGGGGGGGCAAGGATTGCCTTTCGTAAGGAATTTCCGGCTTCCGACCGAAGCTGAATGGGAATATGCGGCCCGCGGTGGATTGGATGGAAGTCCTTATCCTTGGGGTGGACCATATATACGGAACCGGAAAGGTTGTTTCCTCGGCAACTTTAAACCCATGCGTGGTGATTATCGCGTCGATGGTGGCTTCCATACCGTCAAGGTCTACGCTTACTCCCCCAACGATTATGGGCTTTATTGCATGGCCGGCAACGTTTCCGAATGGACCAGTACCGCTTACGATCCATCCGTTACGGACCTTTCCCACGACCTGAATCCGGAGTATGAGTACAAGGCTAAGGAGAACGACCCCCCGGCCCTCAAGCGAAAAGTGATCCGCGGTGGGTCCTGGAAGGATATCGGCTATTACCTTCAGAACGGCACCAAGACCTACGAGTACATGGACACAGCCAAATCCTATATCGGTTTCCGTTCCGTGATGACCTATCTCGGACGTGCTAAAGGGGATGATCTGTGATCCATCCGGTAAAGTCTTCTTTTCTTTAACCCGACCATTGTAAAACCAAAAACGAGAACATGAAACCAGGAAGCCTCGCTTGGAAGCGATTTATGGCGAAATTGTACGGGATCGGCGCATCGGTCGTGATCCTCGGAGCCCTTTTCAAGATCCAACACTATCCGGGAGCCGGAATTATGTTGGTCTGTGGGCTTAGTACGGAAGCTGTGATCTTCTTCTTTTCAGCCTTTGAACCCGTGCACGAAGAGATCGATTGGAGCTTGGTTTATCCTGAACTGCGTACCGGTGAGCAAAGGGAAAGCAGCCCCAGTGGGGGTGGTGGTGGTGCCATCGAAGAAGAAGATGAGGACGAATCCCCCACCGAACAGCTCGATCGGATGATGGAAGAAGCGAAGATCGAACCTGAATTGATCGAAAGCCTGGGGTCTGGCCTCCGTACGCTGAGCGATCAGGCCAATAGGCTCAGCGATATTTCCGATGCTTCTGTCGCGACGCAGGAATATGCAGACAGCCTTCGGAATGCATCTCAAAAGGTCGGGGAGCTCTCCGATTCCTACGAAAAGGCATCCCAGGCTTTGACAGGCCTCCTCGAAAGTCAGGAGGAAGGAAAGAACGCCGGTGAACATCTTCAAAAGATGTCTGAGAACCTTGCCTCCCTGAACAACGTCTACGAGCTTCAGCTCAAGAGTTCCAACGAGCAGCTCGAGACCACCAATAAACTCTTCGAAGGGATGGGGGATCTCATGCAGAACCTCAACGATTCCGTCGAGGATACCAAGCGCTACAAAGAGAACATCGCGCAGCTTTCCCAGAATCTGGAATCGCTTAACCAGGTCTATGGCAACATGCTGTCCGCGATGAACCAAACCCCGGCTCAGAATCAGTGAACCTATGAAGGGCCGGCTTCAACCGAGGCCGGCCCGCTTCCTGGTTGGGAAACTGTATTTGAACCAAAGAACCCTTTAGAAGTTTTAGAAAGGTATGGCTGGAGCTAAGGAGACCCCAAGGCAGAAGATGATCGGGATGATGTACCTCGTCCTGACCGCCCTGTTGGCCCTTAACGTATCGAAAAGCATTTTGAACTCATTCGTTCGGGTCAATCAGAGCTTGGAGATCACGAACGAGAACTTCGAAAAGAAGAACGGAAAGATCTATGCCGATTTCAAAAGCAAATTGGCGGCTGACCGGGAAAAGACCCTTCCTTATTGGAAACTTGCCAAAGACGTGAGGAGTAAGGCCGATAGCCTCAACGACCATATCGATGAGATGAAGACCTTTCTCAAGTCCAAAGTCGATGGTCTTCCCGAGGATACGGCTGCGAATACGCCGCTCAAGGATATAAGCGGACTTTCGAATTATGACGTGCCCTCTCAAAAGATGGGTTTGGCGTCCCCTTCCTCACCAAAAGGAAAGGATTGGGGGGAATACACCGCTAAGGAATTGGAGGAAAAGATCGAAAGTTACAGACAGGACCTTTTGAAGATCTTGGCTGACGAGACCAAGATCGACACGTCAAAGACCAACCTTAAGAACCTGGAGACCGAAGGAAAACCGGATGCTCATGACCCTGCCGCTGCCAATTGGGGAGGGCTCTATTTTTACCACGCTCCATTGGCTGCGGTGATCACGACCCTGACCAAGATCCAAAGCGACATTCGGAATGCGGAGTCGGATGTGGTATCATCACTCCTTTCGCAAGTGAGCGCTGAGGACTTTACATTCGACACGCTGGCCCCGAAGGTGGTGCCGATCAGCGGGAACTACATCGGAGTGGGTGATACCTATCGAGCCGAGGTCATCGTGGCCGCATGGAACACGACAAGGAATCCGGTAACTCGTTTCGGAAGTGGGGAGAATCTCGATTCGGCCGGAAGGCTCGTCGGGAAGGAGGATACCGGAAGAAGTACTATCAACCACGGTCTCGGATATTACGAATTCGTGCCGAACAGTGCGGGTAATACCAACTGGGGCGGCGAGATCGGTGTCCAGGGGCCCAGCGGAGATACGACCTTTTATTCCATTCCGGAACAATCCGTGCGAGCTGCCAATCAGAACGTTGTGGTCTCTCCGACCAAAATGAACGTGCTCTACCGGGGACTGGACAATCCGATATCGGTATCCGTTCCGGGTATGGCTGCTGAGGATCTCCAGGCAACTTTGAGCAACGGCTCCATGAGGCAGAAAGAGCCTGGTCAGTACATCGCGAATCCCGGAAAAGGAGGCAATACCGCTCTTGTTAGTGTTTCGGATAAAAAGAGCGGCAAGAAGCTCGGCGACATGAAATTCCGCGTAAAAGATGTGCCACGTCCGATGCCTTTCTTTGCAGGTAAGACGTTGACGGACAATGTGGTCGGAAAGGCTACGTTGGGCGTTTCCAACAAGGTTGAAGCACGATTGGAGGACTTCCTCTTCGAGGGCGTTCAATTCGATGTTGTGCAATTCGAGATCGGTGCCACGGTCGGAGGCCAGTTCCCCACCGAAAGCCAGAAAGGGACGAACAAATTGAGTCAAAGGCAAAAATCCTTGTTGAAGAATGCGGAGCGTGGGGGACGTATCACGGTCAGGAACATCGTGGCCATCGACCCGAGCGGCCAAAAGCGGAATCTTCCAAGCCTGACGCTCTCCGTCAAATGATCTTGCAATTGTTCCGTTCTCTTATAGAACGAAAGCTGGTAGAAGAAAAAACGATGTTAGTATGAGGCCTCAAGCGATCCTATCGGTGCTTTTCCTTAGCTTACTGCCCCCTTTTCTCATAGAGAGAGCGGATGCTCAGGAAGTCCTGGACGGTGCTTATATCGAAGAACATCAAAAGACACGGCAGGTGATCCGTCATCCACACCTGCGCGAAGCTGATGTGATGTGGGAGAAACGGATCTGGCGGCAGATCGATACCAAACAGAAGATCAACCTTCCCCTTTTCTATCCGACGGAAGAGATCAACGACAGGAAGTCGCTTTGGCAAGTGATCGTCGAAGGCCTTAAAGAGGGATCGCTCACTGCTTACCGGTCAGGCCCTTCCAACAAGGTCGATGATTTTTCCGGGGGTACTTATCAGTGGGCCAATTTTCAAAAGGACGTGATCGCGGATACGTGCAATCATCGTACGATGGAGGACAAGCAGATCCCTTATCCGACGAATTCAGGAAGTATTCGTCGGTATCGGCTGAAGGAGATCTGGTATTTCGATAAACAGCGCTCGGTGATGGATGTGAAGATCATCGGGCTCGCACCTTTTCTTATCAAGAGGATCCCGCGTGCATGTAGGTCCGAAACGGCCCCTGCCCTGGAGAACGTTGGGACCAAATTCTGGCTCTATTATCCGGAATGCCGCTACGTCTTCCAGAACTACGAAGCTTTTAACATGGTGGGGTCCAATAAATCCGAGATGCGCTCCTTCGATGACATCTTCATCAAGCGGCGCTTCGATAGCTACATCATCAAGGAGAGCAACGTTTACGACCGGAATATTTCACAATACAAATCCGACGGATTGGATGCCCTTCTAGAGGCGAAGGACATTAAGAACGAGCTATTTCGTATCGAACACGACCTCTGGAGCTACTGATCCGGTTCTTCTTTTTATCCATCGGAAGGCTGTGTAAGTCTCCTTTCGCTGATCGCCCTTCCTAATTTCATTTTTGGGTTTCCAATAATCCCTTTTCGATCGTTCCGCTTAAACCGCGGAAGTCCGATGATCTATCTTAATTTTGGGTTAGGGAGGAATTCGAGTATTCCTGACAACCCTAGCCCATAATTGCCAAATAAATTTTTATGAATCGCCAGATCTTGAAAAATATCAAATCGCTTCGCGAACTGAAGGGGTTCAGTCAAAAAGGAATTGCCGATCATTTAGGGATCACCCAATCCAGTTACGCACGCTTTGAGACCGGAGCTAAAAAGACGGATTTCGATATGTTGGAACGGGTCGCGGAGGCTTTTGGCGTTGAGGTCTGTACGATCATCCATTTCCATGAGCAGGGACTTGGTGGTGGAACTGAGGGACGGAACGACCGCCAGGAAAAAGAGCTCAAACAATTGCGGGAACGCGAGGCTTACCTTAATCGCCTCAACGAACAATTGAGCATCCAACTTAAAGATAAACAGGAGATCATCGACCTTCTTCGTTCCAAGGGCGGAGGAAAAGGATCAGCTGAAAAGACCGAAGAGGACGCCCAGCAGGCCTAAAGAAAAAGCTTTGGGCCACCGGGAATAAAAAAACCCTTGAGGGAAGCCCTCAAGGGTTTTTTAGTAGCGGGGGCAGGACTCGAACCTGCGACCTTCGGGTTATGAGCCCGACGAGCTACCAACTGCTCCACCCCGCGGTCTTGGATGACAAATATAGGAATTTCCTTCCTTTGTCCGTACCATCTTTTATCTGACCCAATATGACGGAACATCGGGCTGGTTTTGTGAACATCATCGGTGCACCCAACGTGGGCAAATCCACCTTGCTCAATAAACTGCTCGGTGAGGGGTTGTCGATCATTACTCCCAAAGCCCAGACCACACGTCATCGCTTGATGGGGATCGTGAGCGGATCCGACTATCAGCTCGTTCTTTCCGATACACCGGGGATCGTGGATCCGGATTACAAATTGCACGAGAGCATGCTGCGGATCGTCGATCAGGCTTTGGAGGACGCAGACCTCTTGCTCCTCGTTACCGATGCTTCCAGAAGACGGCGTTCTTTCCATCCCAGTATCCTTCAGCGGATCCGGAATGCAACGGTCCCCGTGGTCGTTCTTATCAATAAGATCGATCGTTCGGAGCAGGGGAAGATCGAACAACAAGTCCGAGAATGGAAGGAAGAACTTCCGGGTTCTGAAATATGGCCCATATCAGCTCTTCACGGCTTTTATGTGGAAGAGCTTCGCGATCGGCTCATCGAAGCCCTCCCCGAAGGGCCGGCCTATTTTCCCAAGGATGACCTTACCGATCGCCCCATGCGCTTTTTTGTAGCGGAGATCGTGCGGGAGAAGATCATGAACTTCTACCAGGAAGAGGTCCCTTATTCTTGTGAGGTCGTCATCCGGAATTTCGAGGAAAAAAAAGGGCTTGTCAGGATCCATGCGGACATCATGGTGCTTCGCCCGTCCCAACGTTCCATCATCCTCGGAGCAAAAGGTAAAGCCATCAAAAAGCTTGGGATCCATGCCCGGAGGGACCTTGAGGAGTTGTTCGGGAAGAAGGTCTATCTGGACCTCCGCGTCAAGGTGGATGAAAATTGGCGCGATGACAGCCGGAAATTAAGAAAGTACGGATATTCGGGCTCTTAAAGCCTTCCTGCTTCATGAGCAAAGGATCCTCCCTGGTAGCTTTCGTTGGCCGTCCCAATGTTGGTAAATCGACCCTCTTTAATCGTTTGGTCGGGACCAGAAAGGCCATCGTTGATGAAAAGAGTGGCGTGACACGTGATCGTCATTACGGAGAGACAGAATGGAACGGGGTGCGTTTTCCCGTCATCGATACGGGGGGTTATTCGCACGAGCCGGGAGATGAATTGCAGGAGGAGATCCGTAAACAGGTGCGACAAGCAATCCAGGATGCGAGCCTTCTGGTCTTCGTGTTGGACGTTCAGGTAGGGGTGACGGACCTGGACGATGCTTTGGCGGATCTTCTTCGGAAAAGCGGAAAGCCTGTGATCATTGCCGCCAATAAGGCGGACGGTCCTCAATGGCATCCTTCGGCCGCGGAGTTCCATTCCCTCGGGGTGGGCGATGTTTTTCCGATATCTGCGTCCAACGGTAGTGGAACCGGGGAACTTCTCGATGAAGTGGTCCGGCTTCTCCCCTCAGGTTTTGAGGATAAAGGTGAAGCGGTACCCCATTTGACGATCATCGGGAAGCCCAATGTGGGCAAATCCTCTCTGCTGAATACCCTGACCGGCGAATATCGAAGCGTGGTCTCAGAAAAGGCCGGTACTACCCGGGATGCTATCGATATGCGTTTCAAAGGCTTCGGATTCGATCTGGTCTTGGTTGATACGGCAGGGATCCGCAAGAAAGGAAAGGTGAAAGAGGATCTGGAGTACTATGCCAACCTTCGTGCGATTCGTAGCATCGAGCGGAGCGATGTTTGCCTGCTTCTGATCGATGCTGAGGAAGGGTTGCAACGGCAGGATCTCAACATCATTTCGCGTGTGGAGAAGGAAGGGAAAGGACTGGTGATCCTCGTGAACAAATGGGATCTGGTCGACAAGGACACTTCTACTGCGAAGACCTATGAGCGGGCGATCCGCGAACGCGTTGCTCCATTGAAGAACGTGCCGATCCTCTTCACCAGCGTTACGGAACGAAAACGGATCCACAAAGCGCTCGAGGAAGCTATGGAGGTCCATCAAGAACGAAGAAAGCGGATCCCTACCCACGAGTTGAACGAGAGGTTATTGCCCTTGATCGAGAAGGATCCTCCTCCGATGGACGGGAAAAAACGGGTCCGTATCAAATACGTGCATCAATTGCCTGGCCCTACTCCGGCCTTCGTTTTCCACACCAACCTTCCCAAAGCGATCAAGCCCCCGTATAAACGCTTCCTGGAGAACCAGTTGCGTCGCATATACGGATTCAAGGGGGTGCCGGTCCGCCTTTTCTTTCGGAAGAAATAAAAAAAGGGGATGAGCCAAAGGCTCATCCCCTTTTTGGAGAACGATAAGAAGGGGCGGTCTCAGACCGCTGCTTCTTTTTTGATGTCGAACTCTTCCTGGATCTTATCGACGTAGTCGAGCCGCTCCCAACCGAAGGTCGTGACCTTCTCTTTCTTGGGCTTGCCATCGACGATGATATCGACCTCTTTTTCTTCCGGTTCACGACCGAAATGACCGTAAGCAGCGGTTTCGGTAAAGATCGGCTTGGCGAGTCCGAGGCGCTTCATGATGGCGTTCGGGCGCATGTCAAAGATCCTGGAGATCCGATCAGCGAGTTCACCATCCGACATGACCTTGCCATCCTTGCCTTCGATCTTGCAGGAACCGTAAGTGTTGACGTAGAGTCCTACCGGCTCAGCAACTCCGATCGCGTAGGCTACCTGGACGAGGGCTTCATCGCATACGCCAGCGGCTACGAGGTTCTTAGCGATGTGCCGCGTAGCGTAAGCTGCGGAGCGGTCCACTTTGGACGGGTCTTTCCCGGAGAATGCACCGCCACCGTGAGCGCCCTTGCCCCCATAAGTGTCGACGATGATCTTTCGACCGGTTAGGCCGGTGTCCCCGTGCGGGCCACCGATAACGAATTTGCCGGTCGGGTTGACGTGAAGGGTGTAATCCTCTTCGAAGAGCTTAGCGTTCTTGGGGGACTTTTTCTTCACCCGGGGGATAAGGATGTTCTGAACGTCCTCCTTGATCTTCTTCTGCATGTTCTCCTCAGAATCGAACTCGTCGTGCTGAGTGGAAACGACGATGGTATCGATCGCCACGGGGATGTCGTTCTCGTCGTATTTGATCGTGACCTGCGATTTTGCGTCAGGCCGGAGATAAGGCATCTCGTCCGTGTTCTTCCGGATGTCCGCCAATTCCAACAGAAGGAGGTGGGAGATGCTAAGGGAAAGGGGCATGTAGTTGTCCGACTCTTTGGTCGCGTAACCGAACATCATCCCTTGGTCACCAGCTCCTTGCTCCTCTTCGCTCTCGCGCTCGACCCCTTGGTTAATATCGGGGGATTGACCGTGAATAGCGGAAAGAACGCCACATGAGTCGGCTTCGAACATGTAATCGGCACTGGTATAGCCGATATCCCGGATCACTTCCCGAGCCACTTCCTGAACATCGATGTTGCCCTGGGACTTGACCTCTCCACTGAGGACCGTCAGACCAGTCGTTACAAGGGTTTCACAAGCAACCTTCGAATTCGGGTCCTGCTTCAGATATTCGTCCACCATCCGGTCAGAGACCTGATCGGAGATCTTGTCCGGGTGCCCTTCCGACACCGATTCAGAAGTGAATAGATAAGCCATAACTGTTCGCGTTGATTTTGATTCGATGCAAAATTAACCATTTCTCTGTTAATAAAAAAGCCGAGGGAAGAGGAACTTGGCCGCGAGATGAACGTATCAAGCCTCTTCTGAGGCTTTCTTCCCTTGTTGGGTGAGCTGTTTAAAGACGTCTTCCAGCGGGAGGGATTCCTGATGGAGGGTGCGCACACTGAGCCCTTTTTCCACGACCAATTCGAAGACCTTTTCCCGAACGGGCTTCCCTTCCTCCACGACCAACTTCCATTCGTGCTCGCCGAGCGTATCGATCTCTTCCACACCATCGATCCTTTCGAGTTCTTCCACCCCGATGTCCCCGTCCAGCTCCAGGTGAATAACGGCTTGTTCGCCCGTACGGCTCCGGAGTTCCTGTACAGGATCATCTGCCACGATCCTCCCTTGGTGTACGATGATCCCCCGGTCACAAATAGCCTCGACCTCTTGCATGATATGAGTGGAGAGAAGGACCGTCCGTTCTTTCCCGATCTCGCGGATCAGGCCCCGGATCTCACTCAACTGATTCGGGTCGAGGCCGCTCGTGGGTTCGTCGAGGATGAGGACCTCAGGCTCGTGGATGAGGGCCTGGGCGAGTCCAACCCGCTGTTTATAGCCTTTGGAGAGGGCTTCGATCCGCTTTCCGATCTCCGGACGAAGGCCGACCGTGTCGATGATCCGTTCGATGCGTTCCTTTTTCCGGTCGAGCCCGTGAAGGCCTGCGATGAACTGCAGGTATTCACGGACGTACATGTCCGGATAGAGGGGATTGTGCTCGGGCAAATAGCCGACGTTCTGCCGGACCTTGATCGAGGCATCGCGCGTATCGAAGTTGCACACGTAAGCTTTGCCAGCGGAAGGAGGGATGAAGCAAGTAAGGATCTTCATCATCGTGCTTTTACCAGCCCCATTGGGTCCCAGGAATCCGACGACCTCACCCGCTTGCATGGAAAAGGATACATCGTCCAGGGCTTTCTGCTCCCCGTAGGACTTGCTGATATGCTCCACGCTGATGGACATCGCCAACGAAGGTAAGGGATGAGAACGATGGAATGAGACCTGTGCTTACGAATTCCTAATTTGGTCGAAGATCCATGAAAACTCCTCCTTTTCTTCAAAAAGGCGATCGGATCGCGGTCATCTCCACGGCTCGTAAAGTCTCGCGGGAGGAGATCGCTCCAGCCGTCCAGGAGCTCCAACGCTGGGGAGCGGAAGTCGTCGAAGGAGAGAATCTTTACGCGGCGGACCGTCAATTCGCGGGAACTGTGGAAGATCGAAGGTCGGATCTCCAATGGGCCCTGGACGATCCGCAGATAAGGGCGATCCTGTGTGCAAGAGGTGGATACGGCACGGTCCAACTGATCGACCGGATCGACTTCAGCTGTTTTCGAGAGGATCCGAAATGGATCATCGGATACAGCGATGTAACGGTCCTCCATTCCCATATCAACCGTTATTTCGGGATACCGACCCTGCATGCCTCGATGGCCATCGATCTAAGAAAGGATCATCCGGAGGCGATCGGGTCCCTTTATCGAGCCCTTTTCCAGGGGGTGGAGAACTACGCTTTCTCGGGTCATCCTTCCTTGGACAAGCCGGGGAAAGCAAGGGGAGAACTTATCGGAGGGAACCTTTCCATTATCTATAGCCTTACCGGGACCAACAGCATTTTCGAACCCGAAGGGAAGATCCTTTTCATCGAAGATCTGGACGAATACCTCTATCACGTCGACCGGATGATGCAAAACCTTCGGAAGTGTGGGATCCTGGACCGGATAGAGGGACTCCTGGTAGGGGGGCTTACCGATATGAACGACAACCAGATCCCTTATGGGCGGACCGCCATCGAGATCGTGGCTGAGAACATGGAAGGTCGTGATATCCCGGTCGCCTATGATTTCCCTGCCGGACACGTCCCTGAACAACGAGCTCTTCCCCTGGGTGTACCTGTGGAATTGAAGGTCGGAGACCGGAACGAACTCCGGTTCAATCATCCGGAAGCTTCATAAGCTGTCTTTCCGTCGCATTTGAAGTCGCTCCGTGCGGATCCGGATCTGGGCGATCCAAAGGCCGAGCAGGAACCAGCCTAACACAGCGGGGTAGAAGACCGTCCGCATCGTATCGTCCAGGTCGTAGCGACTGAAGGCTGGGTTCCCGCCACTCCCGGGATGAAGGGATTCCGGAGCGATACGTGGCAGGATGAGGAGAAAGACGAGAAGGAAGACAAAGGCAAAGACATTGTAGACCGCTGCCACGCGTGCCCGCTGCTCCGGGTCGCGGATCGAATCCCGGAGTACGATGTAAGCAAGGTAGATCAGGGTAGTGATCGCCGCTCCGTTGAGCTTCGGATCACTGACCCACCAAGTACCCCAGGTGAAGCGGGCCCAGAGGGAGCCGGTGGCAAGGCCGAGGAGGGCAAAGAGAAGGCCTGCCTGAACGAACCCTTTTGAGCGTTGGTCTTGCCCCGGATCCCCTTTGTTCAGATAAAGGATGCTGCTGAAGAAACCCAGGAACATCAAACCCATCATCCCGAACCACATCGGAACGTGGAAATAGAGGTTCCGGATCGATTCGTAGAGGATCTTGCGAAAGGGAAAGCTAAATCCCCCCGGGTCTGCATGGAGCTCGGGTTGACAAGGCTTTTGCGTTACGTTGCCCGTTCCCTTTTTCCCTTTCCTTATAACAAAAGCATCCGGAAGCAGGAAAGTGCCGCCTTCTTTGGAAGAAAGTTTGAGGACGGTCCGATCCGTGGAAAGGCCTGGAGGGATCCGAAGATCCGTCAGAAGTTCATCGCTGCTTTTGACCTGCGTGTTCCGTCCGCAAATACTGTCCCCTCCGATCTCTAGCCAGACCTGAGGGGGAGCTCCTTCATCGAAATGGGTGTTGTAACCGTGGACCAGGACGTCCTCGTTGAGACCGGTCTTAAGCTCTGTGGGTTCCACTTTGAGGACCCCGGGAGAGAGAGGTGCTCCCAGCCCTGCGACCATGACGTAGAGGAGGCAAAGGATGCAGAGGGCTTTCCACCAGTGTTGTCTCAGGAGGGTCAATGGCTTCTATCCTTCGTCAATCGCGCCAAAGGTAAGGAAATAAGATAGCCGATAGCCCCCAGGCCAAGCCTTGTATGGCCAGGAGGATCAAGGCGCGGTCTCCGGTCTCGGACCAAGCGAGTCCGTCCAATCCGGCTTTGGAGAAGCGTACGGCGACCGTTAATAATGGTAGGATCACCGGAAAGCCTAGAATGGCCGTGATCCCGATACTATTCCCCGTCTTCGAGGCAATGGCCGCGATCATGGTGATGATGGAAGCGAGTCCGCTGCAACCCAGTAGAAGGGCTATAGCGATCATGGAAATGTCACTGCCTTCGTATACACGCGTACCCAGAAAGAAAGAATGAAAGAAAATGCTCATAGCTCCTAACAGGAGCATTAAAGCAACGTTGTAGATCGTCTTGGCGAGAATGCTGCTCAGAGGGTGGGCGATCAAATAGCGATGGAGCTTTTCGCCTTCGCTCTCATAACGGAAACTTCGCCCGATCGAATTGAAGGCCGCGAAAACGAGGATGATCCATAAAAGGGCGTTCCAGGTGTTCAGGTGGATGCCTTGGGGAAAGGCGATGTAGCAGATGAACACCGTCGCTACTATATAGAGGAGCATCGAGCCCAGAGCATGCTTTTGGCGCATCTCGAGCTTGAACTCCAAGCGGATCAATTCCCGGATCTCTTTCCTCATCGGACCTTAAAACTAAGACGGCGATGCGAGGGGAACCAAGATCGTTCTTTTCTAATTTTGTCATCTTGGTCCATGGAACTGGAGATTCTTGCCATAGCGGCCCATCCGGATGATGTGGAACTTTGTTGTTCCGGAACCCTTTCGAAGCATATCAAAGCAGGTCACAAAGCGGGGGTCGTCGATCTGACCCAAGGGGAAATGGGAACCCGAGGGAACGCGGAGCTTAGGCTTCAGGAAGCTGAGGATTCCAGAAAAGCTCTTGGCCTTAAGCTCCGCGACAATCTCAAGATGGACGATGCTTTCTTTACCAATGACCGCGAGCATCAGCTCCGGATCGTGGAAGCCATCCGCCGTTACCGTCCCCGTATCCTTATCACCAATGCGGTCCGGGATCGTCATCCCGATCACGCAAGGGCCTCACAGCTCGTTTCGGAGGCTGCTTTTTATGCAGGGCTCCCGAAGGTGGAACTGGAAGGCCAAGCCCATAAACTTGAGGCCTGGCGCCCGGAATTCCTCCTCCATTTCATCCAGGACCGTTACATCACACCGGACATCGTAGTGGATATCTCTGAGCATTTCGAGAAGAAGATGGAGGCCATTCGCTGCTTCCGGTCTCAGTTCTACGACCCCGAGTCCGATGAACCCGAGACCCCCTTGTCACGGCCTGATTTCCTCGATTTCGTGGAAGCTCGTGCAAGGGAGTTCGGTCGTCCTGTAGGTGCTTCGTTCGGGGAAGGCTTCACGAGCGAACGTCCCATCGGGGTTCCGGATCTTGGGAGCTTGTTCTGATCCCCTATCCATTCCGTCCCAGAATGCTGGGGTCGATGCCGAGCCGCCCCCGAACCATCAGATATCCCAGGCCTCGTTCGAGAACGGAACGGACCGCAAAGGCGATAGCTGCTCCAAGAACGCCGTAGAACGGGATCAGGATAAGGGAAAGCAGTAGGTGGAGCCCAATGCTGATGCCGTAAACCTTCAGGGCTTGCTTTTGATGCCCTGTCATCATGAGGATGTAGGCAGTTGGTCCGCTTAGCAGCCCCAGACCTCGCGAGGCAGCGATGATGATAAGGGCGGTCCTTCCGTGTTCGAAGCTGCTTCCGAAGATGCTCAGAATGGACCCCGGAAAAAAGAGGATCACGATGGCCAAAGGAAGTGAGAGGAGTGCAATGCTACGTACCCCTTTGGTGAGCGATCGTTGCATCCGTTCCAGGTCCCCGCCCTGATGCCATTCGGCCAGGCTTGGAGCAAAGGTCACTTCCAGGGTGTTCAGGAAGAAGACGAGGAGCCAGCTGATCCGCAGCACGATACGCAGGATGCCCGCTCCCTCCATATTCCCCAGACTTCCCAGAACCAAGATGTCCCACTGGGCACCGAGGATCTGCAACCAACTGATCAAAAGAAAGGCCCGGCCGGCGTTCCTGAAAAGTTCCTTTCGGATACCTTCTTCTCCGTGGACCTTTTCTCTTTCCGGGAGGGATGCACGAAGGAAGATAAAGCCCATCAATACCGCGAAAAGGATGCCTCCGAGGTTGACGAGCACCGCCTCCCGCACCTCGAGCTCATCCAGAAGGAAATAGAGCAGAGTGCCGCCCAGGATCAGAACGAGGGGTCGGATCCCTTTTTCCAGGAATTGCCCGGTCACCAGCACTTTAAGCCCGTGTAGAACAGCACGCTGGAGGGCGATAAGCCCGAGGAAGGGGACCGCGATCATCGAGCATCGGTAAGCGAAAAGGGTCTCGGGATCCTGAAAGGGAGATAGCGGCAGAAAGGAGGCCAGGAAACCCGTGAATGCAAGGAGAAGGAGGGCTGAGCAGCTTCGGGTCCAGGTCCAACGCAGGAGGGGGCGGATCCCTCTTCCCTCGCTTTTTCGCTTGGATACCTCCCGTACCAGCAATTGATCGAGCCCCAGGATCCCGATCGTGCTGAGCAATTGCCCCCATGAGAAGGCGTAAGCAAATGTTCCGTACCCTTCGGCGCCGAGGATGCGGGCCAATAAATAAGCAGCGAGGAACTGGAAGGCCATCCCGGAAGCGTTCACCACGCTCACCCCAAAGGAGGGACCCGCGAGATCCCCGCTCGGAAGGCCGAGCCACTGGAGCGTCCGCTGGAACCTATCCCGCAGCATTTTCGGTCAGAGGACTTGCTCGTAGAGTTCGAGAAAACGGTCCCTGACAGCTGCTCTTCCGTAGTGGGTCACCGCATAGCGATGGAGGGCTTCCGGATCGAAGTCGTCGATCCGTTCGATGATCCGATGCATCGCTTCTCGGGTCGCTTCCGTGTTCCCTTTTTGGAAGAGGAAGCCCAGCTTTTCGTCCTTCAATATTTCCTCGGGCCCTCCGCACTTGCTGGCGATCACCGGTCGTCCATGGGCCAGGGATTCCACGGTAACCACTGAAAAGGTCTCGTGGATGCTGTTCACGACAAGGGCGCTCATTTCCGGGAAACGTTGATGGACCGCCTCGTTCGGAAGCCTTCCGTAAAAAAGCACGCTGTCTCCGAGGAGGCCTTTTTCGGCAGCGAGTTCGCGCAATTTAGCCTCATCCGACCCGCCTCCAACGATATGTAGTTCCATCGCTTCTTTCCGTTCCTGCTTCACCGCATCGAATGCCTCGATCAGTTCGCTCAGTCCTTTTAGTTCGTCCACCATATCGGAGATGTTGAAGAAACGAAAAGGATCGGTCGGTATGATCCGGGGCGTCCCGGGATCAATGGTCGTGTTCGGAACGATCCGGATCTCATTGGGTGCGCCACGTTCTTTCAAAGCTTCAGCGAGCTGTTCCGATACCGCGGATATGCCATCTGCACGCCGCAGTAGAAAAGGAGTGAGCTTCCGCGATAACCAGGGGCGGAGGTCGGCGTTCCCGTTGAGGAAACCGGACCACTGTTCCGAGATCAGGAAAGGGATCCCATAGCGAAGGCGGATGAAAAAGGCAAAAAGGGCCGGACGGTTCAAAATATGGGCGTGCAGGATCTCGGGGTGTCCGTCCTCCCTTAAGACGGCTTTCCATCCTTGCCACATGGCCTTCATATAACGAAAAGCGCGGACAGCCTTGTTGCCCCGGGCCCGATAGTGGATCGTGAATTCCGTGAACCCTCTGCTGCGTTCTTTGCGAAGCTCCGAGCTCTTTTTTAGCTCGGGGTCCGGATAAGCGTAGAGCAAGCTGATGGAGACCTTCTCAGCGAGCACTTCGGCCTGCTCACGAAGGAAAACCCCGAGTTGAGGGTCGCTGGGGTCGGGGTACCATTTCGGAAGAAAGAGGACCCGTTGGGGACGCGGCATAGCGCTTTATTCGATCCGCTTGAATTTAAGACGGATCGAATTGCCCACGACGATAACGTCGGAAAAAGCCATGGAAAGTGCGGCGATCATGGGATTCAGAAGGCCTGCCGCGGCGATGGGGATCGCGATCACGTTGTAGAAAAAAGCCCAGAAGAGGTTCTGCTTGATCGTGCTGACCGTGTGGCGGCTTAAGCTCATGGAATAGATCACCTTCCTGAGGTCGCTTCCGTCCAGCAAGACCACCCGCGCACTTTGAATGGCCGCTTCGGTGGCATCACCCAAGGAAACGCCCACACTCGAGCGGGCCAGGGCGGGGGCATCGTTCACTCCATCCCCGACCATCGCGGTCGGGGCCTCATCAGCATAAGCTTCGATGCGCTTCAGCTTTTCGTCCGGCAATTGCTCGGCATGCACCACATCGATGCCCAGTTCTTTGGCCAGGTTTTCGCAGCGTTCTTTCTTATCGCCGCTGAGGAGGATCGTACGGACACCTTGGGCTTTCAACGCACGCACCATCTCTTTGGCGCCGGGTTTGATGCCATCCTCGATCTCGATCCGGGATACGAGCTCGTCGTTCTTTTTCAGGTAAAGGGTGTTCTTGCTACCGCTTTCTTCCGTCCCGGTAAAGCGTGCATTACCGAGTTTGAAGAGGTCCCCTTCCGCGGACCTTCCCTGGATGCCTTCTCCTTTCAGCTCCTCTACGTCCTGCATTTCAGCTTTGCTGGTCGTTCCCTTCAGCGCTTCCACCAACGCTTTGGCGATCGGGTGGGAGGAATGCTGCTCCAGGGCGAGGACGATCGAACGGATCCGCTCTTCCGGCAGCCCGTTCATGCTTTCGATCCCGGAGATGCGGAATTCGCCGGTGGTGAGCGTTCCGGTCTTATCGAGGACGACGTTCCTGATCCCGGCGTATGCTTCGAG
>CAZIDL010000012.1:0-47655 GCA_964537825.1 uncultured Weeksellaceae bacterium
CCCTCCGAGGATAACCAAGAGCTTCCTGATGCTTTGGGTTGGGCTCATTCGCGGAGGATCAGTTTCTGCTGATGGACCGTCCCGTCGTCTTGGATGATATGAACGGGAAGCTGTTGCTCTTTTCATCGGAACCTTCCAAGATAAAGAATATCAGAGGATTGAGTTCAAAGCTTGAGAGGTGGGGGCTTTGGGTTATTGACCGCTAGGGACGCGAGGAAGCTTCGTGGACTCCGCTCCACTCGAACGCCCCCTCCAAGGCCCGGACCGCCCTTCGCAAAGTCCCGCTCATCATGGAGCTCAGCGCTTTTCAAGCCCGATCCCCCAATGCCCTTACCTTTGGCCGCGAATCGCTCTCGATGGTCTACCTCATCATGGGATTGCCCGGGACGGGCAAGACCTATTTCGCAAAAGCGCTGGCCGAACGCTTGAAGGCCTCCCACGCCAACACGGACAGCATCCGTGCGGAACTCGACCTCATGGGAGCGTACGATAAGGCCAGTAAAGAGCGGGTCTACGAGGCCCTTTTGGAACGCATGCTCGAGAACGCCCGGGCTGGAAAGGATGTCGTCATCGATGCGACCTTCACGCGAAAAGCACTGCGCGATCGTTTTATCACACCTTTGGAGGAGGAAGGGGTCCCGTTCCTCCTTATCCGGATGGTGGCGGACCGGAGTATCGTGCAGGAACGCATCGAAAAGGAACGGCCCGACAGCGAAGCGGGCATCGAAGTGCACGATCAGCTCCGGGAGGCACTCGAGCCAGTGGAACGGGAACACGTGGAACTCGATTCCGGGTCGATGGAACTCGAAAGCATGTTGCGAACGATCGAAGAACGAACGGCACGATGACGGAACAGGATATCGGATCCATCGCTGAATTCCTCAAAGAGCGGGAGCTCAAAGGAAAAGGGAAGGTCGAGCAAGTAGAGACGCATGCTTCCTGGGTGCTCTTGACCGAGCGAACGGCTTATAAATTCAAAAAGCCCCTCGATCTCGGTTTTCTGGATTTTTCAACCCTCGAAAAGCGCAAGCATTATTGCGAGGAAGAACTCCGTTTGAACCGGCGTCTGGCCCCTGAAATGTACATCGACGTCGTACGTGCTGTGAAAGCTGGGGATGATGTCACGCTCGAAAGGGCAGAAGAGGAAGGTTCGGAGGCCTATGGCTACGGGGTGATGATGAAGCGGATGGATCCGGGGAAGAAGATGGATAAGCTCCTGGATCGTCACGAGGTCCGTTATCGGGATGTTGAGGCGATCGCCCGTATGTTAGCTCCTTTTCACCGGCAAGCTGAAAAGGTTGAGGAGCCACCCTCCATCGATGCTTTCAAAAAGCGTTTCAACGACATCCAACAGGAAGGAGGGATATTCGAACAGCTTTTGGGAAGGGAAGCTGAGGAACGCGTAGAAAAGGCCCTCATGAGTTCAGATGACTTTCTCGATGCGCATCAGGACCTCCTCAAGCAAAGGGTGGAAGCGGGGATGGTCTGCGATGGCCATGGTGACCTTCACTCTGGTAACATCTTCATCGATGAAGAGCCGGTGATCTTCGATTGCATCGAGTTCAACCCCGCTTTCAGGCGGATCGATGTGTTGGATGAGATCGCTTTCTTCTGCATGGACCTTGAGGCCCATAACGAAGAAGAGCTCGCATCGCATTTCTTGAAGATCTACAATCAGGCGTTCCCGGTCATTCGAGGCCGACAGGAAGAGGCCCTCTTCGAATATTACAAAGCCTATCGCGCGAACGTTCGGGCAAAGGTCACAGCGATCCGTGCATCCCAGGAAGAGGATCCCGGGAAGGAAAAGGCCGATATTCGCTTGTACCTGGACCTTATGGACCGTTACCTCGATCGGTTATGATACTTCTACAGGCGGATGATAAAGGTGCCGTAAAGGGATTATGGCACAAAGTGAAAGGATGGTGGGAGGGGCTTTCCGATCGCCTCCCAGAGATCCTTATAGCCCTCTTTGTTCTGCTGCTCTTCTACGGGGTATCCCGCTTGATCTCGACCTTAATGGAACGGGGCCTTCCTAAGATCTCGAAGAACAAGGCGGTCAACAGGCTCGTCGTTTCCATCACTTCGATCGTCTTCATGGTCATTGGGCTCTTTGCGGCCCTGAGCATTCTGAACCTCGACAAAACGGTCACTTCGCTCCTCGCAGGTGTGGGTATCATCGGTCTGGCTCTTGGCTTCGCGTTCCAGAACGCCGCGGCCAATATCCTTTCAGGGGTTATCATGGCCGTTCAAAGTCCGATCAACGTAGGCGATATTATAGAATCCTATGGTCACTTCGGTGAGGTGAAGCATATCGGGCTTCGAGCGACCCAAATGACCAACCCATGGGGGCAGGAGGTGGAGATCCCGAATCGCCTCGTGCTGCAGGAGCCTTTCGAACACTTCACCTTTAACGGCGTTCGGCGGGTGGACGTGGATTGTCGGGTTCCTCTGAACGAAGACCTCGAGCGGGTCCGGGATGTGGTAGTGAGAGCGGTTCAGGAAAAGGTGACCTCTCTTCGTTCTGACAAGCAGGTTGAACTTTACTTCATGGAATTCGAGGAGTTCGCCGTGAAGTTCGAGTTACGCTGTTGGGTCGGTTATTCCGGCATCATGACGGATTACTTCCAAGGTCAGAGCGAGGCTATCATCGCGATCCAAAAAGGGCTCCTTGAGGCAGGCATCGAAATACCGATCCCACCCCGAGCTGTTCATTTTCCGGAGGGGAATCCTTTAGCTAGCTCTTAACCCCATTCCTTATGCTTCTTCTCAAGGCAGAACCGACGACCCTCATCCCCTTTGGCTCAATCCTCTTCAGGCTCCGCTTCTTCCTGAGCGGTGCGGCGAGCACCCGCTTTCATGAAAGGGATGATCTGTTTGATGAGCTCGATGGTCCGCCCCAGGTAGCGCTGAGAAAGATAATGGACTCCTACCTCCATAAAGCGGATGAGGAGGCGGGTCTTGTTCTTCGTGCCGGCTTTTAGCACATAGATGGCGTCCACTGCCACCGAGAGCCCATCCATGATAATGTTCTTATGCTCGAAAGTGCCGCCAAGGCGTTCGTCCTTCCACCGATCCTGAAAATAGGCGAGGTTGCTGCGGATCAGTATTTCCCTGCGGTCGAGGCGCTTGCGTAGGGTGTGTTTGGCTTCCAAGAGCTCTTTCCTGTTGCGGATCTCGAATTCACTCATCGTCCCCGCCTTTGAAGAATCGTTTGATCATGCTGTTCAGGATAGGCTTCTGAAGCAATGGTTTCCTTAAAAGGGCAAGGATAAGGAAAAGAAAGATGTAAGCTCCCCCAACGACCGCAAACCCGAGTTCCATACGCCCCCATAGCTTACCTAAATAGATCGCCAGGGTGATCGATAGAAAAAGGACGGCAACAGCAAAGATACTGATGAGGACGAGCTTGCTGGCCAGGCCAGAGGTCTCTCTTGCAGAACGATCCGCGAATTCAAGACGGAGGAGCTCGAACCGCTCCTTGATGTAAGCGACGAGATGATCGTAGGTCTCCTTGAAACGGTCCTTATCCTCCATAGGTCGATCTCGGGACCAAGATACGAAGCTTGTGGCAACAAAAAAGCCGATCCGCAGACCGGATCGGCTTTAAAGACTTAAGCAATATACTTTTGAAAGGAAGCAGTTCAGGAATTGCTGCCCGTCGTTTGCTTTTTAATGTCTTCTACGGTATCCTTGCCTTTTTCGACGAGGTCGTTGAGTTCTTCGCGGGCTTTTTGGGCTTCCTTATTAAGCTTTTTGCGCGTTTCTTCTCCGCTTTCGGGAGCTAAGAGGATACCTGCAACACCACCGGCTACGGCACCTGTAAGTGCTGCGAGAAAGATCTTTCCTGTGTTATTCATCGTCCTTTGATTTTTAGCATTCAACGAGGTTACAAAAATAATCCTTTTAAAGTGAAGATCTCCCTAAAAAGGCAGGAGATTTTCCATTTCATCCGGGAATGATGCTCTGGAAAGGGGATCCTCATTTTCCCCGATCCGCAATGATGCGACCGCGGCTACCTTCTTCCAGGAACGCCATCGTGTAGGAATAGCCTAATTTGTAGATCTCGCGGACCTTGGAAAGGCTGAAAATGTTGTACTGGCGGAGCCCATCCGGTTCGATATAGAGGTCGCATGCTTCAACGTTCTTTTGAACGTTCGCCCATATGCTCAGGTGAAGCGTCCGTTCCAGGACGGAGAACATATTGGGGAACTCCTTCATTTCGCCGATCGGGTTCACGTTCACGCCGATCAGCTTTTCGCAGTTCCTTTTGATCGGTTCCACGGGAAGGTTGCTCACCAAGCCGCCGTCCACATAAACGTTGCCCTTATCGTCCTCGATGGGCTTGAAGAGGATCGGTATCGCAGAGCTTGCTTTAAGGGCCTGAAAAAGGTCTCCTTCATGAAATACGGCTTGTTTTCCGGTCTTGAAGTCCGTGGCTGAAACGTAGAGCGGAATTTTCAGGTCGGAGAAATAACGGGCCTTCAGGTGCTTTTCCAGGATATCGAAAAGCCCGTCCATGCTCATAAAGCCTTTCCGGGGAAAGCTCAATTGCAGGTTGCGAAAAAGCTTCTCTTCGGCAAAGGCCTCCAGGATATCCTCGGGATCCCAACCTGAGGCATAAAGGGCTCCTAAAATGGCACCCCCGCTCACCCCGGATATGACATCAGGTCGGAGGCCTTCCTCTTCAAGGGCTTTCAGAACCCCTAAGTGGGTTATCCCCCGGGCTGCTCCTCCGGAAAGGGTGATCCCTGTTCGATGTTCCGCTTCTGCCATATGCGTGCCCAAAGCTAGTAAGATCCCTTTGGGCTCCCTAGGAGGGATGCTTCACCGAGCCTGTGGTGGACCGCACCTCCTTTCCTGAGCTCTGAATGCCAAAGGACGGCCTTATCCACTCTAATATCAGGGAGTGCTGGGGCTTGCGGGATATCCCCGGCTCTTGTTCTTCGCCCTCTTTTTGCCCGGGCAAGCGTGATATGGGGCTTTTGTTCCCTTGCCCCTCCTTTTTCAGGAAGAAAACGTTCGAACAGCCGTTCGTGCAGGTCCTGGAACGCTGGGGTGTTCCGATATCGGGCCCAGACCATGTAAGGGCGCTTGGGCGGGGCTGCACAGAGTTTTTCAAAGGAAAGGGTGAAAGGAGAGGTACGGGTTGTTTCTTCCTGGAGGATCGGCAGCACTTCCTTATCCGGGGCCATTTCCGTCTCTCCGATGAAGCATAGCGTAATGTGGTAGCTGGCACGGTCGAGCCATCGAAGTCCTTCGATCTCTGGGTCGAGCGAGGCAAGGGTGTTCTGGAGGGTTTCAGGGATCGGGATGCCTATGAAAAGACGTTTTTGGGAACTCATGGTCCATCAGCGCATCAAACGGAGCAGGATCGCTTGCTGAAAGGCAAAGGAAGGATCGTTCCCGATCGCGACCCGGTCATAGGAAAGGCTGCCAGAAAGCCCTATATTCCATCTCGACCCTGTCTCCAGTTTCAACCCGACTTCGGCATGTCCCCCGAGGATCGAACCTTTCTGTTCCGATGGGTTTCCGTAGCGAGGGTGGTCCGAAGGAAGGATCGAATAGTCCTGTCCTGCGATGCGGATGCGGTTCTTCTGAGCTTCGGCCCAACCGAGTGTCCCCCCGAGGCGCAGAAAAGGAAGAAAAGGGGGCTTTCCCCATTCATAGCGATAGGCCAAAGGAAGAACGAAGCGTCGTTCTTCCCCGCTTATGGGATGGGTCTCGGTCCGCTCTTGGTTCAACGCGTTCGGATCGTGAACGATGATCGTGAACTTATCGGATAGCGAGAGCTTGGTGAAAAGGAAACCCACTTCAAGATAGTTGCCCGATCTGAACTCCCAATTTCCGTTCAATCCTCCCATAAAGGCCGTATTGTAGCTCATGCCCGTCGGGAGTTCGGCAAGCTCAAAATCGTATTTGAGCGATTCTTTGATCCGCCGATAGAATTGCTGGACCTGAAAGAGACGTTGCACTCCGTACTCCGGATCGCGCCCCTCGTAGAAAGAGGCTGCGTTGTCCCCAGGGAAATAAGCACCTACGCTCAGTCCCCAACCCAAGGAAGAACTGTCATTGGAGCCTTCTTCGCTAAGATCCTGACCCTGAATTATTAGGGGCGAGAACGCGAGAATGATGAGGAAGCTCTTGCGCAAGAGGTGCAACAATGAATGGGGCTGTGCCGTTCGTTAACAAAGATAAATTCAGTACGATCGAAATCCTTTAAAAGGATCCTTGATGTTCAAGAGCCATCGCATACGCTTCTTCCTCATTCCTTTTGCATGTTTTTTCCTTTCTTGTGAGAAGGATGACCCATCTCCGAATGATGATGGTGCGGGTTCAGAACAAAAGGAGGCGGGGGCAAAAGCGGCTTCTTTTCTTTCCGGGGAACCCTACTCTGAAATGGAGCTCCACCTCCTTTATATGAACGGCTATGAACCGACCCAAAGGGCCGTGGATTCCCTTCGGGATCTTCTGGGACGCTACCTTCATAAGCCCAATGGGATCGAGATCGGATCAAAGAAGGTGCCTTCTCCGGGCAAAAGTTCATACGGCATCGAAGGGATCGATGAGGTCATCGAAGAAGAGGAAGAGGGAGCAGCCCTGAGCGATCGGATCCATGCCTACTTGCTCATCGTGGACGGAAAATACGATAAGGATAGTGGGAATGCCGAGACCTTGGGTGTTGCCTATGCCGCTCATCGGATGGCCCTCTTCGGCGAGTCCGTCCACGAATTCTCCGATGATATCAGCGAACCGGAGCGCTGGAAGATGGAAGCTTCCGTCATGGCGCACGAGTTCGGTCATATCCTAGGATTGGTCGATAACGGAACGCCGATGGTCGATCCACATCGGGACAGCGGGAACGGGCACCATTGCGATAACAGTGATTGCCTGATGTACTATGCGATGGAGACCAGCGATATCGCTTCTAAGATCGTTGGCTCGGATATGCCCGAGTTGGATGCGAATTGCCAGGAGGATCTTGAAGCCAACGGTGGTAAATAGATCGATTCAATCGATCACGCCGGATCCGATAAGTTCACCGTCCTGATACCAAGCGGCGAATTGTCCGGCGGCGATCCCCCGTTGGCGCTGGTCGAAGAGGACGTGCATCCCCGCTTCAGTCCTGACGAGTTGAGCTTTTTGAAGGGGCTGGCGGTGGCGGATCCTTAGATCGTACCGTTCACTATCGCCGATCGCTAATTCCTGGTCCGGACGTACCCAATGCAGCGCTTCATTCGGTATGAAAAGCCCTTGGCGATAGAGCCCGGGATGCCTGGCCCCTTGCCCTACGTAAAGGATGTTCGCTTCCACATCCCTTTCGAGCACGAAGAGCGGTTCCGCTTTTCCTCCTACACCGATCCCTTTGCGCTGGCCGACCGTAAAAAAATGAGCCCCTTGATGATGGCCGATCCGTTCGCTGTTCGTCTTTTCGAAAGCATAAGGTGCGGTTACGGACTCGGGTGATGGAGCTTCACCTCCTTGTCCAGCGGGCAGCGGCTCCATCAACAAGGGATCGTCCGAAGGAACTTCCCGGATCTCCCCTTCCTTTGCTTCCAATCTTTGACTCAGAAAATCCGGTAGACTGATCTTTCCAATGAAGCAAAGCCCTTGCGAATCCTTCTTTTCAGCGGTAGGGATGCCTTTCTTTCTGGCGATCTCACGTACCTCTTCCTTATGGTGTTCGCCGATCGGGAAGCGGATCTGGCGCAGTTGTTCCTGAGTGACCTGGCAGAGGAAATAGCTTTGGTCCTTCTCCGGGTCCACCCCTTGGAGCAAGCGATGATGCCCAGATCGATCCACCGCTTTTCGGCAATAATGACCGGTAGCCACAGCATCTGCGTTCAAGCGAAGGGCTGCTTTCAGAAAAGGGTCGAACTTGATCTCCCGGTTGCAAAGGATGTCGGGGTTCGGGGTGCGTCCGCGCCGGTATTCGGCGAACATTCGCTCGACGATCCGCTCGCGATAAGCTTCGCTCAGATCGATCGCCTGGTACGGGATCCCCAGCGTCTCAGCTACTTCAAGGGCATCGTTACTGTCCTCTACCCAGGGACAATCGCCGTTCAAAGTGACGGAGCCATCGTGCCAGTTCTTCATGAAAAGGCCGATCACCTCATGGCCTTGCTCTTTGAGCAAAAGAGCAGCCACACTGGAATCGACACCTCCGGAAAGTCCGACCACGATCCTTGCCATACCTTGCAAAGGTAAGACGGGATGGGCGACCGAGGGGATGAGCTCCCTTGAATGCTACCTTCGTTCGCTATGGACTTGTTCCATCATGTGCTCATCTTTCTGATAGGCCTCGCTGCGGGTTTTATCAATACGGTGGGGGCAGGAGGATCGATGTTGGTGCTTCCGGTCCTCATATTTACCGGCCTGCCGAGCGATCTGGCCAATGGGACGAACCGCGTAGCGATCCTACTTCAGAACATCGTCGGTGTCAAAGGATTTCAGCGCCAAGGCCATTGGTCTCCCCGTATATCACTTCTTTTCGGAGCTTTTGCTCTGCTAGGGTCGATACCCGGGGCCTGGCTTGCTGTTGAATTGAGCGATGCCTGGTTCCAACGCGTTCTGGGCATCGTCATCATCGGAATGGGAGGCTACCTTCTTTTTCAGGGGCGCAGGAGGGAAGTGGGCATGAATGGGTCCCTTTCCTGGCGCCGAACATGGATGACCGCCCCGCTATTCCTTGTGATCGGGGTTTATGGAGGGTTTGTCCAAGCTGGGGTCGGTTTTCTGATCCTTGCCACCCTGACCGGGGTCGCAGGCTTGGATTTGGCGAAGTCCAATGCCGTGAAGGTCTTTGTTATCCTTATCTATACAGTGGCCGCTCTTGGCGTTTTTCTTTGGGCGGATAGCGTGGATTGGGGAAAAGGGCTCGTACTTGCTGGAGGGAACATGATCGGTGCTTGGGGGGGGAGCCGTTGGGCTTCGAGGGTCCGGAGCGACTATGTACGTTACCTGATCGCTGCAATGGCCCTCCTTCTGGCCATAAAGCTTTGGGTCGAAGCTTGAATGAACGGGATGTCCGCGTTCCTGAGCTTCTCCGTTATTTTGCTCCGGATGATCCGCTTCCTCTTTCTTTATACCGAACTGGCCGAATATTTTATGGCGTGTGCCAGGAAGCTGCATGCTCAAGAAGGAGCAGAAGTTCATATCGTCCGCTGGCCCGTAAATCCCGAAGCCCCGTTCGAGTTCACCGTACCCGAAGGGATGGGAACCTACGATCGCACTACTTACAACGATGAAGCCCTTCGCGAGCTCGTTGCTCGGATCTCCCCGGACCGCATTTTCTGTAGCGGATGGATCGACCAAGGGTATCTGAAAGTGCTAAAGGACTACGCCGGGCGGATCCCGACCGTTCTCATCCTCGACAACCAATGGAAGGCCTCGCTCCGTCAACAGATAGCCCGTATCTGGGCAAGATGGCGGATCCGTCCCCTTTTCTCACACGTGTGGGTGCCGGGGGAACGCCAAGCAGAATATGCGCGAAAGCTAGGGTTCAAGGAGGAACGGATCTTAGATGGTTTTTATGTCGCGGATCTGGATCGATTCAATAAGGTGTATGCGGAGCGGGAAAAGCTCGATGGCCCTTTTATCTACCTGGGGCGCTATGTGGAGCACAAAGGGATCAGGGATCTATGGAATGCTTTCGAGACCCTCGTCGAAGAAGGTAAGACCGGAGAGCGGGAGCTTTGGTGTTGCGGGACGGGAGAACTCTATCCAGAACGTCCCGATCATCCGAAGATCCGTCATCTCGGCTTTCTCCAACCTGAGGAAATGCCCGAGGTGATGCTCCAAAGCTCGGTGTTCATTTTGCCCAGCCATTTCGAACCTTGGGGTGTCGTTGTCCAGGAATTCGCTGCAGCAGGAGCTCCACTTCTTCTTAGTGATGCGGTCGGTGCTGCATCCGCCTTTCTGGAGGAGGGAGGTAATGGGTCTCTTTTCCCGACGGGGGACCGGAAGGCATTGAAGGAACGGTTGGAGGACTTTCTTCGGATGGATGAAGCATCTCTTTGGGAAATGGGATGCCGTTCTCACGAGTTAGCTGCTCATCCCTCTCTTCAGGATTGGGCCAACAAGGCATTGTCGATCGATAACATCGAGGACTGATGTGCGGGATCAATGGCATATATGGATCTGCTGATCCCGAAAAGGGGAACGCTGCAATTCAGCGGATGAACGATGCATTAGCCCATCGGGGGCCTGACGATGAAGGGAGTTTTCAAGAAGGGGAAGTCTTTCTGGGCCATCGTCGTTTGTCCATCATCGATCCATCGGAAGGCGGAAAACAACCCATGCAGAGTGCTGATGGCAGATATGTGTTGGTCTACAACGGGGAGCTCTACAATTTCGAAGCCCTCAGAGACCGTTTGGCCTCTTATCCCTTCCGGTCCCGCACCGATTCGGAGGTTGTCCTGGCCGCCTACCAGGAATGGGGAGCTTCTTGTTTGGAACGTTTCAACGGCATGTTCGCCTTTGCCGTTCATGACCGGGAGAAGAACGAAATTTTCCTGGCTCGGGATCGGAGCGGCATCAAACCGCTCTATTATTATCAGGACGATAGGAAATTCCTCTTCTCTTCTGAGTTGCGAGGATTGCTGGCGAGTGGGGAGGTCCCACGCGAACTCTCTTCGTTCGGACTTCTCGATTACTGCCGCTATCAGACCGTTCACGCTCCCTGGACCATTCTGAAAGGAGTGAAGATGCTCCTCCCCGGCCACTCGATGCTCGTTACCGAGAACGATGTGCAGCTCCGAAAGTACTGGGATGCTGCTGAGCGATCCGACCGGAAGGGTGCCTACATGTCCGGTAAGGAGTTGAAGGAAACGATCCGGGAGCAGCTCACCGAAGCGGTGGAGAAGCGGATGATGTCGGATGTTCCCTACGGGGCTTTTCTTTCCGGAGGAATCGACTCGAGCCTGATCGTTGCCCTGATGGCCCGGGCCGGAAAGGGGAAGGTCCGGACCTTTTCCGTTTCATTCGATGATCCCCAATACGATGAAGCGCCTCATGCAAGGACTATAGCAGAACAGTACGGGACCGACCACGAGGAGATCGAACTGAAGCCAGAGGACTTGCTCCGGAAAATGCCGGATGTTCTTGGTGCCATGGACCATCCGAGCGGGGATGGACCGAACAATTACCTGGTCTCCGAAGCAACCGCTCAAAAGGGGATCCGGATGGCTTTGTCGGGATTGGGAGGGGATGAGCTCTTTGCAGGCTACGATATGTTCAGAATGGCCTATGGGGTGGAGAGCCGGAAATGGGTGATGAGCTTCCCCAAGGACGTCCGACGGATACCGGGAATGCTCTTGCGGACCTTCAAACCCTCCGTTCGGTCCGATAAACTGGATGCTTTGCTCAGTCTCGACTATTGGGAACTTGAATATTTCTATCCCCTCTTTCGGAGGATGTATTCGGACCGGATGATCAAGCGTTTCCTGAACATGGATAAAATGGAGGCCGATCCGGTGCATCGTTTTCTGCTGCGGCGGATCGCCCCCCAAACGCCCGGCTTTGAGCTTCCTTATCTGAGCCGGATCTCCTACGCCGAGCTGAACAGCTATCTTGCCAATGTGCTCCTACGCGATACCGACCAAATGAGCATGGCGCATTCCCTAGAGGTACGCGTACCCTTTCTTGACCATAAGTTGATCGAGTTCGTTCTGGGGATCCCCGACGGACCGAAATACCCGCATACCCCTAAAAAGTTGTTGACGGAGGCTATGGATGGGTTCATCCCGCGCTCAGTGATCGATCGGCCCAAGATGGGGTTCACCTTTCCCTGGCGGGAATGGCTGACCGGCCCCCTTAAGGAGTTCGCGGAAGAAAGGGTTGAGGGCCTCATGGATCGAAAGTTGTTCAAGCCGGAGGGGGTTCGGGCTTTGTGGCAAGCATTTCTCAAGGGGGATGCTCGGGTGACCTGGTCGCGCATATGGTACCTGATCGTCCTCGAAGATTGGCTTCAAAAGAACGATGTCAGAAGCTAGGCGGGTCCTGATCTTCATCGATCACTTTCTTCCGGGCTATAAGGCGGGAGGACCGGTCCGTTCCTGCGCTAACATGATCGAGCACCTGAAGGACCGTTACAGCTTTTTCGTGCTAACGAGAGATCGGGAATACATGGAAGAAAGACCGTATGTGGAGGTGGAGCGCGATGCATGGAACCAACGGGAAGGATATCAGGTCTTTTATGCTTCCGACCGAAACCTGAGCAAGAAAGCGATCTGTCGCAGGATCGAGGAGGTGGATCCCCATACGGTTTACATCAACGGGGTCTATTCCTTCCGCTTTTCCATCCTTCCGCTCTGGATCATCAAAAGGATGAGCCATCCCCCCCGGACGGTCATCGCCCCTCGTGGAATGTTGGCCCCTGGTGCCATGAGCATCAAACCCTGGAAGAAGCGATCCTTTTTGCATGGGGCCAGGTTGATGGGGCTCTTTAAGGGAACGGTCTTCCATGCAACCCATGGGCAAGAACTTCAAGAGATCCGGAAATGGATCGGGGATCCTGAGACCTGGACTTTGGCCAACCTTCCACCTTTTACTCAACCAGCGGATGATCCCGGAGTGGAGAAAAAGCCCGGTGAGCTTAAGTTGGTGTCGATCGCCCGTATTGCACCAGAAAAGAACACCCTGGAGCTCCTCCGATCATTAGCAGAGTTCGGACAGGAAGGCATCAGGTTGGATCTTTTTGGCCCGATCTATGACAAAGGGTATTGGGAAAAGTGCTTGGAAGTGATCGAGCAAATGCCGGAGGGGGTGAAGGTCGAACATACGGACGGGATCCCTCCGAACAGGACAACAGCCACTATTCGAGACCATCATGCTTTCGTCCTTTTGACCAAGGGTGAGAATTTCGGTCATGCTATTTTGGAGTCCTTGATCGCTGGCAGACCCGTCATTATTTCGGACCGGACGCCTTGGAGCAAAGTGGAGCAAGATGGAATGGGCTATGTCGTATCCCTCGAAAAAAGGGAGCAGATTGGAAATGCTATCGAAGCATTACGGGAGATGGGGCAGGAAGCATTCGACCGATCGCGGTTGCGGATCATCGAGCGTGCTGAGAAGTTGAAGGAAGGACATGGTCTAAAGGAAGCGTACCAACATTTGCTCGAAAGCTAAGTTAAGGGAGTTCTACCCGGCGCCGTTCTTAAGATTCGTTGACCTCGTTCATCCCATCATCTGTATTGCCTTGCTCTTTTAGGAATTCCCAAAACCGCGGATCTTCGTCCTCAAAGATCCGTTCTCCATCGAGCGTATAAGCGATCGATAGCTCCCTCGAAGCTTCCTCAATTTCCCCGAGGATGTAGTGTGCTTGCCCTTTTCTGAGATGGAGGTAAGGGTTGTCGAGGATCTCCTCGTTCTCCGTTTCCAAAGCGCGCTGGAGCTCTTGGAGAGCTTCTCGAGCTTTTCCTTTCATCAGCAGCTCATCAGCTTTTTGGGCGCGTTCTTCGAGCTTCATTCCCATACGACCTTTTCCGTCCGGATCTCGGACACCTTTTCCAGTTCACCTTTGCTCCAAAGTTCATCCAGTTCCTTAAGAGCTGTCCCTTCGGGGGCTTTGTGATTGTGGTAATTCTGGATGAGAAGGCCGTTGATGCGTCGGCGATCGAAAGCTTCCCGAAAGCGAATGCCACCTCCTTCGCGAAAATAGCGATAAGCGAGGAAGTCCATCCGGGCATCTTTTTTCCGGAACCAATACATGAAGATGTCCTTGTGATCCGCTCCACCTCCTTCTTTTTGAAAGGTCACCCGCACCCGTTCGTAGGCTTTTCCTTCGATGCTGTCCATGCCCTCATATTCCTTGATAACGGCCGGGTCGTTGAGCCGATAGGGAAGAAAGGCGAAATAGATCACGGAATTGAGGGCGTTGGCATAAGCGCTCGAGTCCACTTTTTTCAAATCGACCGCCTCCCCGTTCCGATACCTGGTGAAGCCGTCGTTGGCAAGGACATCGCGGTAGTCCTTACCGGTATCCAGTGGCCAACGCTCGTAATGGAAGCGTCCGTTATCCCGATAATGGAGGTATCGGTGATCCCGAAAGGTGAATCGCACGCTGTCCTTTTCCAGCTTATCCACACCATGCGTTCTTAAAGCTTGGTCAATGATGCGTTGTGCTTTGTCGCTGTCCTTTTGACAGGCAGGAAAGAAACTTGCCAGGATGAGCGAAAGGATAGGGAGTTCCCTTATATTAAGCCTCATGCTTCTTCATCTCGTTCTCATCGATGCGTTCGGCGGAATCAACCCCTTCGATGTTGCGGATCGTCCCGATCAAGCGGTCCAGGTGCGAGGTGTCCTTCACCATGACCTTCAAGAGCCCTTCGAAGACGCCGGCTTTGCTCTCAAAGCTGATCTTGTTCATGTTGACGTGGTTCTGGTCGGAGATAATGTCGGTGATCTGGTTAACCATCCCCAGGCCGTCCAAACCGGTGATGCGGATCCCGGCGGTGAATTCGAGTTGCTCCTGGCTGGCCCACCGAGCCGAGATGATCCGTTGTCCGTGACGGGACATCAGTTCGGTCGCATTGGGACAATTGGTGCGGTGGATCTTGATGCCGTCGTTCGAGGTTATATAACCGAAGACATCATCCCCGGGAATAGGCTCGCAACAGGGGGCGAGTTTGTAGTCGGTGTTGGTAAGGTCGTCCCCTATGATAAGGGTGTCTTTGGGATGGGGCTGCACGGCGGTCCGTTTCTCCTTGGCCACCTTTCCCTTTTCTTTTTTCTTCTCGGGTAGTTTGAGCCGCTTTCCCTCAACATCGAGTTCCTTGAGCCTTTTCAGGTCGATGGCTTCCTTTGCGATCCTGAAATAGAGTTCGTGCTCGTTCGGCACGTCGAAGAAGCGGACCAGCGTGCGAAGGTTCTCTTCATCGAAGGGGAGCTTCATATGATCGAGCTTCCGTTCCAGACGCTCTTTCCCTTCGAGCCCGGCTTTTTTCTTCTCTTTGTTGAGGGCGGTCTTGATCTTGGAGCGGGCCTTGGCCGTTACGACGTAATGCAGCCAATCCTCTTTGGGCTTTTGGGACTTTGAAGTAAGGATCTCAACCTGATCACCACTGTTGAGGGGGTCATCGAGCGGAACGAGTCGCTGGTTCACTTTGGCTCCCGTACAGTGCTCACCGATATCGGTGTGGATCTCGAAGGCCAGGTCAAGGGCGGTGGCCCCTGATGGAAGGGTTTTGAGCTCCCCTTTTGGTGTAAAGACGAAGATCTCGTCCGAAAAGAGATTGAGTTTGAGATCGTCCAGGAACTCGAGTGCATTGCTTTCCGGGTCTTCCAGTAGTTCGCGGACCCGCGTGAGCCAACGGTCGAGGTTGCCCTCTGAGGTCTTTTCCTCCTCCTTGTAGCGCCAATGTGCCGCATATCCCATTTCAGCCACTTCATCCATCCGTTTCGAACGGATCTGCACTTCCACCCACTTTCCTGTAGGGCTCATGACCGTGGTATGGAGGGATTCGTACCCGTTGGCTTTCGGGGTGGAGATCCAATCGCGCAGGCGGTCCGGATTGGGTTTGTAATGGTCCGTAACGATGGAATAGACCTTCCAGCAATCCGCTTTTTCCGTTTCCGAGGGTGAATTGAGGATGATCCGGATGGCGAACAAGTCGTAGATCTCTTCGAAAGAGACCCCTTTGTTCCGGATCTTCTCGAAGATGGAATGGATGGATTTCGTCCGCGACTTGATCTGGAAATCGTAGCCTTCAGCAAGAAGGTCCTCCTTTATCGGACGGATGAAGCGATTGATGAAGCGGGCACGGACCTCTTTACCTTTTTTCAGTTTTTGACGGATCCGCTCGTATTCTTCAGGTTCCTTGAATTTCAGTGCCAGATCCTCCAATTCGGTCTTGACGCTGTAAAGACCAAGGCGGTGGGCAAGAGGGGCATAGAGGAATTCGGTCTCCGAAGCGATCTTGAGCTGCTTCTCACGCTTCATCGAATCCAAGGTCCGCATGTTGTGGAGCCGGTCCGAAAGTTTGATCAGGATCACCCGGACATCCTCGCTCAGGGAAAGGAGCATCTTCCGGAAGTTCTCCGCCTGTGGGGACTGATGCTGATCGAAACTTCCGGGGATCTTGGTGAGTCCGTCGATGATCGTTGCCACCTTCTCACCGAACTCGCTTCGGATGGTCGCCAGATCGATGCTCGTATCCTCGACCGTATCGTGAAGGAGCGCAGCAACGATGGAGGTTGTGCCCAACTTCATCTCTTCGGCCACGATCCGGGCAACAGCTATGGGATGAAAGATATAGGGTTCCCCGGAACGGCGGCGCATGTCCGAATGAGCCTCCAACGCCGTATTGAAGGCCTTACGGATCCAACGGCGATCTTTCGTGGAATTGGAATGCTGACTTGCCCGTAGCAGCCCCCGGTAGCGATTCAGGATCTGCCGCTTTTCTTCTTCGCTGCTTTCCTTGACCTCCATCAGGATCCTCCTTTTTTTAGTTGGGACAAAATATAAGGCGTTTCGTTCAGTATTTGGCCGCAGCGCCCTTCTTCAGAGAAATTTCGTAAACTTGGTCCTTCATGCCACTCCCGCTCCATATCGATTGGACGGTGAACCCCAACCTTATCGAGGATCCGATCACGATCCGCTGGTACGGGGTCTTATTCGCCCTTGCTTTTCTTCTCGGGCACAAGATCCTTTCGCGCATTTTCCATAATGAGGGAGTATCGGAAAAACAACTCGATCAAGTCCTCATTTACACCATGATCGGGACGATCATCGGGGCCCGACTGGGCCATGTCTTTTTTTACGACTGGGCTTATTATTCGAAGAACCTGATGGAGATCCCCCAAGTTTGGGAAGGCGGTTTGGCTAGCCACGGTGGTGCGGTTGGGATCATACTGGCTTTGTGGATCTTTTCCAAAAAGGTGAGCAAGAAGCCCTTACTCTGGATCCTGGACCGGGTGGTCACTTCGGTGGCTTTAGGGGGAGCTTTCATCCGTATCGGGAACCTGATGAACCACGAGATCGTGGGAGCACCGACAGAACTTCCATGGGCTTTCGTTTTTCATCGTTTGGACGATGTTCCGCGTCATCCGAGTCAGATCTACGAGGCCCTGGCCTATCTGGCCATATTCGGGGTCCTTTTCTATATGTATTGGCGAAAAGATGCTTATAAGAAGCAAGGCCTCCTCCTTGGGAGCTTTTTGTTCCTCGTTTTCACGGCCCGCTTCTTTATCGAATTCGTGAAAAGGCACCAGACCCTTGCTCCTGATGCTTTTCTGAGCATGGGACAATGGTTGAGCATTCCCTTCATACTCATAGGGGCTTATCTTATCCTTAGAGGACGAAGCATGGAGGCTGAAGAGCCTGAAAAAAGCAGTTCTTCTTAAGACCTATAAAGGAACCATTTATGGAACGCATTCTGATCCCGACCGATTTCTCCGACATGGCCCAAAACGCTTTGAGTTACGGCGTAGAGTTGGCCCGACGTTCCGGGGCACGGATCACGGTAATGCATTCCGTGCAGAAACCGATGGTCCCTCCCCAGGGGCCTGTCCGGGATCTTTCGCAGATCCCGAAGGAGGATGAGACCAGTATCGCCCTATGGCAGGAATTGGAAGGGGTAACGAGCTGGATCCGCGAGGGGCGCCCTGAGATCGAAAAGGTGAGCCAACGGATGCCAAGCGGGTTACCGGGTGATGAGATCCTTAAAACCGTTGAAGAGGAAGGGAACGATCTCATCGTTATGGGAACGAAAGGTGAAAAAGGCTTCAGCGACACCCTTATGGGCACCACTGCGGCCAACGTGCTTCAGAAAGCCCCATGCGATGTGTTGCTGGTGCCGGAGAATGCGAGTTTCAAGAAATTGGAGCGGGTGGCATATGCCAGCGGCCTCAACGAAAAGGATCCCCTTGCCCTTGAAAGGCTCTTCGATCTTCTAAAAGATCACCCTGCGGTCACGGTGGATGTGGTCCATGTACTACGAAAAGGGGAAGAGGTGGACGAAGAACGATCGCAAAACTTTTTGAAAGGGCTCAAGGACAAAGGATTATCGGAAAAGGTCACCTTTGAAAAGCGGGAAGGGAAACGGTTGGAGGAAGTTCTTGATGGTTTTATTCAAGAAAAGGGGATCGATCTTCTGGCGATGTTGAACGAAAGCCGGAATTTTCTCCAACGCTTTTTTCACAACAGCAAGAGCAAAAAGATGGCCTTTCACACCGCTATACCATTGCTCGTTATCCACGCCAAATAAGGAGAACTAGGGGTTAAAGACCTTTTTGACCCTTTGCCAGAAGGAGAGTTCGCGGTAATTGTAATGGGCAGCAGGGTCCGTTAACTGGGGGTTCAGCTCCCCGGACTCCGGATGAAGGGTCTGCCATACCCTGCTCCAACCAGGGAAGCCCCCCAAGTTCCGATCATCGATATAAACGTCCGCAAGGATCTTTCTGCTGCTCATATCCTCGTACTGCTCTTCTGGGTAATTCTTGTTCACGGCATAGAATTCCACGCCGTTCTCCCGACAGTATTCCACGGCATCCTCTAAGTATTCCCCTTCCCTGAAAGTCCAGAGGATCAGTTTATGCCCTTTTTTGCGGAGGGCTTTTAGAGTATCGAAGGCGAAGAGCATCTCCTTGCCGATGTTCGGATAGGCGTGTTCCACGATCGTTCCGTCGAAATCCACTGCGATCGTGAGTCCTTCTTCCTGAATGAAGTTCGAATTCGGGTCCGTCATCGGGTCTTTGGGATCCTCCTCCATTCCTTGCTACTTTTCGAGCGAATTTAAGGATCGATGCTTCCTTCCATCCCCACTAGTTTCACTTTAACCCTTCCGACGATGATCTCGGTCTCCACATAAACGGGGATCTTCCGCGCGTCATCGGTCACTAATACTTTCATCCGATCTCCTTCTTTGAAGATGGAGCCTTTGATCAGTTCCGGCTCGATGTAGTGACAGGTGAGCGAGCTTCCGTTCGGGCCTTCACACGGCTTTTTTCCCCGATAAATGAAGTGAGTGGATTGCGGGTCATCGCCCAGAACGAGATCGATATGGACACTATCATTTTTACTTAAGGGTTCCAGGTCCATGGATCGGCACCGGTAAACGGCGGTGAGGACATCCAGAGCGTTTGGAGGAAGCGGTATGCTGTCCACCTTTTGAGAGCGACTCCCTTTGCGATAGACCATCTTTTTTTCATGGTCGAAGCGATAGTACTCGGAGTAGATGTTACCCCCTTCCCGAACGTTGCGGGAAAAGTGTATCGATTCAATGTCGTCCCATGTGGCATGTGAACGGTAGATGTCCCTTACTTTGAAGATACGGTCGTAAAAGGAAAGGGTCCAACCTTTTGCCTGGAATTCATAACAAGGGTGGTGGTTCGGACAAGTGTCTCTGGAAACGGTGAAATCCACGCGGCCCACCTTGGTCCAGATACCGGCCAGTCGGTACTTTACTTTATAGGAAAGGCGTTCTCCGGCTTGAAAGGCTTTATCCTTGATGCGTAAAGGGTCCTCCGATTGGGTGAAGGAAGAAAGGTGAAGAAGCTGCAGCGGAAGGACCATGAAAAAAGCCTTCCACGCTAAATGCATGAAAGGCTTTTTCAAGAACGGTCCGATCTTTTTTATCAACTAGCGGGCTCTACGTTCGCCCGGATCTTGAGCTTTTTCTTTCGGGGCTGGGTATTGCCCGTGAGCGTGACCGAGTTGGTCTGCTTCCCTTTGATCCGCTTCGAGGGATTGTAGCTTACGGTGATCTTGCCGCTCTCACCCGGTGCGATGGGTTTTTTGGGGTAACTGGGGACCGTACAACCGCAGGAGCCTTTGGCGTTCTGGATCACGTAGGGCTTATCCCCGGTGTTCTTAAAACTGAATTTTTTACTGACCTTGCTTCCCGCTTTAACTTTGCCAAAATCGTGCTCGACCTTTTCGAACTCGATCTTAGTGGGTGGGTTCTGCGGTTTCTGTTGCTTATTGGCCTTTTGGGGATCTTGTTTTTTATTCCCTCCCTTGTTACGGTTCTTGCCTCTATCGAGCTTGGTGCTCGTCACGTTGCTCTGCTCTTTCTTTTGACTGACGTTGGCCTTTCCATTCGTGGCAGCATCGCCTTCGCTCGATCCGCTACCGCCACCCATCCCGATCATGACCGTATTAACGGCTGTCAGGACCGTGACGACGGCCAGTAAAGTTGTATTGATCCGTTGGTCCATGGTCTTCTTTCTTTGGTCTCAAAATTAATGGATCGAGGGGATCAGCGGGTATCCGCCAAGTCCATTTTCTCGAAGGTACCGTCCTTCAGCACCTCGATAGCCCTTTCATAGGAAGGGCGCAGGGGATTGTAGATACGGAAGTAAGCTTCCCGCCCCCAGATGTTCTGGGCGATCATGCTCTTCAATTGGGTTTTGATGTAACGCTCCGAGCGCTCATATCCTTTCTTATCGAATTCCAGATCCTTTTTCTTGCCCATCTCGATCATCCGATCCGTCAGCTCTTTTTCTACTTCATAGTTCGCTGCGAAGCCTTTAGCGCCCTCGTATTTATCCTTGAAAGCCTTTCGCTTTTTATCTGCATAATTGAGAGCGAGCTCATTGAGAACGCCTTTCCGGTTCAGTTGCTGGAAATAATCCGAATTTCCGGTGGTATCGTAAGGAACGAAAACGTCAGGGATGATCCCTCCTCCCCCGTAGACGGTCCGTTCTTTGATACGGGTCTTGTAGCGGAGCGAGTCCGCGATGTCGATGCTGTCCATATGAAAGACCTCTCCGGATTGCCATCGCTCGTACTTTTCCTTGGCATAGGACTTTCTGTCCCCTTTTTCATAGGGTTTTTGGATACATCGCCCTGAAGGGGTGTGATAGCGGGATATCGTAAGGCGGACCACCGAACTGTCGGGTAGGTCGATCGGTCGTTGGACCAAGCCTTTCCCAAAACTCCGGCGTCCAACGATAACGCCGCGATCCCAGTCCTGAACAGCTCCCGCAACGATCTCGCTGGCCGAGGCTGAACTTTCATCGACCATAACGACCAATTTCCCATCCTCGAACGTCCCTTTGCTGGTTGCCCGACGTTCTTGGCGGGGAAAGGCTCTACCTTCCGTATAAACGACCAGTCGGTCCTTTTCGAGGAACTGGTCGGCCATTTTGATGGCGGTTTTCAGATAGCCCCCTCCGTTGCCCTGGAGGTCCAGTACAAGGTCTTTCATTCCCTTCTTCTTCAATTCCTTCATGGCCTTGTTGAACTCCTTCATCGTCCGGTTCGAGAATCGGCTCACCTTGATGTAACCGACGTCGGGTTCAGCCATATAGCTCGCCTCGACACTTCGGATCGGGATCTCGTCCCTTACGATCTCGTAATGGATCAGCTCGGGTTCGCCTTTTCGGTAGATCCCGACTTCGACCGTTGTACCCTTTTCTCCCAAAAGCCGATCCCGGACCCCGGTGTTCGTGATCCCGATGCCGGCCACGTTCTCCCCTTCGATCTTCACGATCTTATCCCCGGCCTGGATACCGAGCTTTTCAGAAGGCCCTCCGGGAATGGGGTTCACGACGAGAATGGTATCGTTGAGAATGTCGAAGCGGATCCCGATGCCATCGAAATTGCCTTCGAGGGGTTGCCGCATCTTCTTCACCTCTTCTTCAGGGATGTAAACGGAATGCGGATCCAGTTCCTTGAGCATCGCTTTGATCGCGGTCTCAGTCAGTTCAGCTGAGTTGATCGAGTCCACATAGGCGTTCTCGAGATGGTAGAGGAGCGTGTGGAATTTCTCCGTGGTAGCCGCGTCATTGTTAATGCCATTACCTCCATTCTGCCCTAGGAGCGAGGCTGTTAAGAGGATAAAGGCGATAAGGGTCCCCAGCGGTTTGAAAAAGAAAGTTCGCGCTTCCATGGTTCTGATCATGTCCATTCTTTAACGGAGAATAGTCGCATTTGTTCCCAATATCTGATCCGCGATCAAAGCTACACATCCGCAAATTCCTGAGCAAGCGTTCCGTCCGATGCTGTTGACGATCCTGATCGGAGCTTTGGGGTATGTACGGCCTGCGATCCCCTTTGATCCCTGTTGTGTTGTCCTATTCCTGTGGGATCTGCATTGGCATGGGGAGTCAACCGGGATCCTTTCCTGTAACCGCCGTGATGCTCCTTTGTCTACTCGGGGTTCTCTACCATTTGGTCCGGCCGCTTCCTTATTCGTATCGACAGATCCCTGCGCTCTTTTTTCTCGGAGCATGGGTCGCGTTCGGGATGCTCAACGGTGATCTGAGACAGTTCCAACAAAAAGAACGGTCGGAAGGAACAGCTTCATTGCAAGAGCCCTGCGAACTCAAGGTCCTGGAGTATTTTGGCAAAGGAGGGAATTATCTCCGCTACAGGGCAAAAGCTGTAGTTGCTGAAAGGCAGATCTTGCTGCGGATCCGCTTCAATAGCATGCAAGGGGCTCCGTTACCAGGTGATCACCTTATCAGTAAGGGGCATCCCGAGCGTATCAATGAAGCGAAGGGGCCAGCAGCTTTCAACCGGCAGGCATTCTATGAGGAGCGTCGGATCCGTTATGAGCTAAAGCTTGGCGGGCAAAATTATACGCGCATCCAGGAGAAAGTGGGATGGGTAAAGGATCCCTGGACACGAGCCCTCCGCTTGCGCGAAAAGCTTTTTCGTAAGCTGCGGGAAGCGACCCCATTGCAGGGAAAGGCGCTTGCGGTCGCAAGTGCCCTTTGGCTCGGTCGGAAGAGCGATATGCCGGACGCCTTGAGGGAAGATTATGCCGATGCAGGGGGGATGCACGTTCTTGCGGTATCGGGGCTTCACGTAGGGATCGTGTATTTGATGTTGCTCTGGATGAGCTATCCCTTGAGGCGGTCCAGATGGGGAAAGCGCTTGCGCCCTTTTGGGATACTGATCCTCCTTTGGGGATATGCGTTACTGACCGGGTGGAGTGCCTCCGTAGTACGTGCGGTCCTTATGTTCTCGCTCTATACCTTGGGGGAGCATCTCGAGCGTCCGCCCCCTTTAGGGAATGCGATCGCAGGTAGTGCCCTTCTGGTCCTGCTCTTCGACCCTTCCATGATACGTGACATCGGTTTCCTGCTCTCCTATGCTGCCGTGATATCGATCATCACGCTCTACCCTTGGATCGAGGGCCTCTTCCGGCCTCGTTGGAAATTCTTTCGATGGTTATGGTCGCTTTTGGCCGTTTCAGCTGCAGCACAATTAGGTGTTCTTCCGATCGTGCTCTTCGTGTTCGGAAAGTTCCCCCTATGGTTCGGGATCACGAACCCGCTCTTACTTCCTCTTGCTACACTCGCTCTTTACGCTGGACTGTTCACGGGGCTTTCATTCTTATTTCCGGGCGGTCCTGAATGGGTTGGGGGTGGGGCGGACCTTCTCCTCCAAGGTATGAACGCATGGGTGGGATGGATCGCTTCATGGCCGGGTTCCGGTTATGAGATCGGCCCCATTCCTTTTTATTCCAGTCTCATGTTGGGTGCAACTACTGCTTGCTTCATTCTTTGGCTTCACCGGAAGCTTTCTCATTTATCCCTGCAGGGGATCATTTCGGCCTTACTGCTATTGTTGCTCCATCAAGCCCATCAGGTTGAAGAAAGCAAGGCCTTGATCCAGCATTGGGGAAGGGATCCACCCGTAACTGCTTTGCGAAAAGGGGAGGGGGTGTTGCTGCTATCCCCGGATAGCCTCAAAGGATATCGGAAAAGGAAATTGATGGAATTTTGGCGTTCCAAGGGGGTTGAGCGGATCCGTCCGTTATTGTTCGGCAAGGGGGGAAGGAGTGCGGCCCTTCGGACAGATGCCTTTTCGATCCTTTATTGGAATGGCCCCGTGCGTATTCCGGAAAAAGCAGTGCCTCGTGAGGGATTGGATCTCTTTTTGATCGGCTCGAATGCCCCTTCCCCAAGGCAGGCCTCCGATCTTTTGATGGATGCATCCCATTGGATATCGCTAAAGGATGCAGAAGAGAAGGTATGGGAGCAGGCCGCCCGGAAGAGGGGAAAGGAACTCCATGATCTGCCGGAGGAAGGGGCTTATATTGCTTCACTTTGATACCTTCGACGCATGGACCTCGGGGATAAGATCGATGACCACGGACTTCCAGACCGCCTGGATGAGGACCGGCTAAAAGCGCTTCAAGGGTCGACCCTCGTTATCAAATACGGGGGGAACGCGATGAAGGATCCGGTCCTGAAGCGCGGGCTTATGGAGGAAGTTGCACTTCTCAGGAAGGCCGGGGCCTTTCCTCTCCTGGTCCACGGAGGGGGACCATTCATCCAAAGATTGCTCGATGAAGTAGGGATCCGTTCGGATTTTCACGGTGGCCATCGTCGCACCACTTCTGAAGCGATGAAATACGTGGAAATGGCTTTGAAAGGCGAGGTGAACGGGGATCTGGTAGAAGAGCTCCTGCGTTCGGGGGCTAAAGGGATCGGATTGTCCGGAAAGGACGGGGGAATGGTCAGCGCTGTTCAGCGCTATGTAAAAGAAGGGGAAGGGAAAGAGGCAGTGGATCTTGGTCATGTTGGTGATGTGAAAAAAGTGGACCCAACCCTTCTCGGCTTCCTTCTGGAAAAAGGGTATATACCGGTTTTGGCGCCTATTGCATCGGGACCGGGTTCAAAAAGCTATAATGTCAATGCGGACATGTTCGCAGGTCATATAGCTGGTGCCCTTCAGGCATCAGTCTTTCTCGTTCTGACCGATGTGGACGGCCTGATGAAGGATAAGAACGACCCTGCTAGTTTGATCGCTGAGCTCAGCCTTGAAGAGAGCCGGGCCCTCTACGGCAGTTCCATTCAAGGAGGCATGATCCCTAAGATGGAGGCTTGTGAGGTGTCATTGCAAAAAGGCGTACAAAATGCCCGGATCGTGAACGGGACCCGTAAGCAAGTGATCCTTCGAGAACTGGCGACCAACGAACGCAGTGGAACCCGGATCCATAGTTCATGAAAGAAGCTTACGACCCCCTGTATGCTCAGGATATCGATCAGGCACATTACCTGCCGGTATATGCCCGCCATTCGATCACCTTTCTCGATGGAAAGGGTGCGCAAGTCCGCGATGTTCATGGAAAAACCTATATCGATGCACTGGCCGGTGTAGCGGTCAACAGTCTAGGCCATTGCCACCCCCGGGTTGTGAACGCGATCAAGGAGCAGTCGGAAAAACTGCTCCACGTTTCCAATTTTTACGTAACCCCCCAACAAGCGCAGCTGACGCAAAAGCTGACCGAACTTTCAGGGCTCGATCGTGCCTTTTTCAGCAATTCGGGAACTGAAGCAGTAGAGGCAGGTATCAAGGCGGCCCGGGCATACGGTAATCAGTCTGGAAAAGGGGGGCGGATCATTACGTTCGAAGGCTGTTTTCACGGTCGCTCACTCGCTACGATCGCCACTGGTAAAAAAGCGTATCAGGAAGGGTTCGAGCCTATTCCAGAGGGGTTCCAACAAGTCCCCTTCAACGATATCGATGCACTAAAAGCTGCGGTCGATGAGCAGACTTGTGCCGTACTGATCGAACCGGTGCAAGGAGAGGGGGGCGTTCGGGTCGCTGATCGTTCTTTCATGGAGGAACTTCGGAACCTGTGTGATGAAAAGGGGCTCCTCCTCATCTTCGACGAGGTGCAGTGCGGTATGGGGCGGACCGGATCTCTTTTCGCTTTTGAGAATTACGGAGTGAAACCGGATATCCTTGCTTTGGCCAAAGCATTGGGGGGTGGGGTCCCCATCGGAGCAACGCTCTTTAGCGAAGATGCCGCGAAAGCTCTCGGTCCTGGTAAGCACGGCTCCACCTTCGGAGGGAATCCATTGGCATGTGCTGCGGCCCTTGCAACCCTGGGGACGATCGAGGAGGAAAAGTTATCAGAAAGAGCTGATCGTTCAGGAGAGCGCGCGTTCGCTCGCTTGAAGGATCTGCAGGGAAAGATGGATGCGATCGTTGACGTAAGGGGTGTGGGGCTCATGATCGGCGTGGAACTAAAGAGCAATGCACGCGATGTCCTGGGGCATATGATCGAAAGAGGAGTGCTCGGGAACGTAACGGGTGGTGAGGTCCTCCGCCTCGTTCCACCTTTGGTGATAACGGACCAGGAACTGGATCGTGTGCTGGAGGTAATGGAAGAGGCTATCGCTGAAGTTCACGCTTAATTGGAGTAGCTATGGGTAAAGAAAAGCTCAAGGTCGGTATCATCGGAGGTACGGGTTATACAGGTATGGAGCTTATCCGGATCCTGGACGGTCACCCTGGCGCTGAGGTGCAGCTTATAACCTCTGAGAGCCAGAGTGGCGAAAGGGTGGAAGCGGTCCATTCTCAGTTCAAAGGAAGGATCGACCTGGAATTCCGAACAAAGGATGCGGTGGACCAGTACGACCTGGATGTCGTTTTCCTTGGCCTTCCTCATGGAGTTTCGATGGATTTCGTCAAGGAATACGGGGCAGAGGGCATGCGGATCATCGATCTCTCTGGGGATTTCCGACTCGACGATCCGGATGTTTATCTCGATTGGTACGGCCGCTCGCACAACGATCCGGATCGCTTGAAGGAAGCCGTCTACGGGCTTCCTGAGCTTTTTGGTGAGGAGATCCGGGACGCTCATCTTATCGGAAACCCGGGCTGTTATCCGACGGCCTCTATCCTCCCCCTGGCGCCGCTCTACCGTGCTGGATTGATCGAACCCGATGCGACGATCGTTGATGCTAAATCCGGAGTGACCGGGGCAGGAGCTAAAGCCAAACCGAACACGCATTTTCCCAATGTGAACGACAACTTTTCGGTCTACGGTCTGAAAGAACACCGGCACACCCCTGAGATACAAAATGCCCTAAAGCGTGTTGCTCATAGGGATATTGAACTCCTTTTCACCCCTCATCTATTGCCAGTGGACCGTGGCATCCTGACAACGAGCTATTCCAAGTCGAAAGTGGATGTGAATGAAAAGGAATTGCTGGAGCATTTACAACACTATTACGACGAGGCACCCTTTGTTAGGATCGTTCAGGAGCCCCCTCAACTCAAAGATGTGACAGGGTCCAATTATTGCAATGTCTTTGCGACCTACGATCCAAGGACCGGCCGCATCATTACGATCGCCGTGATCGATAATCTGGTGAAAGGGGCTGCAGGACAGGCGGTGCAGAACATGAACCTGATCTTCGGAATGGATGAGCAGGAAGGGCTAGCCCATTTGCCGCTCATTCCTTGAACCCTAAGCGCGATCATGGATGAAAACTTGGTGAACAACCTGGTCAGTGTTAAGGGCATTACTTGCTGGGGTGCCCATACTGGAGTCAAGACCAAAAGACGGGATCTCGGCATCATTTATTCAGAAGTTCCCGCAAGGGTGTCGGGGGTCTTTACACGGAACCGCGTTGTAGCTGAACCCATCAAGATCTGTCGGGAGACCGTAAAGAATGGTAAAGCCCAATGCATCGTGATCAACTCCGGTAATGCCAATGCTTGTACGGGTGAACAAGGGCGTCAGGGCGCCGAGGCCATGATATCGGCCGCTGCGGATGAGCTCAGGATCGACCGTTCCCTTGTGCAGATCGCTTCGACGGGGATCATCGGACGGCGCTTTCCTACGGAAAAAGTGGTCGAGGGGATCCGGGCCAACATGAGTAAATTATCGAACCGGCAGATGGCCGGGTCGCTCTGTGCCAATGCCATCCTGACGACCGACACCTTCTCAAAAGAAGGGCATAACAGCTTTGAAGTCGGAGGGAAGGAGGTGAACATGGCAGGTATCGCCAAAGGGTCGGGTATGATCCATCCCAACATGGGTACCATGTTATCCTTCATCGTCTGCGACATCGATATTGACCACGAGTTGCTTGACCGCACCTTCAAGGCCATCGTGAACGACAGTTTCAATATGATCACGGTGGACGGCGATACCTCCACGAACGATGAGGTGTTGATCCTTTGTAATGGAATGGCGGGGAACCCGAAGATCACGAGCGAGGAGGATGAGGGATTTGAGCGTTTCAAGGAGCAGCTGCGGGGGCTATGCCAGCACTTGGCCAAGCTGATCGTCTCCGATGGAGAAGGTGCGACCAAGATGATCGAGTACAAGGTGAGCCACGCGCAGGACAAGGATGATGCGCGGCGGGTCGTTCACACGGTATCGAACTCATCTTTGGTAAAAACAGCTGTTTATGGGCAGGACCCGAATTGGGGACGTATCATAGCGGCTGCAGGACGTGCTGGTGCTGAGCTCGAGCCGGAGAAGGTGGATCTTTTCATCGGATCTGACCGCGAAATGCTTCAGGTCCTTAAAGAAGGGCGCCCTACCGATCAAGACCTGGATGAGATCGCTCGGCTTTTCAAGGATCCGCACGTACGTATACATATCGACCTCAACCTCGGCAATGCCGTTGCCATCGGATGGGGAGCGGACCTGACGGAGGAGTATGTGCGCTTCAATTCGGAGTACACGACTTGAGAGCTTCCTTAACTCGAGGTCGCCTAATTCCTTTTTTCCTCCAAGGCCGAAGGCATCTGGGCTTTGTAGCCAAAATGGAAGTGCGATGCATACCCATAGCCCCCGAAAGGGGCGGAGATCATCGAAAGATGGTGTCCCTTTCATACCCTCTAAGGGTTTGGGGTCGAATTCAACCGGGTCTTGAGACAGATCCTGACCTTTCTCGATCCAAACGACCCAAAGGAAAGTCCCTCCGGCAAGCCAATGGATCCCTTACCTTCAAGGAGCGATCCTTTTAAGATGCGCACCCCATCCTTCATAAAAGCGCTCGTCCTGCCCCCCCTTCTCCTGTTTTCCGCATGCAATTCAGGAGAAAAGGAGGGAGGAGCCGATAGAGGAAAAGAACGGAGTGATCCTGTTCGGAGGACTGCGGATAAAAAGAACAGGAGTTCCAGAAAAGCGGGAGATGATACCTCGATGAGCGAAAAAGGGGTGAAAGATCGGGGAAGGCCCATCGGACCCTTCCGCGCTCTCACGGATACCTTGGCCGCGGAAGGATGGTGTGCGGATACTGCCCGGATGATCGAAAAGGAGCTCTACCCGGGATATGCCGAGGCAGCGATCCGAAGATTCGGCGGACGCCCTTTTTATCGCCTGGAACCCGAGAGCACGCGGGTCTTATCTGGTATGGGGCATCGGGAGGACGGCGATGAAGATCAGCTAGAGGTCTTTCAGGAGGCTGAGGAAGTTTGGGGATATTTTTATCGCCTGGATAGCGCAAGAACGATGATCACCGACGGAGCGATCGAGCAATGGAAATTCGAAAGTAAGAAGCAGGTCCAAAAGGCATTGCAAAGCTTAAGGGAGGTGGAGCATCGTCCTTTTTTCAATACCGAGCCCTATTATCATCCCATCGCTTGTTACCTCTTTATATTTCATGCCCGCTCCATGGGGTTCAGCCATGAGCAGGAGCTCTATTATGAACGTTTTCAAAGGATGATGAAGGAGTCGGGAGTGACCTGCCCATGAGCTCATCGAACGCTCCATCGTAGGGTAGGATCCAGGTTGGGTGATAAGGTGCTGCGCTACCAAGATGAGCGGCATGTGAAATTGCCAGAAACCCTAGGAACTTCCTCCACGTCCCACTGTGAAAAAGAAACTTGTTCCGGGATCTGGTCAACAATTCTTCGATCCTTTAGTTTTAATAGCAGGTGGGAAAATCCCGCCGGCTTCGGTCGGAGGGTCATAAATTGCTTGGTCCATCGCCGGGGTTGATGTCGAACAAAATGAAAGGAGGTGTTAAATGCACTGTTTATCAAGGAATTCAAGTTCATCAATGTTTAACCGCACGAAAATGAAGATCAACATCTGAGAGACGGTGTCCTTCATTCCGTGCGAGTTCCTTTGATGGCGATTCCACGGAGCGCCACAAAGGCACTTCGTCAGAAAAAGGGTCGCCCCGTGAGAGACCGGGAAGCGGCCCTTTTTCATTTCGTACCTTCGGGTTATGGGCCGTTTTAGAACGGAATTGCTTCTGGGCCGCATCGAGTTCTTGATCCCTTTGGTCATCGCTTCATGGGTGTTACAATCTTGTCGGAAAGAGGAGGGTTGTACCGATCCGGATGCATCGAATTACGAAGCTTCTGCTGAAGCGGACGACGGATCTTGCACCTACAAGCTGAAGGTCCGCTTCGATCATAAGGTGGGGGATGAGGAGCTTCGTTTCAACGATAAGGATTATGTGAACGAAGCCGGGGAGACCTATCGGATCCATCGCCTTCGTTATTTGATATCGGATCTTGTACTTCATCGAGCTGGAAAGCCTGATATCCATACCAGCGAACATCATCTGGTAAGGATCGCACCCAACAACAGCATCGAGTACGGGAACGATGCAACCAATCCCAGTTTTAGCTGGTCCCCCTCCATCGATGTTCCGGCGGGGGATTATACAGGGATCTCCTTTACGTTCGGTTTCGATAGCGAGGACAATGGATCCGGGGATCATCCAGATCTGAACCAGGCCAACTGGGGATGGCCTGATATGTTGGGTGGAGGTTATCACTACATGCAGTTCGAAGGGGAATACGATTCGAGCTCTACGAGCACACCTGTCTTTAATATGCATATGGGGAAGGCTAGGGATACGAGCGGAGCGACTACGATCTACTTGAACAACCATTTCCATGTGGATCGGAACAAAGGGTTCACTTTGGATGAGACGGATCGGAACATTGAACTTCAAATGGACCTGGCCAAGTGGTTCACACCACCTCCGGCTTCCATGGAAAATGGCAACGGAGCTGTTTGGAGATTAAAGGAGCGACCGCGAGCGGTTATGCCCGACTACGATTCGCAGCGGACCTTGAACGCCAACGGCCGTGATGTATTCATGCTGAAGCCCTGACCATGCGTGCTTATCAACGCCTTTTCGTGCTTCTCCTGGCTTCCGGATTGGTCGGTATTTTTAAACAATGCGAGAAAGATCCGCCCCTTCCCGGTGATAAAGGGGTGCCCTGGACCTACGATCCGACCCCTTACCAAGTCGAACTCCCCGGGACCTTTAAGGACGAACTCCCGCCATTACCGGTTCCGGAGGAGAATCCTCTTACAGAGGAAGGGGTCGATCTGGGGAGGGAACTCTTTTTCGATCCCATTCTATCCGCTGACAATTCCCTTTCCTGTGCAGGCTGTCACGTTCCTTCGGGAGCGCTCAGTGACAAGGGTAATGCGGTGAGCGTTGGTATAGAAGGAGATCAAGGCACTCGGAACACGATGCCCCTCTTCAACCTGGCTTGGCAGGATCGCTTCAATTGGCACGGTAGTGCTGAAACCCTCGAAGAGCAGGCCTTCGAGCCGGTCACCAATCCGAAGGAAATGGCGGCAAAATGGCCCCAGGTCGTGGAGGAGCTCAAAAGGACCTCTCCCTATCCTAAGCTCTTCTATAAAGCTTTCGGGGTCACCGATATCGATAGCACTCACGTGGTAAAGGCTATTGCTCAATATGAGCGGACCTTGATATCGGGAAATAGCAAGTTCGATCGCTATCTCGAAGGAAAAGTCTCTTTAAACCCTAAAGAGGCAGCAGGCCTGAATGTCTTCATGAGCGAGAACAAAGGTGATTGCTTCCATTGCCATGGAGATCCTTCCAATCCACTATGGACCGATGGGCAGTTCCACAACAACGGTTTGGACAATAACTTTACGGATATCGGATTGCAAGAAGTGACGGGAAATCCTGAACATCGGGGGCTCTTTAGAACGGCGAGCCTTCGGAACCTGTCCTATACCGATCCTTATATGCACGATGGGCGTTTTAAGACCATCGATGCTGTCATCGATCATTACAGCGAAGGGTTGGTCAAATCCCCCACGGTTGATCCGCTCCTGAAAAAGGTGGATCAAGGGGGCGTTCAGTTATCACCGCAGGAGAAAGAGCAATTAAAAGCGTTCCTGCTCACTTTGAACGATAGTTCCTTTGTTGAAAAGGTGAAGCAGGATGCTCAAAAAGCTCGATGATCCGTGGGACGGGGATCCGTTCTATTATATTCGATACAATATCGGAAAGGGTCGATATTCGATAGGATAGCAGGATCCTGGATATATTCCGAGGATCGGCACGGGTATTTCCCGGTTTTTGTAAGCCCCATCAGTTCGCTTCTTGCCTTCTTGTCCAATTAGGATGTTCCTGTTCATTTTGGCGGATGGAAAAGGTTGAGGCCGGAAAGCTCTTACTGAAGTGAACCTTCATATCTTGTACGAAAATTCCTTGTCATGCTAAAACAGTACTATTTATTGGCTCTTGTTCTTTGTTTGAACCTCAATGGATACTGTCAGAAGAAGGTGTTAAAGGACAGTACCGCAGTGGCCGGGACCGCTGATCGGTTTATGAAAAAGGTCAGCGAAAAAGAAGTCGCTGAAGCCTTCTCTTCTTTTCGGCATTATTCGCGGTTACCGGATAAGGAGGTGGACCGGTTGATCAGCCAATTAAAAGGGCAGTTAATAAGTTACAGGGAGGATTACGGCGAGATCATCGACTTTCAGTTCATAGGGGGACGATATGTCGGGGAGTACCTTTATGAAAGGTCCTATCTGCTTCGTTTTGAGGAACATCCGATCCGTTTCCACTTGATCCATTACCACAACGGGAAGGGGTGGATCATCTCCTACCTTCGTTGGAAGGACGGCATCAAGCAATTGTTCGGCCATTGAGGGGGCTTCCCGAGCCAGCAGGGATACGCTGCTATCCTAAGATCGGGGGGCTTTGCGTTGTTTGTAAAGGGGGTCTAGGAGCGGAGACCCTCTTCGGGTCGCTAAGGATTTTCCCTAGGGGTCATCGGCCGCTTTCAACCGCTTTTTCTTTCATTAGCTTTTCGAGAACCCTTGCGCTCCTTTTCTGAGCCAAAGGGTCGGGTCTCCTGGGAAGCGACTTCCTGAAGCGGGGGGTGATCGATCGGTTTTGCAGGAAGCGGGATCTCCGTTCACAACTGCTGCAAAGGGACCTTCACCCCATCCTTGTAGCGGTAGCATTTCATCTTGTCCTGAAAGACCGCAGATTTGAAGATAGACCGGTCCATCAGCATTCGCACGCATTCCTGAACCCCTTCGATGATGGACGGATGTGGATGGGCAAGTTCAGAGATGGCCTGGATCCCTTTGTCCATTTTGATCAGCAAGGCGATCCCTTGGATGGCCGAACTAGCATGTTCACCGATGGCCCGCATTCCGAGGATCTTCATGTCGTCATCGTCGGTGACGATGATCTTGAAGAAACCTTCGGTCTGCCGCATACAGATCGCACGTGCGATCATGGAATAGTCGATCTTCACCACGCGAATGTTCAACCCTTGCTCCAGGCATTCCTGTTCGTTCATACCGACCGCGGCAACTTCGGGTTGAAGGAACATGATCTTGCATATGTTGTCGTAGGAAAGGCGCCCCTCCGCAACCCCGAACGCCTTCTCGACAGCATGCCGGCCTTCTAGCTCCCCCATGTTCACCAATGCGATGCGGCCAGTGGCATCTCCGACAGCGAAGATGTTCGGAACATTCGTCTGAGTGTCATCGTCTCCGATATGATAGCCCCGCCGGCTCATGCTCAGGCCGGCCTCTTCCATGCCGATCCCTTCCAGATTGGGCAATCTGCCTACGGAAAGAAGGGCCTTTTCGACGTGATAGCTTTCTTTGGTACCGTCGGGTTGGCTCACCTCGTACTCGATGCTACCGTCCTCCAGTTTCTCCAGGCGTTCCAGATGGGCCTCCCGATGGACCAACACCTCCTTGCGCTGAAGGTTTTCGGTCACCATATCCGAAATATCCTGGTCCTCGAAGGGAAGGATCCGATCTTTCCGGTCGATCAAATGGACCTTGGTTTTCCCGAAATTGGCGAACATGGTGGCGTATTCACAACCGATAACCCCTGCACCCACGATCACGAGACTCTTGGGGAAATCGTCCAGGTGATGGATCCCATCGCTCGTCATGATGGAACTTTCATCAGGGACGATGTTCGGAAGGGAACGGGGACGACTTCCGGTCGCGATAACGATATGGTCCGCCCATATGACTTGGGAGCGATCGTCCTTGTACCGCGTCAAGAGGATCTCATTGGGGCTGAGCATTTTTCCTGAGCCGCGGATATAGCGGAACTGCGTGTTCTCCGTCTCTGTCAGAAGCAGTTTGATATGACAGGAATACTGGAACTTCCTTTCGAAGACGGCTTCGTCGAGGGTGCGCTTTACCTCATCCCAGTCCAGGCTGAACTTGGCCCTCCCTGAAGAAACGATCGTCTCGTTGATGTTCCGGACCTTTTGAGAAAGCTCCCATAAGGTCTTGGAGGAAAGGGCCCCGTCATAGAGCCCTGTACCACCTACTTTCCGGCGCTCGATAAGGGCGACCTTCTTGCCCAGGTCGATCGCACGCATGGCCGCAGCGTAGCCGGAAGGGCCACCACCGATCACACAAAGGTCGAATCGTTCCATGCGGCTTTTTTAGAGATCACCAATTTAGTGGGGCTGGATCGGAACTTCATCCCGAAGTTCCGTTTTCCGTTCTTTTTTCCAATTCGAGTTGTTGTCGTCCGTGTTTTTGGTTCATTCGTACCTTTTCAAGGTCCCATTGAAGTTTCCCCTCGAACGGGTGATGGCGTACCGGACAATCGTGTTTTTCACAAATGGGACATTGTGAAGGGATGCAAGGATCGGTGTGGATGAAGAACTCCACGCGCCGTTCCGTTCTTTGATTGACGATCCGTTCCACCTCTTCCAATTCCTGATGCGCTTCCCGGACACTTAGGTACCAGGGAACGGTCAGATGGCAGTCCACATGAAGGGTGGCCCCGTATTTGATCACGCGGATGTTATGAAGGTCCACCCAATTCTCCCGCTTTTCTTCTTCAAGGGTCCGGACGATCTCGGAGATCAGTTCTTCGTCCGCCTCATCCATGATCCCTCCGATCGAGTTGCGAAGCACCCCGATACCGGTGTAGATGATAAAGATCCCCATGATGAGTGCGATCAATGGATCGATCCAAACCAGGCCGGTGAAATGTACGATCACAAGGCCGGCGATCATCGCTGCCGAGGACCAAGTGTCCGTCAAAAGATGCTTCCCGTCCGCTATGAGGGTCGGAGACCCCACTCGCTTCCCGATCCGTTGAGCAGATATCCCCAGCAATAAGTTCAGAAGGCCTGCAGCCCCTGCTATGATCATGCCGGTCCCAAGGCTTCGAAGGAGTGGGGGATCGATGAACCCCATCACAGCTTTGCTGATGATCCCGAGGCCTGCCCCGATGATGAGAATGGCCTCGAAAAGAGCTGAAACGAACTCGATCTTTCCATGTCCGTATGGATGGTCCCGATCACGTGGCTTTTGGGCCAATCCAAGACTGAAAAGGGCAAAGCCACCTGCCAGGACATTGATCAGGGATTCACCCGCATCGGAGAAGATCGCGTTGGAATCCGTCACCCACCAGGCGATCCCTTTGCTCCCCATGATCAAGGCGCTGATGAACAGGGAAAAGGTCTGAAAGCGAACAGCAGTAAGCTTCATTAGATAGCAAAGGTAAGAGCAAGGCGAGCAGGAAGCCTTGCGATCTGCTATTTTTGCGTTCCCTTCGACAAAAGTTCCCTATGAAGCGCCGGCCGATCGTTCTTTTTGCTATGCTTGCTCCCTTTTTCTTCGCTTTTTGCGGAAGTGGTGGGAGTAGTGATAATGGAGCTGATAAGAAGGATAAAGGGTTCGTTCCTAACGATTCGCTGATACTCTCATACATCAAGGCTGAACAAGAGATCCAGCCATTGCGAACTCACGCAAAAAGGGATGTCATCGATATGGTCGCAAAGCGGGATATGGAGCTCCAGCGGTTCATGGAACTTGACCAGGCTAAGGATCCTAGTTCTCTAGAACAGCCCATCAAGAAAAAAGAAAAGCGAGTGCTTCGAAAGATCAGGAAGGAGCGTAAGGAGATCTACGACTCCAAGGCCTCTGGAATGAAGCGAAGGGCTGAAGCTCAGGGGCTCGAATGGCAGCAATACGAACGGATCCGCAATGCGATCCGCCAAAAGGGGACTGCGCAGGATCGTTTCAAAGAGATGCGGGATTCGCTCGGTGTCGACCTTCCGCTCCCCCCTTCGAAGAAGCCCGCCTACATGCCTTGATATGGTCGTTGCTGCGGATCTTGCCAGCATTCATTCGCACGCCATCCTCAAGGTACGTCTTTAGGTTCTGAAGGCCTTTTTTTAGGTCTTTTCCGATGAGATCGTCCACAAAGAAGATCATATAACGGCCTACGGGATAACCAAGCCTTCCGGAGGTGCTCCAGGTCACTTTCGTCCGATCTCCTTTTCCTTCGAAATGCCAGCTCCCTTTTCCAGTGATCGTGCTGTCTTTGAACTCGATGCGGGTCCGCAACATCTTATAGGGTTCGGCTTCGATGATCCGTAATTTCCCGTTCCCCTGCTTCTCACTCCGCCATTCCCATACAGCTCCTTTCCCCATTTCCGCTCCACGATAGACATTGGAATCGCTGCCCCGGGACCAGGGGTTCCACCGCGTCCATTCCTGTAATCGGGCCACTTTCTTATAGACCGCTTCAGGGCTCCTTTCGATGGTCACCGATCGTTCTACGCGATAACTCGATGGAAGGAATATGGATACCAGAAAGAAGAGGAGGAAGAGGCCAGCGAAACCGTAGAGGATGTTCTTGAGGATCTTCATGGAACTGCTTTTGTTAAAACTGTCGATTTGATCGATCCCAGGGAGGCTAGATAGTGGTTTCGGTCCAGATGCGCCAGGCAGCCTCGGCTTGTGCCTTTAGCATTCCATGACCGTTCTTCACCCGTGCTCCCCGAGCTTTTCCCCATCGAAGAAAGCGGGTGAGGGGTGGATTGTAGATCAGATCGTAGAGTAGCGTACCCGCAGCGATCCCTTCGTAGGGGATCGGGGGCGCTTGGTCTGTATCCGGCCAGGTCCCCAGAGGGGTAGTGTTCACGATCAATTCCTGCTCGGCCACTTCCGTTGCGGTCAGCTCATCATAAGTAACGCGGCGATCGCCTTTGCTTTCTCGTGACACGAAATGGAGCTCATAATCGAGCTTTTCGAGCACGTAGCGAACGGCTTTAGATGCTCCGCCCGTACCGAGGACCATGGCTTTCTTACTGCTGTTTGTTAGGAGTGGGGTGATCTCCTTCTCGAATCCTTCTGCGTCGGTGTTAAAACCCTCCTTTATCCCTTTTGAAAGGCGGATCGTGTTCACGGACCCGATATCCTGAGCGGTTTCTGATAGCTCATCGAGGTATGGGATGACGGCTTCCTTGTATGGAATGGTCACGTTAAGGCCGATAAGTTCAGGATGCTCATCAAGAAATCTGGGGAACTCCGATATTTCAGCTAATGGGAAAGCTTCGTATCGCGCATCTTCGATCCCTTCCTTCTGAAATTTATTAGCGAAATGATCCACCGAAAAGGAATGTTCAAGGGTGCGCCCGATAAGGCCGAACAGGCGAATATCTCCTCCCTGCTTCATCCTACCGTGCTTGCTATAGCTTTTGCATGATCACGGATACGTTCCAATGCGCTGTCGATCGTATGGCGATGCGTACGGAAGGATAGGATCGCTGCCCGCAAGTAGTAATGCCCGTTCAATCGTGTGGAGGAGAGGAAGACCTCCCCTTCTTCCCGGATCCGTCTGGTGAGCTGCTCCGTCGCATCGTCGGGGTCCATCCCTTCAGGTACGAGCCGGAAGATGGTGATGCTCAGATCCGGTTCAGGTCCCACTTCGATGCTTGGGATCTTCGCCACTTCCTGGTGAAAATAATGCGCCAGATAGAGTTTTTCTCGCGAACAAGCCTTGAAAGGAGCTAGCCCATGGACCTTTAAAGGGAGCCACATGCGCATGCCTCGGAAATGTTTGGTCAGCTCGGGCGAGATCGCTGCCGGAGAGTGGATCCCGTCCGGATCATGGGCATCCTGCATGTAATCCGCGTCATAGGTGAATGCTTTTTGGAGCAGGTTTTGGTCCCTGACGAGGATCGCTCCTGAACCATAAGGAAGAAAAAGTCCTTTATGCGGGTCTAAGACCACCGAATCCGCCCGCTCGATCCCCTGAAGGGCTGCTTTGCCTTCTTCAGTGAGCAGGAAAAATCCTCCATAAGCTGCATCGCAATGAAACCAGATCCCTTGTTCACGTGCGATCCCAGCGATATCGTTCAAGGGGTCCACAGCTCCCGTGTCGGTCGTTCCAGCTGATGCTATTATGACCCACGGTTTCAATCCATTATCTTTATCTGATTGGATCTGTTCTTGAAGCGCACGGGGCTGCATCCGAAAGCGGTCGTCGAGGGGGATCTTGCGTTGCACGCACTCTTTCAGGCCTGCGATCCGGATGGCTTTATCCAGGCAATGGTGCATGTGGGGACTAGCGTATATGACCGTCTTTGGGACGTCAGCACTCCGTATATCGTGGGCTTCCCGTGCAGCAACGATCCCGGTCAGATTGGCGATGCTACCTCCGGACGAAAGGTTGCCTCCAGCACCTTTCGGAAAGCCCACCAATCGCGTCATCCATTTGACCAACGATCGCTCCATCCGCACGGCACCCGGGGATGCGAAATAGACGCCGGCATAGCGGTTCGTTATCGCAGCAAGAAGGTCTCCAAAAGCACTTAGGGGAATGCCTCCGCCGGGAACATATCCCATATGCCCGCCTGATGCGGCGTTTAATCCTGGTAAGTCGATCTCCTTTCGGATCAACTCCAGTGCTTCATCGATCGAAAGGGAAGGGGAATCAGGAGTATGATCCTCGATGCCAACTCCGTCCCCACGGTCACTACAAAAGGCCTTTTGCTTCGGAAGTTCATTCAGGTAGCTGTCCACGTAACGGAGCACGCTATTGCTGATCCGGCGACGTTCTTCGACCGTGGGTTCCAGGCTTGAGGCCTCTTCCTCCAATTCCTCCAAAAAGTGTAGCTCTTGCTCCCTCATAGACCGCGAATTTAGGGAACCCGGAACAAGCCTGTGGAAAGCTTCCATAGTGCTTCCATTGCAGGATCCCTTTTCTTTGGGCTTCCAATGTCGACCTGGATCATCCTCAGCATCTTCATCGCCTATTTTGGCGTGTTGATCCTCATTTCCCGGCTGACCTCGGGAAAGGGGGACGATCAGGCTTTTTATCTGGGAAACCGGGAATCCCCTTGGTATCTCGTAGCCTTCGGGATGATCGGGACCTCTTTGAGCGGGGTGACCTTCATTTCCGTCCCCGGCCAGGTCCAGGAAGCTCATTTTACCTATATGCAGGTGGTCTTTGGCTATTTTTTCGGCTACTTGGCCATCGCTTTTATCCTGCTCCCTCTCTATTACCGAATGGGCCTTACTTCGATCTACAGTTATCTGGGATCCCGTTTCGGAAAGGGAGCCTACAAGGTCGGCTCGTTCTATTTTCTCCTCTCCCGGACCATCGGGGCAGCCTTTCGCCTTTACTTGATCGCTAGCGTATTACAGCTGTTCGTCTTTAAAGAGTGGGGATTGCCCTTCGAATTCACTGTGGCGATCTCCATTCTTTTCATCTGGATCTATACCGCTCGGGGAGGGATCCGCACCATCGTCCGCACGGATGCACTGCAGACCTTTTTCATGCTCACCGCGGTCCTCCTCAGTATCTACAAGATCGGGGATGCCATGGGGTGGGGTTTGGGTGAAGTGCCCAGCGTCGTTGCGGGCAGTTCTTATTCCGATATGTTCCGCTTTGGGGATTTTCTTGCTAAGGATCACTTCTTCAAGCATTTTCTCGGGGGAATGTTCATTACCATCACGATGACGGGGATGGATCAGGATATGATGCAGAAGAACCTGAGCTGTCCGACATTGAAGGATGCGCAAAAGAACATGCTCAGCTTTAGTGCGGTATTGATCTTCGTGAACCTCGTCTTTCTCGGACTCGGTGCGGTCCTTTTTCTCTATGCTGATGGAACGGGCATGGAGCTTCCGGAACGGAGCGATCATATCTATCCCACCATCGCTTTGGACAGCGGATTGGGTGTCTGGCTCGGTATCGTTTTTTTACTGGGATTGGTGGCTGCGGCCTACTCGAGTGCAGATTCAGCACTTACGGCCCTTACGACGGCTTTCAGTATGGATTTCCTGCGGGCGGACCGTTGTGAGGAGCAAAAGGCCCGTCGCCTTCGTCGAGGCTCCCACGTGCTCATGTCCTTTCTCTTGCTCGTCGTGATCCTGATCTTCCATTATTTCACGAAGGATAGCGTAATATCGGAACTCCTCACCGCTTCGACCTATACCTATGGCCCCTTGTTGGGGCTCTTTGCTTTCGGGATATTTCTGAACCGCCGACCGATGGATGCTCTGATCCCCATTATCGCCGTACTTGCACCGGTATTGACCTGGGTCGTTGCTGCGAACGCTGAAGCTTGGCTTTGGGGATATGCGTTCGGTTACGAGAAGCTTCTCCTGAACGGGATCCTCATGTTCCTGGGGCTAACGCTCATCAGTGCACCCGGGCGCCATCGAGCGGATCAGGAGGACACCGGGTAGATACTGCTGAACAACCGATAAAAGGCTTCGTGCACCTTCCCGTTCGAAGCGATGATCTCTCTTCCGAATAGCATTCGATCCCCCAAGGAAAAATCCGTTACCCTTCCACCCGCTTCTTGGACGATCAACAAGCCTGCTGCAACATCCCAAGGCTTTAGACCGAACTCGTAGAAGACGTCGAAGCGGCCGCAGGCCACGTAGCACAAGTCAGCAGCAGCACTCCCCAAACGCCTTGCTCCACGCGTTTTGATGAGCAGATCCTTGAATACCTCGATGTAGGCGTCCATATGTTCGAAGTTGCGGGGAGGGAACCCGGTAACGATCAAGCTGTCCTCAAAGGATGCGTTGGATGAACTCTGAACCGGTTCCCCGTTCAACTTCGTGCCTTCCCCTTTCACTGCATGGAAGGTCTCTCGATGGACGATCTCATGGACCACACCCAGTACGGGGATCCCGTTCTCGAGGAGAGCAACGCTTGTACAATAACTGGGGATCCCATGCACGAAGTTGGTGGTTCCGTCGAGGGGATCGATCACCCAGTCGTATCGTTCGCCCTGGGTCGATCGGGTCCCTTCTTCGGCAATGAAGCCAGCCTCTGGGAGGAGTTGGCTGAGGCGGTCAACGAAGATGCTTTCGGCTTCTTCATCCACCGATGTCACCAGATCGTGTGCTCTTTTCTCCCTTACATCTTCCTTCTTGAGCTCTTCGCGAGAACCGCGGATCATATCCCCGACCTCTTCACTGATCCCGATGACCGCTTTCATCAATTTCGAAAGATCCATGTAAAATACTCGCTTTTATGGACTTAGCATCATATCCCCCCACGATCTCGTAAGTTCGGTGAGCAGGAAAATCTTTTCGACGATGAAATTACAAAAGGGGGGCGGTCTCATACGGGGGCAGCTAAGATCCACGCTTTTCTTTCTTCTTCTTCTAGGCCCGTTTTCCGATCTCTTCCCTCAGGAAAAGGTCAGGGATAGTTTGATCGAAGAATGGGAAAGCGATCGTCCCGAGCAAATAGGGAAGAAGATCGAGCTTTTGAACCCTCTTGCTAGACATTTTTATTCCGTGGACCCCGATTCTGCTGAACACTATGCTCAGGAGGCGAAAGCGTTGAGCGAAGTACACGATCATAGGAAAGGGTTGGAAGAAAGCTTGAATCTGATCGGGATCACCCATTATGTTCGAAGCGATCATGTTGAAGCGATGAGATATTGGGAAAAGCTCTTGAAACTTCGACGGGAGCGAGATGATAAAAAAGGGATCGCTGATATACAGAACAACCTGGGGCTTCTTTATAAAAAGCTCGGGAATCAGAAAAAGGCTCTGGAAGCATTTCAGGAATGCTTGTCGATACGGGATAGCCTGGGGTTGGAAAGGCAGCTCGGTTCGGTGATGAACAACCTGGGCATCCTTTATTATTCGATGGGAGAGCTGGACAAAGCGCGCGGCTATTATGAAAAGGCCCTTCGGTTTTACAAAGAATATGATAAGGGGAATGAGCTAGGTGGGATCTATAACAACATTGCCCTCATTCATCGTCAGAAAGGGAAACTGGACAGCTCCCTTTTGATGGCACGGAAGGCTTTAGAGGCTGAAAGGAACGCTCATAACTCACGCAAAGCGGCTAACGCATACATCAATCTAGGGTTGACCTTTCAGAAGAAAGGATCGTTGGACTCAGCGAACCACTATTTCAAAAAAGCCCGAAGGGTTTACGCTGATCTAGGGGCCAAAGGAGGAGAGATAACCGCCATAACCAATTTAGCGGGTGTTTTCTTGGATCTGAAGGCGTACCGCAAGGCCCGAAAGCTTTCTTTAAAAGCTTATAGGATGTCCGATTCGATCGGATCATGGGCCAAACAAAAAGGTGCATCCGCATATGTGGCACGGGCTAGTGCTGCGATGGGCGATAGTGGCACTGCTTACCGCTTTCAGAAGATCCACGATCGGACCAGCGATAGCTTGATGAACAAAAAGAAGAGCGAGCAGATAGCGCGAATAGAGGCCCGTTATAATGCGCAGAAACGAAAAAAGGAATTGGAAAAGGTAAAGGCGAAAAGGCGCAAAGCTGATTTGCGTTGGCAGCAAGTGCTTTTTTTATCCGGAGGTGGTGGTCTCGTGCTTCTCCTCTTTCTTCTTTTCTTCATCCTCAGATATCGGGAAAAACGCAAGTCCAATCGGCTCCTGGAAGAGCAGAAAAAGGAGTTGATAAAAGAAAGGGACGAAAAAGAGCTCCTCTTAAAAGAGGTCAACCATCGGGTGAAGAACAACCTTCAACTGATCAATAGCCTCCTGAACCTTCAGGGAAGGCGCATTGAGGATGAAGAGCTCCGGCAACTTCATATCGAATCCCAGAACAGGATCCGATCGATGGGGATCCTTCACGAAAGGATCTACAAAGCCAGCGATCTGGAAGTGGCGAATCTGGAGCGCTTCGTGAAGGACTTGATGGAATGGCTGAAAGAAGCTTATGGGGTCACCATGGATCTCGAGCTGAAGGTCGATATCGATCAGGAAGGCTTGAAAACGCATCATTTCACGCCGTTAGCCTTGATCATCAATGAATTGCTGTCCAATGCGATGAAGTACGCTTTTCAAGGTAGGGAAAAAGGGAACATTTCGGTGACCCTGAAGCCGGAAAAGGACCATTTCGTGTTGGATGTGACCGATGACGGTATCGGGCTTTCTGCTTCACCCGAGCGGGAGGTGGAAAGCAGCGGCTTGGGGCTTGATATCGTGAGATCGATGGCAGAACAGATCGGAGGGGATCTAGCATATTGGGAAAGGGAAGAAGGGGGGACGCAGTTCAGGATCGATTTCTCCCGGTCGGGGGAGGAGGGATCAAAAGGCTGAAACGACACCTTCTTCAACAGGTTCGACGCAGACCGTTCCGTCTTGATGAAAACCGGTCAGTCGGACCTTCTCTTTCATGTTGATCCGTTCAGGGTCGTAGGGGATACTGGTTTTGACGTAATTCTCCGTATAACCGTGCAAGTATCCTTCGTGTTCAGCGCCTTCAAAAAGGACGTCCCTGATCGTATCGAGTTGCTCTTCATAAAAGGCCCTTCGCTTCTTTTCTGAAAGGATACGCAGCATCTTGCTCCGCTCCTTACGGACCTCCATAGCTACCTTTCCGTCCATTTTAGCAGCTGCTGTCCGTTCCCGTTCTGAGTAGGTGAATACGTGGAGGTAGCTGATGGGCAGCTCCTTCAGGAACCGATAGGTCTTCAGGAACTCATCTTCGTCCTCACCAGGGGTGCCGACGATCACATCCACACCAATGCAGGCTTGGGGCATCTTTTCCTTGATCCGCTCAACACGCTCTCGGTAAAGCGCAGTATCGTATCGACGTCGCATCCTTTTCAGGATCGCATCGGAGCCTGATTGAAGGGGCATGTGGAAATGAGGAACGAAGCGTTCGCTTTCGCTCACGAAGTCGATGATACTATCGGATAAAAGCTCAGGCTCGATGGAAGAGATCCTGAAGCGTTCGACACCCTCCACCTTATCGAGTTCACGGATCAGCTCCTCAAAGTTCTCGTCCCTTCCTTTACCGAAGTCACCGATATTCACACCGGTAAGGACCAGCTCTTTCACCTCCGTTGCGGCCACTTCGCGGGCTTGCTCTACGGTCTCTTCGATGCTGCCGCTACGGCTCCGTCCTCTGGCTAAGGGGATGGTGCAAAAGGAACAGAAGTGGTCGCAGCCATCCTGGACTTTCAGGAAAGTTCGTGTGCGATCGCCGTAAGAGTAGGCGGGATGGAAGTTCTTGGCTCGTTTGATGGAGGTAGCATGTGCTGTTCCCTCGAGCTCTCCGTTCTCCAATCGCTCGAGGTAGCTGAGGAGATCGAATTTTTCGTTCGCTCCAAGGACGAGGTCCACTCCTTCGATCCCTGCGATCTCTTGGGGCTTGAGTTGTGCATAGCAACCTATCACGATGATGCGCCCTTCCGGATTGATCTTCTGAAAGCGTTTCACCATCTGCCGGCATTTCTTGTTGGCATGGTCGGTGACCGAACAAGTGTTCAGCACGAAGATGTCCGGCCGATCATGAAGATCCACCCGCGTATAGCCTGCTTCACGGAAATCCCTTGCAATTGAGGAAGTCTCCGAGAAGTTCAGCTTGCAGCCGAGCGTATGGAATGCGACGCGTCCGTAGGGTTGCATGCTTTGCAAATGTATGAATTCTGGAGCCCTCAGTTCTGGAAAGATGATCGCGGAAAAGAATGTTGAAAAAGGGGAAGGAGGGCTTTTATCAAGTCGACCGTTCCCTTCTTATCATTATCAAAACGATCGCCATGCGTATCCGAAACTATCCGGTCATCTTTTTGCTCGCTTTCTTTTCCTTGTATCGCTGCAGTGACCCTTCAGAAAATGATGAAGAGCAGATGGTCTTCAGCTACAACGAACCTGGAGGGATCAGCTCCCTCGATCCGGCTTTCAGCAGGAATGTGGAGAACATTTGGGCCGTTCATCAGCTTTTCAACGGCCTCGTACGGATGAACAACGATCTCAAGGTGACCCCGGATATCGCGAAGGATTGGGAGTTGAACGAAAAAGGAACGGTTTATACGTTCCATATCCGGGATAGCGTGCTCTTTCATGAGCATGAGGCTTTTCCGGACCGGCAGGCACGTATCGTGGACGCTCACGACTTCGAGTACAGTTTCGAGCGGATCATGGCCTCTGAGACCGCTTCCCCGGGTTCCTACATATTCGATAAGCTAAAGGACGGTAAGGAAAAGGGCATAGAAGCCCTGAACGATAGCACCCTCCGATTGCGTTTGGAGGATCCTTTCCCCCCTTTTTTAGGGCTTTTGACCATGAAATACTGTTCGGTGGTCCCCCGTGAAGTCGTTGAAAGGATCGGGAAGGAACGCTTTGGAAGGGATCCTGTGGGAACGGGGCCTTTCCAGGTCCATAAATGGGAAGAGGGCGTAAAACTGATCATGGCGCGCAACCCGCATTATTTCGAGACCGATCAGCAAGGAAGGTCATTGCCCTATTTGGACGGTGTGGAGATCTCTTTTTTAAAGGACCGCCATACAGCTTTTATGGAGTTCACGAAAGGCCGTTTCCATTACCTGTCCGGTGTGGACGGGAGCTTCAAGGAGGAAGTCCTCAACGATGCTGGTCAGCTTCGGAATAAGTATCAGGGGGATTTTCGGCTCAAGAAAGGACCTTATTTGAAGACGGATTATTTAGGGATACTTGTGGACAGCAATATGAAGAAGGTTAAGGATCATCCGCTATCGGATCCCCGGGTCCGAAGGGCGATGAACCATGCCATCGACCGGAAGGAGATGGTCCAGCACCTCAGGATGGGGACCGGAGTACCTGCCCATTACGGATTCATACCTCATGGACTGCCCTCGCATGGGGAAAAAGAGCTTGGAGGCTTGCAATTCGATAGACAGAAGGCACGACGCTTGATGAAAGAGGCAGGCTACCCGAACGGGGAGGGGATGCCCCCGATCGAACTGAGTACGACGGCCAATTACACCGATATCTGCGAGTATGTCCAGAACCAGTTGGGAAAGGTCGGTTTTCAGGTCGAAATGAACGTTTTGCCGCCCTCCAACCATCGGGACAATGTGGCGCATTCGCGGCTTTTCTTCTTTCGCAAATCCTGGGTGGCCGATTATCCCGATGGGCAGAACTTTCTCTCGCTCTTCTACAGCGGTAATTTTTCTCCCAAAGGGCCGAATTACACCCATTTTAGCAATGCCCGTTTCGACAGCCTTTATGAAAAGGCTATGAAAGAGAAAGATCCGGAAAAGCGGAGGTCGTTGTACCGGAGAATGGATCGGATCGTTGTGGAAAAGGCGCCGGTGATCCCGCTCTTTTATGATGAAACTTTGCGTTTGATCCGCAATAACGTGAAAGGATTGAAGGAGAATCCCATGAACCTGCTCGATCTTCGTCGTGTTCGGATCGAGTGAGGTATAGCCTGGGACCGGATCAGTTTCCTGGAGCGTTCTCTAGGAAAGCCTGACCTTTGGAGCTCCTCATGCGCAGTGCCTTTTTTCAATTAATCCTTTACTTCCTCCTTTTCGGAACCCTGGATGCGGTATCTGCGGTCGGTGATAAGAAGGAAGGAGCGGACAGCCTTAACAAAGGACGCTTCCGAGCGGTCTTTATAGGTAAAGCGCTTGCCATAGGGGGAAGTTATTGGGCGTTGGACCAGGCTTGGTATCAGTCCTATCCGCGCGGTTCTTTTCATCTTTTCGATGACAGCGATGAATGGTTGCAGATGGATAAGCTCGGCCATTTCTGGGCCGGTCATCATATGAGCTCCTGGAGTTCCTCCCTTTGGAAAATGACCGGTATGAAAGAGAAGCGAGCTGCCTGGTGGGGAGCAGGGGTCGGTTTTTTTTATTTGTCAGGGATCGAGGTCATGGACGGATTTTCGAAAGGGTGGGGCTTTTCCGTGTCGGATGCAGGGGCAAACCTGTTGGGTGCAGGTTCTTTTTTGCTACAAAGGCAGGTTTGGGGGAAGGCCTATATCCTTCCGGCCTTTTCATACCGCCCTTCACCCTATGCTTCTTACCGTCCTGAACTATTAGGGGATGGGCCGTTCCAAAGGGTGCTCAAGGATTACAACGGGCAGCGCTATTGGCTGAACATCGATGCGGAACTGTTCGGGGAGGATCGGCCTTTCCCGGATTGGCTTGCCCTATCATTGGGATATGGAGCGTCCGGGATGTTAGGAGGAAAGTCGAATCCTTCCGTGAATGCGGCAGGAGAATCGCTCCCTTCCCCAGTCCGCCATCGCCGATTTTTCCTTTCTCTCGACGTCATGCTCCGCGATCTTCCTGTGGAAGGGAAGGGGTGGCGGATCCTTTTCAAGTTCCTGGACAGCATCAAGCTTCCTTTCCCGACCCTCGAATACAATCGCGTGGATGGTCTTAGAGGACATTGGCTGGGACCATAAAATAAGATGACGGACCTGTAAGCCGGGTTCTGTCGCGTTCCATCATTTATCTGATCGACCTACCCGCCGGGATCGGGCGAGCAACCCTCGAGCCCCGGCTTATTTGGTCTTTCAGCCCGCAAGGGTCGCCGCCGCTAACGGTCGCCCGTTAACGAGGTGAGGTGGTCCTCACCGTTGCACCCTTCTCCACCGAAGTGGAGGGTTTGGTTTCTGTGGCCCTCTCTGTTCCGGCCGCTCGCGCGAACCGGACCCCCGGTTTCCCGGGGTGCGGTGCTCTGTGCTGCCCGGACTTTCCTCCCTGTA
>CAZIDL010000013.1:0-47623 GCA_964537825.1 uncultured Weeksellaceae bacterium
AAGCCAAAGGATACGGCTTCATTCGTGAAAAGGAAAGCGGCGAAGAGTACTTCGTTCATGCCACAGGTCTCATCGATGAGATCCGTGACGAGGACGATGTAAGCTTCGAACTCCGCGAAGGACGAAAAGGCATGAACGCAGTCGACGTCCGACGGACCGACTGAGCGCTATCCTTAATTTCCTGATTAAACCCCCTTCTCCTAAGGAGAAGGGGGTTTTTTTTGTCAGGAACTTTGCTGCTCCTCTTGAGGAGACCCTGCTTCTTTCTCGTTTTCCGTGGCCTCCCGAACGTTCACCACTTCTCCTGCGAAATGGAGATCCTGTCCGGCAAGGGGATGGTTGAAGTCCATCTCCACGTTCTCATCCTTCAACTGCTTCACCCTCCCTTCGAGGGAATTCCCTTCGCTATCCTGCATAGGAACACGCGTTCCTTCCTTCAGAAGGTCCTCCCTTAGCTCTCCTTCCACACGAAAGGCATCGTAAGGAAGTTCGATGATGGCGTCATCCCGATAAGGGCCGTACGCTTCATCGCTAGGGATCGTAAAATCGAAGGAATCTCCTTCGGTAAGTCCCTGTACGTTCTGTTCGAAAGCTGGCAGAAGGTTCCCTCCTCCGTATAGGAACTTGAGGGGTTGCTCTTTGCTCACTTCTTCTACGAGCTGGCCTTGCTGGTCACCTGCATGAAGTTGATAGGAGACAGCAATGATCCGTTGATCGGCTACATCCATGATTTGCTGGTTTTTGATCATTCGCCGTCCTTTCTTTCCGGCACCTCGATCGGTCCCTCTTCCTTTCCAAAGAAAGAAAGGCCGGAATCCCGGACGAGCTCTTTATATTCCTTCCAGGGGCCTTTTAAAAAGCGGTTCACATCCTCCAGAACGTTCCGAAGTTTCGCTTCGGCCCTGCGCTGTACTTTCTTTTGAGTGGCACCAGGAGCTCCTTCCCCGGATCCTAGGTAGTGAGTCGCTCTGCGCAAATGAGCGAGCAGGATCTCCTCATTGCGATAGATCCCTTCCCGTTCCTTCCTTTTGAAATCCGCCATAAGGGTATCGATTCCTTTTAAGAGGCTATCGCTCTCAGCTAGGAAATGCGTCCGGGAACTATCAGTTCCGATACGATCGGCGAAGCCTTTGAGCTTCTGAACCGTCTTCTCGACATTGCGCAAACGGTCCGCTGCTTCAGTAGCCTTTCGCACATTCTTCATGTGCTCCTCGTAAAGAGCGTACCTTGCCTTGGCATCTTCCATGGAGAAGTCCTTTCTCGGGTCGGGCCGAACATCCAGCATCGCTGAATCGCGGGCTCCCTGATAGCAAAGCAGCACTTTGTAGCTTCCCGGAAGAACGCCCTGACCGGCCGGATACTTGGGTTTCTTTGGTTCTTTTCGGTTCGGGTAACGGACCCCGTCCCCTCTGAGACGCCAATGGAAGCGGTTCATACCACTATCGAGCTCCGTTCTGAAGCTTCTGATCGTATCGCCTTTTTCGTCCAATATATGGACCATCGCCTTAGGCTTCGCTTTGCCTTTTTCATTAGTGTCCAGGGATGGCAGGGAATAAGTGAATCTGGCACCGTAAGGCCGGTTCTCACCCTGGAAGATCGCATCTGCAGGGAAGCGGGTGCCGGAAGCTTGCTTGAAATGAACCTTGTGAGCAGGCGGAGGATCGTAGAGTCGAAGGGTGTCCTCCAGGATACTCGTTCCTTCCCGGGAAAGAGCCCTTAATGGGCGGATATCGTCGAGCACGTAGGCTGAGCGTCCGAAGGTGCCGATCACCAGATCGTGTTCGCGCGGATGGATCACCAAGTCCCGCGTACGGACGTTCGGATAACCGCTCTTCCATTTCCGCCAGTTGTCCCCTCCGTTCAAACTGAAGTAAAGCCCATCATCAGCTCCGAGAAATAAAAGGGATGCTTCTTCGGGATCTTGCACGATGCAGCGAACCGGCGCATCCACGGTCCCGCCACCGCTGATACGCTCCCAGTTATCACCCATGTTCGTGGTCTTATAAGCATAAGCTCCCCGATCACCACGCCTGTAGTCGTTCATAACGACGAAAGCGGTGGAAGCATCGTGCTCCGAGGCTCTAACTTGAGCTATATAGCCACTATCCGGAGCCCCGGGAAGGCGCTTTGACAACTCCTTCCAATCCGCACCATCGTTCCTGCTGAGCTGTAGGTTCCCATCATCCGTTCCAACCCATATGATCCCTTTCTCGACCGGGCTAAGCGAAATGCTACGGATCGTGGTGTGGTTCTCAGCCTCTGTCACATCGATCGTTAACCCTCCGCTCTTTTTTTGGCGCTGCTTTGAAGAAGCATCGGTCGTAAGGTCCGGTGAAATGATCTCCCAGGACGACCCCTTATCCGTGCTCTTGTGGACGAATTGACTTCCATAGTATATGGTCCCTGGCTCATGGGGATCCTGTTCTATAGCGGCGTTCCAGTTGAAACGGAGCTCCACAGAATCCGGACCGGCCGGCTTGATACGTTCCGTATGCCCGGTCTTCAGATCATAATGAGCCAAACCTCCACCTTGTGACATGGCATATCCGTATCGTTCATTGCTCCGGTCCGGGATCACATCGAAGCCATCCCCAAAATAAAGCTCCTCCCAGTAGGAATTCCGGATCCCGCCTCTTCGCCATACATAAGCAGGGCCTCGCCAGGACCCGTTGTCCTGCATCCCTCCGTATATGTTGTAGGGCTTTTGATGGTCCACGTTGATATGGTAATACTGCGCCAGGGGTAGGTTCTCCACAAACCGCCAATTCTCTCCGTGATCCCTGGATATAGCAAGCCCACCGTCATTTCCGTCGATCAAAAAGGAAGGGTCCTCCGGGTGGATCCAGAAAGCGTGATGGTCTGGATGGACCTTCGAATACGGAAGCAGAACCTCGAAGTCCTTTCCTCCGTTAATGCTCCTGGAAACCCTGGAGTAAAGGTTATAAATACGGTCCTTGTTCTTCGGATCGACATAGAGGTCGGCATAATAGAAGGGACGCCCACCGATATCATCGCTATTGATCTTTTCGAAGGCTTCCCCACCGTCATCCGAGCGATAAAGAGCGTTCTTATCCGCTTCTATAAGGGCATAAACCCTATCCGGGTCGCTCGGGGCTATTGCAAGCCCGATACGTCCGAGTTCACCTTCGGGGATCCCGTTCTTCCCGTCGAGCTCTTTCCAATCATCTCCTCCATCGTGGGTTACATAAAGGCCTGAATTCGGCCCTCCTGACCGAAAGAACCAAGGCCATCGTTGATGTTCCCACATGGCAGCAAAGAACTTATCAGGATTAACAGGATCCATGACCAGGTCAGCACAACCTGTATGGGGGCCTTTGTAAAGGACCTTTTCCCAGGTCTTCCCTCCATTTTCCGTTCGATAGACCCCCCGTTCATCATGGCCTTTCCAGGGTGATCCGATCGCAGCGACCATGATAACATCAGGATCCCGCGGATGAACGAGGATCCGATGGATGTTCTGGGTAGCCCGGAGTCCCATGCACTTCCAGGAATTCCCTCCATCGAGGCTCTTGTAGATCCCTCCTCCTGTGGACACACTGTTACGGGGATTCCCTTCCCCGGTACCAACCCAAATAACGTCCTGGTTCTGAGGATCGAGGGTCACAGCACCGATCGCAAGGTGTTTTTGCTGGTCGAATACGGGCTTCCAATCGATGCCTCCGTTCTTGGTCCGCCATACACCTCCTGAGGCCGTCCCGATCCAAATACGGTCAGGGTCGGGAACCCGTGCATCGATGCTCGTAACGCGCCCACTCATCCCAGCCGGCCCTACTGCACGCGGTTCGATACCCCCGAGGTCGGCCGAGTCGAGTTGCCCTTTAAGTAGAAAAGGGAAAAGAAGGATGGGGAGAATTAATCTTGCGGCTTTCAAACAGGTGGTCCGTTCATCAAACGTTCGCAGCACTCGGATCGATCTTTTCGACCCGTTTCTCGTGGCGCCCCCCTTCAAAGGCAGTGTTCATAAAGGTATCGAGGATGAGTTTCGCATGATGAGCGTGAACAAAACGAGCAGGAAGAGCAAGAACATTCGCATCGTTATGCTGCCGAGCCAACCTGGCGATCTCTTCACACCAACAAAGGGCAGAACGAATTTCAGGGAACTTGTTCGCCGACATATTGATGCCGTTCCCGCTTCCACACATGATGCACCCTCTATCAACCTCCCCCTCCTTCAGAGCTCTGGCCACGGCATGAGCATGATCGGGGTAATCTGCCCGCTCTTCAGAAAAAGCTCCTTCATCGCGCACTTCATAACCCTTTTCAAAAAGATAACCCTTCAATGCTTCTTTCAATTCATACCCTGCGTGGTCGCAACCGATGGCAATACGCTCCGTTTTCATAAAGGACAATGCCTTGAACTACAAAGATAAGGGATCGGTGAACGCGGTAAAGCCCCCGTTACAAATGATCTAATATATTGAAAAACAGGCATATAGTCGAATTTCTGCAAGTTCCCGATCGTTAAAAGGATGAAGATGGATCGTTCAGATCTTGGGAAAAGAAGAAAGTGACATTTCGATACCAGCGATCGGATAAGAAAAGATGGGGACCGATCCCGATCGAAAGTGCTAAGATCCTCGACCGTTTTTCATCCCCTCTATTAACGATCCGAAGGGGGCTTTTTAGAAAAGATCCTTTCACAACGATCTCCTTTAACAGATTGTTGAAAAGAAGCCATAAAGCCCATCTGTAGATGTTATGGAAGCGATAGCCCCGTTGAAGGATCGTCGATCTTATTTCGATAAACGCGATCTCACAAGAAAAAGGGAAAGGTCTTCAACAGAGTGAACGATCTAATGGTAATGGTCTATTCTTTCAAAGAGATATATATTTAAATAATGCTTTGGTTGAAAAAAGCTCAAGGCCTCCTTTTCCTGATCCTGGCTTCTCTTTTTCTTTTTGCTCCGGAACTCGCCGCACAAAATGAAAAAGGAGAGTTAAAGCCGAACGGGTACAACCGTTTCTATCATGAGAACGGGGAATTGGCGAGTGAAGGTCAAATGAAGAACGGAAAACCTATCGGGCATTGGAAGAATTACTATCCGGATGGAACCCTTAAATCGGAAGGAAAGCGAGAAGGGACGGAATTGGACAGTCTTTGGCGCTTTTACGATAGGAACGGGGTCCTGGAAACTGAAATATGGTACGACAGTGGAGAAAAGGACAGCGTTACCCGGAAATATTCAAGGGAAGGTTTTTTAAAAAAAAAGATCCCCTATGAGGATGGAATGAGGCAGGGAACCGCTTATCACTATTTTCCCAAAAAAAAGGTCGTACGGATGCGCATCCCTTATGAGAAAGGAAAACGGGAAGGAACGGCTTTTAAGTACAACAAGGAAGGACGGGTTATCACCCTATTGACCTACCGGAATGGACATCTTCGGGAGAAGAAAGCGATCAATCAGAAGAACGATGAAGGACAGCGAACAGGGGAATGGATGGCCTTTTATCCCAACGGTCAGATAAAGTGGGAGGGTTACTTCCAGGACGGCAAGAAGCACGGGGTATTCAAGTATTACGATGAAAAGGGAGAGGTCGAGGAGGTCAGAAAGTACAACGATGGCAAGCGGCTGGAGAATTCGGAGGAATTAGTGGTCCTCGAATCCAAAAAGGAGTATTATGAGGATGGGACCCTTCGTAAGGAAGGAACATATCGACCCGATGGAACAAAGCATGGAATCTTTAAATTCTATGACGAGCAAGGGGAACTCGAAAAGACCAAGGTCTTCGAGAACGGTAAGCTAACGGGTGAGGGCAAGATCGATGATCAGGGGTATTATCAGGGAAAATGGGTCCATTACTACCCAGAGGGGGGTAAAAGAGCGGAAGGAAAGTACGTGAACGGGCGGAAAGAAGGGGAATGGACCTATTATTACCAAAGCGGTCAGGTCGAACAGACCGGTTCCTATGAGAAAGGAGAACAGGTCGGAACCTGGAAATGGTACTACAAGAACGGGGATCTTCACCGGAAAGAACATTACCGCGATGGAAAAGAGGACGGATCATCGGTGGAGTATGACCATGAAGGACAAGTCCTTACAAAAGGAGCGTACATCGATGGACGGAAAAATGGAGAATGGCTCTACGAGGTCGGAGATCATATCGAAAAAGGAGAGTATGTAGATGGTAGAAGGACCGGGGTCTGGAAGCATTATTACAAAAAGAACGACCAACTCAAGTACAAAGGGGAATACCTTGATGGAACCCCTAAAGGGGAACATCTGTGGTATTATCCCAGCGGTACCAAAAAGCTGGTCGGGCATTATCAGATGGGTAAGCGCCATGGGACCTGGAAGCGTTATGACAAGAACGGGAGGGTGATCCTTACGATCGAGTACGAGAATGGCGTTGAAAAGCAAGTGAACGGCGAAAAGATCGAACCGCAGCTCGACGTTCCCAATACCACGAAGAGCAGCCCATGAAGAAAGAAGAGACCTTTCCGGAACTCCCGGGAGATCTGAAAGGTACGAAAGGGCCTATCCTTTTGGTCGATGGGGCTGAAGGGAGGATCGTGGATCTGAACCGATCCGTGGAAGAGCATTTTGATCTTCCAGCTGAGAAGCTCCGAGGGGGCCTTTTCGATGAACTGTTCCATTCGGATAAAAAATGGGAAGGGTTGCAGGAGCTGGTGTTGGAGAACGGATGTTATCGGGATGGCCCGATCTTCTTCGAAGCTGTTGAGCAGGCCGTTTTCATCAATGTTCATCCCCTTTATTTTGAAAACGGGGATCCTTTTTATGCCTTACATGTCGATGTTCCGGGTAGATCTTCGTTGAAGGAGGAAAGTACTGATGGGGAACTTTTCCAGGATCGGGGCATTCAGGAATACCTTGATGAGATCATCTACCATGTCGGGATATCCGAGGATGGTACGCTGGACCCTTATCATGTAAGTCCCCGTATCGTCGAGCTTTTTGGGATCGAAGCCTCGGAATTCCAGGAAAAGATGCGGAACGAGGCTTTAGATGTCTTTTATCATCCAGAGGATCTTCCGGAAATAGAACGGATCCATCGGAACCTTCATGATGAAAAGAGCCCCATCTCATTAAGTTATCGGATCCTTCCCCAAGGGCATTCTGAATACCTGTGGGTAGAAGAAAAGATATATCCACGTTTCGACCGGCAAGGGGTGCATGTAGAGAACATGGGTATTCTTCGGGATGTGACTGAGCAGAAGGTTGTCGAACGGCGTCTCTTGCAGCGAGAGAAGCATTTTCGCAACCTTTTCGAGAACAATCTTGCCGGGGTTTTCAGGACCGTCCCTGACCGCACGATCGTCTCTTGCAACGATGCTTTCGTGAAAATGCTGGGATACGACGACCAAGAGGAGATCCTTGGAAAGAACGTGGAGGATATCTACGAAGGATCCAGCGATCAGGGAAGCTTCGTTCGGATGGTCCTCGAGAACGATGGATTAACGGGACACGAGAGCAAGGTGATCCTCAGGGACGGGCGGACCAAGTACTTCGTCGAGAACGCCAATCCCATACGTGACGATAAAGGTGAGCTCCGTTACATCGATGGAACGATGATCGATATAACGGAGCTCAAAGAAGCTAATTTGGCCTTGAAGGAAAGTGAAGAACGTTATCGGACGTTGGTGGATGCGGCCATCGATGCCATTTTCGTTTGGGAGTTGCGATCAGGAGAGATCGTCAATGCCAACCAAAGTGCAGCAAAGATCCTGAAAAGGGATGTGGGTTCGATCCTTGGGCAGAAGGTCGAAAGCCTTTTTTCCGAAGGGGTCAACGATATCTCCAAAGAACTTCTCGATCGTATCGTGGATCAGGAAGAAGCCAGCATTATCGATCAGGAATCCGAATTGCTCGATGCGGAGGGGGGATCGATCCCTGTGGAAGTGAACGCTCGTTCTTTCGAGCTGAAAGGGGAGCGTTATGTGCTCGGTCTCTTCCGCGATATTTCCCATTGGCAAGCTTCTCAAAAGGCCCTCCGGGATAGTGAAGAGCGTTTCCGTATCCTTTCCCAGTCCACCATCGAGGGCATCCTGATGAGCAAAGAGGGACGTATCATCGATATGAACGATCCTTTCGTGGAGATCTTTGGTTTCGGGAGTCGCGAGGAACTGATCGGAAGGAAAGTAGTGGACCTTATCCATCCCGATCATCAAAAAGAGGGGGAACTGCGATTGCACGGAAAGGGCAGGAACGACCTGATCGAAGCAAAAGGGGTTCGTAAGGATGGAACGGTCATCGATGTGGAAGCTAAGGGGGAGTTCATTCCTTATCACGGGGAAGAGATAAGGGTTACGGTCGTCCACGATATAACCCAGAGGAAGCGTGTTGAGAAGGAACGGCAGGAACGAGAGCGAGCGATGTCGACGCTCTTGGGGAACCTTCCAGGTATCGCGTATCGTTGCCGCAACGATCCTGATTGGACGATGGAGTTCATAAGCCAGGGTTGCGAAGAATTACTGGGATTTCATCCCGAGCAACTCATCGGGAATCGGGACCGGTCGTACGGTCAATTGGTCCATGAGAAAGATCAGGACCGGATCTGGCAAATGGTCCAGGAAGCGGTCAGCAAGGGGGAGCAGTTCGATCTCCAATATCGGATCAGGACCGCCAGCGGCTACATCCGGACGGTATGGGAAAGAGGGGAAGCGGTCGATGTTGATGAGGGGACCGGCCATACCATCCTGGAAGGTTTTATAACCGATATCAGCAAGCGGGTGGAATACGAGAAGGAACTGGAAAAGAGTCAGAAACGCTATCGGGACCTTATCGAGAACTCTCCCTATGGGACCATCCTGCATCGAGAGGGGGAGGTCATCTATCTGAACGAAATGGCCAAGCGCGTGTTCGGCCTTAACAGTATCGAGGAAGCTCCATCCCGGAACATTCTGGATTACATCGATCCTGAATACTACCAGCTGATCAGGGAGCGGATGGATCGGGTTAAGAAAGGCGAAGACCTCCCTTTTATCGAAGTTGCAGGTACTTTACCTCACGGCAAGGGGAGGATCGAGATCGAGACCAAGATCGATATGATCGAATACCAGGGAGAGAAGGTATTCCACACCGCCTTTCGCGACATAACCCGAGAAAAGCAACTCGAACGTCAGAAGATGCGGGCGGAAGTGGCGGAAGAGTATAACAAACAGCTCGAAAAGGAGATCGAAGAACATAAACGTACCCACAAGAAACTCAAGGATTCCCAGGAGTTCACCCGGAGCGTCATCGACAGTTCCCTCGACATGATCATCGCTTCGGATCCCGAAGGGCGGATCACGGTGTTCAACGACGCAGCGAAGGAGCAGTTCGGTTATTCGATGGAGGAAGCATTGAACATGAGATCGATGGAACTCTTCAGAGATCCGGAGGTAAAGGAAATGGTCGCTCGTTCCATCGAAGAAAAGGGTTCTTTTACAGGCGAGATCCAAAATGTGGACAAGGATGGGAATTGCTTTCTCACCTATTTGTCAGCGACGGCTTTAAAAGATCATAAAGGGCAGATCATCGGCTCTATGGGAATATCCCGTGATATTACGGAGATCAAAAGGGCTGAAGAAGAGCTCAGAAAGAGCGAGGAAAAGTATCGGGCCATCTATGATCAAGCCTATATCGGTATCGCACAAGTGGACCTTCAGGGGAATTTCCTTAACGTGAACCAGCAGTTGACCGAGATCACAGGGTACAGTGAGGAGGAATTGAAGAATTTCAATTTCATAGATATAACTGCCGAAAGGGATGTGGAAAAGAGTGAAGAACTCCGGGAAGAGCTCAAAAAAAGCGGTAAGGATAGGGTTTCATTCGAGAAGCGTTACGTACACAAGAACGGATCTCTGATCGATCTGAACCTGACCGTCGCTCTCGTAAAGGACCAGAACGGGGATCCTGATTATTTCGTTTCGGTGTTCGAGGACATCACCGAACGAAAGAAGAACGAAGAGGAACTGATCCGGTCCCTCAAGGAAAAAGAGGTCTTGCTGCGCGAAGTTCATCACCGGGTGAAGAACAACCTTCAGGTCATATCCAGCATCCTTAGTCTACAGTCCCGTTTCGTCGAGGACAACAATACCCTTCAGATCCTCCAGGAAAGCCAGAACCGCATCAGTTCCATGGCTTTTATTCACGAGAGCCTCTATCGGACCGACGAGTTCGATTCCATCGATATGGCCCAATACATCAAAGAACTCAGCAGCAACCTGTTCCATTCTTATCACCCAAGCAGGAAGACGGTCCGTCTGGAACACGATCTCGAGAATGTAGAGTTGAACCTGGATCAAGCTATTCCCTGTGGGCTTATCATCAATGAGCTCGTCTCCAATGCTTTGAAATATGCTTTCCCGGACCAACGAGGAGGTTATGTAAGGATCAGCCTTTCCCAGGTCGAAAAAGCGGAGGGTGACGAACAGGTTTCGATCCGGATCAGGGATAACGGAGTTGGACTCCCTGAAGATTACGAAGTGGGAGCATCCGATAGTTTAGGACTCCAGCTGGTATCCTCTCTTCTTGATCAATTGGAGGGTGAAATACGCCTAAAACGGGATAATGGGACCGACTATTTGATTACCTTTGATAGAAGCATGAGCAATAACAACGATTGAATGTCAAGGACTAAGGTACTTATCGTAGAGGACGAGAGCATCGTTGCCAAGGATATCCAGCAAAGTCTTGAAAAACTGGGTTATGAAGTCATCGGTACGGCCCCTACAGGTGAGAACGCCGTTACCTTAGCCCTTGAACAACATCCGGAGGTCGTCCTCATGGATATTATGCTCAAAGGGGAGAAGAACGGGGTAGAAGCTGCTGATGAGATCCGGGCGAATCTCGACATACCTGTCATATACCTTACAGCCTACGCTGACGAGAACACCCTTTCCAAGGCGAAGGTCACGGAACCATACGGGTACATCATCAAACCCTTTAAGGAGGTCGATCTGCACACGACCATCGAGATGGCCCTCTATAAGCACGGCAAGGAAAGCGAGGTCCGGAAAGAACGCGATCTTCTTTACCAGATCATGGACAGCCGTGACCCCGGGGATCGGATCTTTGTGAAGTCCAAACACGGTCTCGTGAAATTAAACGCTGATGACGTCTACTACATCGAGGCCTTGAAGGACTACGTCGTAATAAATACCGGCGATACCCGATATACGGTCCACTCCACGATGAAGGACATCGAAAAGAAGATCCCGTCGGACCGTTTCCTAAGGGTTCATCGATCCTATATCGTTAACCTGGATAAGATCGATCGGATCGAGCAGAATCACGTGATCCTTCAGAAAGACCGGAAGACCATGCCGATCGGTGGAGCTTACAAGGATTCCCTTCAGGAAAGGATCAACCTGATCTGATCAGTCCTTCCCTTCACTGATCAGGGTCAGGTCCAGTTCCTTACGCTCCAGGTCTGCACCGGCCACCCGCACATCCAGTTCATCCCCGATATCGAATTGCCGTCCCGTGCGATCACCGATGATCCGATAATTCTTCTGATCGAAATAATAGAGGTCATCGTCGATATCTTTCAGACGGATCAATCCTTCGCACTTGCTTTCCTTGAGCTCCACGAAGAGTCCCCAATCGGTGATCCCGCTCACCAGGCCGCGGAGATCCTCTCCCACTTTATCCTTTAGATATTCCACCTGTTTGTATTTGATCGAGTCGCGTTCTGCGTCCGTGGCTTTCTTTTCCATCGAGGAAGCATGAACGCAGATCTCCTCCAGATCATCCTTGTTAGCGGTCTTTCCTTCGGTCAGGAAGTGTTGGAGGGTTCGGTGAACGATGAGGTCCGGGTAACGACGGATAGGGGATGTGAAGTGGGTATAGTATTCGAAGGCGAGCCCGTAGTGTCCGATGTTATCGGTGCTGTAGACGGCTTTAGCCATCGATCGGATGGCCATGTAGGAAATAACGCTTTCCTCCGGAGAACCCTTGACGTCGTGCAAAAGCTTATTGATGGCATAAGAAGCTGACTTGCCAGGTTTGAAATGAAGCTTGTATCCGAATTTGCTGACGAAACTCCGAAGGACTTTGAGCTTTTCCTCATCGGGTGTATCGTGCACCCGGTATAAGAAAGGGAGAGGCTCCTGGCGGTTACCCACAAAGGCGGCCACGCGCCGATTGGCAAGGAGCATCATATCCTCTATCAATCGGTTCGCCTCCTGCACCATCTTTGGGATGATGCTGACAGGCTTTCCCTCTTCATCCAGCTCGAACCTCACCTCCTCGCTCTCGATCTCGAGCGAACCGTGTTCCAATCTTTCCTTTCGGAGGGCTTTGGCCAGTTCGTTCGTCGCATCCAGTTCTTCTTTCATAGGCCCATCCTGTTCGTTATCTAGAACAGCCTGAGCCTCGTCATAAGTAAATCGGTTGTCGGAACGGGTGACCGTCTTTCCGAACCATTCTTTCTTCACGTGTCCTTTATCGTCCAGTTGAAAGACCGCTGAGAAGGTCAGCTTATCCTCCTCCGGGCGCAGGGAACAAACCCCGTTCGAAAGGCGCTCCGGCAGCATGGGGACGACCCGGTCGACCAGATAGACCGAGGTGGCACGGTCGTAAGCTTCCTGTTCGATCAGCGATCCGGGCTGAACGTAATGGGAGACGTCCGCAATGTGGATCCCTACCTCGTGAAGCCCGTCGCCCAAGGATCTGTAACTGATGGCATCGTCGAAGTCCTTGGCATCCTCCGGATCGATCGTAAAGGTCGGGGTATTTCTCATATCGTGCCTTTTTCCGATCTCTTCCTCCGTTATACCTTCCTGAATGCCCTCTGCAGTTTCCAGGACCTTTTGCCCGAATTCAGCTGGTAGGCCGTGATCGGCGAGAATAGCGTGCATTTCGACCTCGTGTTCGCCCGGCTTCCCAAGCACTTCGGTCACTTTGCCAAAGGGGCTCGATGCCTCGGGCGGCCAGTCCGTGATCGTTGCGATCGCTTTGTCACCGTTCTTACCTTCCCCTAAGCGGTTCAGTGGAATGTAGATATCCACCTGCATCTTTTCGTGGTCCGGTACGAGAAAGGCGAATTCTTCGAAGACCTCCAGCACGCCAACGAAAGAATCGCGAGCACGCTCCAGGATCTCCACCACTTCCCCTTCAGGCTTCTTGTCCTTGCTCCTTGCGAAAAGGTAGACTTTCACGCTGTCTTCATCGAGGGCCGTGTTCAGGTCTTTGGGAGCAATGTATACGTCGTTCTCGATCTCTTCCGATATAACGTAGGCCGCTCCTCGTTTTGTCATGTCGACCTTCCCTTTGATGTAAGCGATCCTGGGTCGGTGCTTGTAACTACCCCGGCCTTTTTTCACGATCTGCTCGTCCTGTACCATTTCCTTTAGGACCTTTCCCAGGGTTTGCTGTTGATCGTCCTGGCTCAACCCCAGCCGGGAAGCCAGTTGCTTCGGATTGAACGGACGGGAGGGTTCGTTCTTGAAGATCTCCAGAAGACCTTTCTTAAGTTGTTTTTTGAACTTCCCCTGCCCTTTCTGTTTCTTTTGTTTTTTACCCATATTTTCTATCGTCGTGCGTGTAACAGTAACAGGGTTATCGCTTTGGGCCGCGTAGGATCTTTCTCCATTTATCCCTGTCGGTGTCCAAAGAAGCGTAATTTCGTTCGAGGATCGAAACCGAAAAACTGAAAAGTCATGCTGTCCAAGAAGATCGAAAAGTTACTTAACGCACAGGTCGCCATCGAAGCAGAAGCGTCTCAGTTCTATCTCGCCATGGCGTCCTGGGCCGAGGCCCAAGGTTACAATGGCACGGCCAAGTTCCTTTTCACGCATTCCGATGAGGAACGGATGCACATGCTGAAGCTGATCCATTTCATCAACGAGCGAGGAGGGCATGCGCTCGTTCCACGATTGGAAAAGCCCGAGTCCGATTTCACTTCGCTCGGAAAGATCTTTCAGAAAGTTCTCGATCACGAGATCCAAGTGACCGAGCACATCAATGATATCGTTGCCAAGTGCCTCGATGAGAAGGACTACACCACGCACAATTTCATGCAGTGGTACGTGGCCGAGCAGGTCGAAGAAGAATCGCTCGCCCGGGATATTCTCGACAAGCTCAACATGATCGGGAACGACAAAGCAGGTCTCTACCTCTTCGATCGCGATCTGGAAAATCACAAACACGGGGACGGGGAAGCTTCACAGAACTGAAGCTTCCCGCTTACGCTATCCCGTATCTGGAAGGACCGTCGATAAGATGGGACGGAGTTGGGATGGGTCGGCCCTTTGCAGGACGGAGTTTTCTTAAATTGCGATCATTAGCTCCTCTTTTCCGGCTTTGAAAAAGCTAGTAGGAATAGCGATCAGCATTCTTTTCATTGTTCAGGCCTCAGCGCAGGCTCCGAGCAAAGACAAGGACACGCGTGCGATCCTCAAAGCTTCCTACATCTATACGTTCACCAAGCAGGTTGATTGGCCGAGTTCTTACAAAAAGGGGGATTTCAATATCGGGCTTATCGTTTCCGACGAGAACCCCAACCTATACGATTTCCTTAAGAAGAAGTACGAAGGCAAACAGATCGGAAACCAGTCCATTGCGGTCAAGAAGTACAATAGCGTTTCTGAGGTGGATCTACGTTGCAACATCCTCTTCATCGGAAGGGGAGCCTCTTCTTCGCTCAATGGTTTCAAGGCCAGGAACAAGAGCACGCTATTGGTGGCAGAACACCCTTCAGCACTGAAAAAAGGGGCCGTCATCAAATTCATGGTCCATAACAAACAACTTCATTATGAGTTAAGCCGTAGGAATGCGGAACGTTATGGGCTTACCACCGGGAATCAGCTACGGAATCTGGCTTTTAAGGTGCATTGATCTTGTTGAAAAGGATCAACATATCGCTCGTTCTATTGCTTCTGACCTTGGGAGCATTCGGGCAAAGTGTGACCCGGAAAGCAGCGGCCCATTATCAGGAGGGGGAGCTTCAAAAAGCCCGGCAATTGATCGATAGCGCCGTCACGCTGGAAGCAGAGAAAAAGCGTGCCTACACATGGCACATCAGGGGCTTTGTTTACAAAGACCTCCTCAAGAATATGAAGAAGCAAGAGGAGCGATTCTATACTTACCTTGATTCTTCGATCATTTCCTTTAGGAAAGCGCTCAACAAAGGGGCAGAGGGAAAAGTGAAGAAGAACAGCAAGAGCGCTCTCAACTATTTGATCGGGGAACACTTGTACAATCGGGCATTGAGAAATCTCGATACCAGCAATTACAAGCGCCCGCTCAAGCTCTTTAAACGCTACGTTGAACTTTCAAAAGAGCTTGGTCAAACCAAAGAGGACCTCAGGAATGACCTGATCGGATTCTACAACAACCTTGGTGTGGTCTATATGAACCTCCACGAAGGGAATAAGGAACACGATAAGGAGGTCTTTAATAAAGCCCTCGAGGCTTTCGGAAAGGTTCTTGCCATCGATAGTTCGAATTACTTGGCCAATTATAATACGGCCCGAATGCATTACAACCGGGGTGTGCAGATCAATCAGGAGCTTATCTCCTCACGTGCTGACGTCAATATCGCCATGGTTCAGAAAAAACAAAAGAAGTCGAAGGAACATTTCCAAAAGGCCCTTCCCTACATGAAGGCCGCCCACGAGCAAAGGCCGAAACGGATCGAAACCCTTGAAGGGCTTTCAGGGATCTATTACAGCCTGAACAATGACGAGCGGTCGAAATATTACAAGGAATTGAAGCAGAAGATCCTTAAAGAACGGAATAATTGATCTGATCCTTGGGCTTTCGTTTCACCATAGGAAGAAAGATCTTCACCGGTTTCGGGATCTTCATTTTCTTTATCGTACTTGTCCTGTATTTCACGAATGATGCGCTGGATAAGAGCCGTTCCATCAATCGTCAGATCAGTGAGATCTACAGTCCTTCCCTCGATGAGCTTCAGGAACTGAAACTGAAGATCGCCCGTTCGCAGATGCTCATCACTTATTGGGGACTGGTGCAGAGCCGGAGCGATAACCTGAACAAGCAGCAACTACAACGGCTGATCGAAGAGGAGTGGCCATCCCTTCGGGATACGCTGAACACCCTTTCCCAACATTGGAGCAATAAAAAGGAGGAAGGATATTCCAAAACGCGGGTCGAGCAATTGAAGTCCATCTTTGCGGACATCGATACCCTTTTTCAGGTCCACAGCACCATCCAGAAAGCCCTCCCGAGCTTCGATAGTTACAATCAACCAGCCAACAGGTTCAGGGTCCGCCCGAAAGTGGAAAGCGGAGGAGCGGTTCACACTCAGACCAAGGAGATCCTGATGAAGCTCGATCAACTGATCGGGCGGCAGAAAAAGACCACCCGGAAAGTGCGGGGTAAGATGATCGCCTCCTTCGACACCCTGCAGTTCCTCGTCCGTTATGTGGGGGTGATCCTGATCATCGTGGGGCTACTGATCGCGATCTTCACCGTCCGTTCCATCGTGCGCCCGGTGCAGGACCTTAAACGTATCCTTCTTTCGCTAGGAAAGGGAATATTCCCTGAGCATCGCATCAAACCTACCAACGATGAGATCGGGGAGATGTCCGAAGCCCTCAACGACCTTGTCGATGGCCTGAAGCGTACCACGGATTTCTCCAAACAGGTTGGTGCCGGCAATTTCGATTATGAGTTCCAACCCTTGAGCCCCCATGATACGCTAGGCCACGCACTCCTCAAGATGAGGGACGATCTCGCAGAGAACGAACGGATCCTCGAGGAAAAGGTCCGGCAGCGTACGCAAGAGGTGGTGGAACAGAAACAAAAGGTCGAAGGGCTCTACAAGGACCTCACCGATAGCATTCGCTACGCCAAACGGCTTCAGAGCTCCATCCTTCCTTCTGATCAGTGGATCGAAAAGGAACTCCCCTCCTGCTTCGTTCTTTTCAAACCCAAGGACATCGTATCCGGTGATTTCTATTGGTTCGAGAAGACCGACGATGGGAAGGTCATCTTTTCAGCCGTTGATTGTACCGGTCATGGAGTGCCTGGTGCTTTCATGAGCCTCGTCGGGCACAATGGGCTTCACCAAGCCGTGAACGAACACCGGTATGAAAAGCCGGGCCAGATCCTGGACGATCTTAACAGGTCAGCCCAAAGGGCCCTTACGCGGACGAACGAAGGTGAATCCGTTAACGACGGGATGGATATGGCCCTTTGTACCCTGGACAAGCAGGAACGGAAAGTTCAGTTCGCAGGGGCCAACAATCCCCTCTATCTCATCCGGGACGGAGAATTGACCGAATACAAGGCCGATAAAGTCGCTATCGGTGGAGAAGGGGAACACCAATACAGCACGCAGGAGGTCGATCTTCAGAAAGGGGATCAGCTTTACGTCTTCTCGGACGGATTTCCGGACCAGTTCGGTGGACCGAAAGGGAAGAAGTTCAAATACCGTCCCTTCAAGGAGCTCCTTATATCGATCAGCGATAAGCCTATGAAGGAGCAAAAGGATATCCTGGATCGGACCATCGAGGAATGGAAGGGGGATCTCGAGCAGATCGATGATATTCTGGTCATCGGAGTGGCCGTGGAATGAAGCTTGATCGATATCGATGAAGCGCGCGGCCCCTGTCCTTCTCTTCTTTCTTTACCTTACTCTTTCCGGACTTGCCAGGGAAAGGCCTGATATACGTTTCGACCATTACACCATTCGGGACGGCCTTTCCCAGAGCACGGTCAATAGCATTATGCAAGACCGAAAAGGATTGGTCTGGATCGGTACCCAGGATGGGCTGAACCGCTTTGACGGCTACGAGTTCCGGGTATTCCAGAAGGATCCGCACGACACGAGCTCCATATCCAACAACTTCGTCCGTTCCCTTGCTGAAGGGCCTCAAGGAAGGGTGCTCGTCGGCACGGAGAGGGGGCTCGATCGCTTCGACCGTAAGGAACAGTCCTTCGAGGCCATCCCTTTCAGCGATGGGGTAAAGCCGACCGTGCTTGCTCTCGAAAAAGGTCCGGACGGGAACGTTTGGATCGGGACCCTCCGCCATGGCCTTTTCGTGCTCCCTCCGGACAGTAACAGGGCTTTGCCGCGGGGCGGAAAAGGAAGCGGTGCTCCTTCGCTGAAAGAAGTGCGATCCCTCCTTTGTAAAGGGGACGACTCCTTATGGGTCGGTACCCAGGAAAAGGGTCTTTTCCTGTACCTTCCCCGAAAAGCTGCTTTGCATCGGACCCCCCTCACAGATCTTCAGGTCCATACCCTTCATCCTCGGAAGAATTCGACCTATTGGGTCGGAACGGACGAAGGAGCATTTGCTCTAAGTTCGGAAAAAGATCGGATGAGGGTGGTAAAGCATCTGAAGGCCGGAGAAGGAAAAGAAAGGCTCCCTCACCCGGTCGTTCAGGTGATCCAAAAGGACCGGAAGGGACGCTTTTGGTTCGGGACCGCTGGCGGAGGATTGAGCAGGCTTTATCACAAGAACGGCGCGGAGCACTTTCATCATTACCAATATCAGGATTACATTCCATCCAGCTTGGCCAACGACCTTGTGAACGCGATCCACGAAGACCGGACCGGATCCATATGGATCGGGACCAACCGCGGTGTTAGCAAGTTCGATCCCAAGGAACAGTACTTCCAGCACATAACTTCCCACGTTATGAGCCACAAGGGCCTGAACGATAAGAACGTTTGGGCCATTACGGAGAGCTCGAACGGCATCCTTTGGGTGGGTACGCGAAAAGGGATCACCCGGGTGGACCGCAAAGCCAATGCATTCTTCCATTACGACCGCCGGATCAAAGACCGCCCGGGGGTCAACGACAAAAGCGTGATCTCTCTGTATATCGGAGAAAAGATATGGGCTGGAGCTGTGGACGGGCTCTATCAGCTCGAACTTTCTCCGGACAGCTCCAAGGGCAGATACCGCAAAATGCCTTATCGCTCTTCCGAAGGAAGGCAAGTGGAGCGGGCCAAGGTATATAGCATCCTTCCGGACAGCAGCGACGTTCTTTGGTTGGGTACACGGACCGGCCTCAAGCGCTACGATACGAAGAGCGGTAGGATCCTTTGTTTCGATAATGATACCGGTTCCAGGGCCAGACTCTCCCATTCCCTCATCCGTGATGTGCATCGCGCGGAAGATGGTGCCCTTTGGATCGCAACGGATGGAGGAGGGTTGAACCGGCTTCGGATCTTCTGGAAGAACGGGGCCGAACATTATGAAGTGAAAGTGTACCAGCGAGATCCTGATGACCCAAACTCGCTCAATACCAATAGTATCATGTCCGTTTGGGAAGGAGATGACGGCTATATATGGCTTGGGACCTACGGGGGAGGATTGAATCGGCTGGATCCTGAAACGGGGCATGTGGAATCCTATACCGAGAAGGACGGGCTCCCTAACAATGTGGTCTATGGCGTATTGGGAGATGGTGAAGGCCATCTATGGATGAGCACGAACCGGGGACTTTGTCGCTTTGATATCGAAAAAGAGGAGTTCACGGTCTATGAAGAAAGCGATGGTCTTCAAAGCAACGAATTCAACATCGGGGCCTATCATCGATCCCCTTCAGGCGAGTTCTTTTTTGGAGGCATCAATGGGTTGAACGCCTTCTATCCTTCCAGGATCGAGAAGGACCCCTTTCCGCCAGAACTCGTCTTCACTGAATTCAGGCTCTTTAACGTGCCTGAAGGTCCTGATAAAGGCACTATCTTGGAAGGACATATCGATGAGACCGAACGGATCGTACTGGGGCATGATCAGAACAATTTCACCATCGAGTTCGCAGCCCTGCACTATTCGCAGCCCCAAAAGAACCGCTATCGCTATATCCTGAAGGGCTTTGATAAGGATACGATAGAAGCAGGAACGGATCGGACCGCTCACTATACCAACCTGGATCCAGGGACTTACAATTTCAAGGTGTGGGGTTGCAACAGGGATGGGGTCTGGAACAAAAAGCCGAGAACCCTCAAGATCGTGGTGGAGCCTCCTTTCTGGGCGACCTGGTGGTTCAGGGGCTTCCTGATACTGGCCCTAGCAGGTACAGGTTTCGGCCTCTATCGTTATCGGGTCAATCTGGTCGAAGAGCAGAAGCGGAAGCTGGAGTTGGAAGTGAAAAGGCGCACTCATGAAGTGACCCGGCAAAAAGAGCGGATCGAGGAGCAGAACCAACAGCTCGAAGCGGAAAAGGAAAAGGTGGAAGAACAGCGTTCTTTGCTTGAAGAGGAGAAGAACAAAGTGGACAAACTCCTCGTGAACCTCCTCCCCGAGGATACGGCCAACGAATTGAAGACGGGAGGAAGGGCTTCGGCCAGACATTACCGCATGGCCACTGTCATGTTCACCGATTTCAAAGGGTTCACGAAGATCGCAGAGACGATGAAGGCCACGGAGCTCGTTGCCCGCCTTGATAGCTATTTCATCAAGTTCGACCAGATCATCGAGAAATGGGAATTGGAAAAGATCAAGACGATCGGGGACGCTTATATGTGTGCAGGAGGTATCCCGATCCGGAACAAGACCAATCCGATCCACACCGTTTTGGCCGGTCTTGAGATCCAGCGCTACATGTTTGAGCAACAGGAGCGATTGAAGGATAAAGGTGAAGAGAATTGGGAATTGCGGATCGGGATCCACACGGGGGAGCTCATCGCCGGCGTGATCGGCATCAAACGCTATGCTTATGACATCTGGGGTGATACGGTCAACGTGGCCGCTCGGATGGAGTCGAACAGTGAAGTCGGTAAGGTGAACATCTCTGGTGCTACTTATAGTTACATCGAGCCTTTCTTCGAATGTACCTATCGAGGGAAGGTGCATGCCAAGAACAAGGGACACATCGACATGTTCTTCGTGGATCGTATTAAGCCAGAGCTGTCAGTGGACGGGAAAGGAGAAGAGCCTTCCCAGGCTTTCTGGGAGTATATGAACCTCCACTTCTTCAGCAAGATCAATTACCGGAAAGCGGAGAAAGCCCTCCTCAAAAAGCTCAGCAAGGAGCTTCCGGAGAACCTATATTATCATGATGTCCGGCATACCGAGGATGTTTGCCAAGCGGTGGAGCGACTTGCCTTTATGGAGGGGATCGAAGGGGAGGACCTCTTCCTCCTCAAGACCGCTGCGCTTTTCCACGATGCTGGTTTCGTGGAACAATACGAGAAGAACGAATGGATCGGGGCGCGGATGGCCAAAGAAATGCTCCCGAAATACGGTTACACCGAGGATCAGCTCGAGCAGATCGCGTCGATGATCCATGCCACAGAGGTCCCCCCCAAACCAAAGAACCATTTGGAGCGCATCATCTGCGATGCTGACCTGGATTACCTCGGCAGAGAGGACTTCCATGAGATCGCTGACAAATTGCGAAAGGAACTTATGGAACGCGGTTACATCGGGAGCATGATCGAATGGGACCGCTTGCAGGTCAGCTTTCTACACCAACATCAGTACTTCACCGAATCAGCGATCAATCTGCGGCGCAAGAAGAAGCTGGAGCACCTTCGCGAGATCGAAGAACGCCTTGAAAAAATGGAGGCGGAGGCCAAGGAGGAAGGCCCCGATCAGGCGTAAGGCTTACCCTCCTTCCGAAGAGAAACTCACGCTGGAAGGATCGGTGGTTTGATGCGGATTGATCACCATGACCGGGATCTGCGCATCGTTGGTTATCAATTTCTGCTCCTCAGAACTTGCGAAAGCACCTATCAAGCTGTTCTCCTGGAGGTTCACGATCGAGATCAGATCGGCATCCTTCTCGCTAGCATGTTTAACGATGGCACGAGGAAAGTTCGAAGCTTTCTCGTCCGCGACCCTGGTTGTGTAGTTCACACCGCTCTCTTTAAAGAAATCCTCGGCGAAATGGAGGTTTCGCTCCAACTGATTCTTCAGGAATTCGTCCTCTTCCTTCGGAGTGATCAGGTGGATCCGCGAATCAAAGTACTTAGCCAAGTTGACCGAGATGTCCAGCTTTTGCTTGGTCTCTTTGCTCAGGTCCAGCGGCACGACGATATCGTCGTACCCTTTTTCGTCGATGGGTTTCTCCTGAACGACGATGAAAGGTGCGGAGGAATGCTTGATCACCCGCAAGGCATTGCTCCCCATGACGTGTTGCATCCCTTTCATGCCGTGGGTTCCCATGAAAATGAGGTCAGCCTCCACCTCAGCGGCCGCATCACCGATGTCCTCGAAGATACTTCCCACTCGTACCATGGGGTGGATCTTCACGGATCGCTCCTTGTTCAGTTCTGCAACGTCCTCCTCCAACTTTTTGCGAGCCTCTTCGACTTCTTCCCGTTCCTTGACGATATGGAGGACATAGACCTCTGCGTCGATGATCTCTGCAGTGCGAAGGGCGTGTCCTTCAGCGCATTTTCCGGCTCTGGTGAAATCGGTGGGGACCAGTATCTTTTTCTTACTCATCGATCGATCGGGTTCAAAATGGGTTCAAATTTAAAAAGATCTTGCGGCCTCCTCTTTTCCTTACCCTGCCCAATGGATCTCAAACCCTGCCACCGATCACGAGCACGTCATCCACTTGTTCATGGTCACCTCGCCATTCCTCAAAGCTCTTCTCCAATTCCTGCTCGAGCTTCGAAAGGTCTTTAAACCCGCTCTTTTCGAGGATAAGTTCTCGAAAGGCCTTGTATTTGAGTTTTTTGCCCTTTCGTCCCCCGAACTGATCGGGATAGCCATCGGAGAAGATATAGAACTCGTCCCCTTCCTGGATCTGGATCCGGTGGGTGTTAAAGCTTTTCTTTTCCTTCTCCGGGTCCGTGATCCCTCCTACGGCATGCCGGTCCCCCTTGTATTGTTCGATATCCTTGGCTCCCTTCCGGATCAGGTAAAGGGGTTCGATCGCTCCCGCGAAGGATAGTTCCTGCTTTTGGGGATCGTATGCACAAAGCGCTACGTCCATCCCATCCCGGAGCTCATTCCCTTCGCTTTGATTTTTGAAGCTTCTGCGCATTTGCTCGTCCAGAAAGGAGAGGATCTCCCCGGGATCTGTCATTTTTTCTTCCATGATGGCTTTGTTGAGGCCGTTATGGCCCAACAGGCTGATGAGGGCTCCGGGAACGCCGTGCCCCGTACAGTCCACTACTGCTATGAAGAAACGTCCTTTATGCTCCTCCATCCAGTAAAGATCCCCCGAGACCATGTCGCGCGGTTTAAAGAGCACAAATCCGGAACTGAAATGCTTTTGGATATTTCTCTTGTCCGGTAGCACCGCATTCTGGATCCGGCTTGCGTAGCGAATGCTGTGGAGGATCTCAAGGTTCTTTTCTTCGATCACACGGTTCTTCTCGCTAAGGGCGATGTTCGCTTTTTTCTTTTGTCTGAATTGGTAGTAGATAAAACCCGAAAAAAGCAGGACGATAAGGAGGCCTCCGATAAGCGCGTATTGCTGCACTTTCTTCCGCTCGAGCTGGGCCTCTTTTAGTTCCAACTCTTTCTTGCGTTCGCGCATCTCGTATTTGGCCTCCAATTCGGCCATTTTCTTTTGCTGTTCCCGCAAGGCCAATGAATCTTCGTAAGCAGATGCTTTTTTCAGTGTGCTATAAGCTTCGCTCCCTTTCCCTTGTTGGTTCAGGACCGCAGCGATCCGCTCGTAAAGCTTGGCCTGTTCCTCGAAGCTTTTGATCTGATCCGCCTTGGGGACTGCTTTGCGGTAGTAAGCAAGAGCACTGTCCAATGCTCCGGTCCGTTCATGGACCCGACCCAGGTTGTCATAGACGAGGATCATCCCTGTCGGATCCCGGTAGTGATAGAAGACCTTCATCGCTTTTTTCGAAAGGCGTTCGCTGCTGTCCGTCCGCCCCTTTTTGACAAAGACGCGAGCAAGATTAGCCTCCGCGTAGGCCTTTGATTTCCTTGCCCCTGCACTGTCATTAAAAGCGATGGACCTGCGGTAGTGATAGGAGGCAGAGTCATGGTCCCCCTCCTCCAGGTAATAGCGCCCCATAAGGCTGTGAGCACTGGCTATACCTCGGGCATCACCCGCTATTTTAAAGAGTTTTGCCGCCTTTTCAAAGGCGTTCCGGGCTTTTTGCTTATTCTCCTGCGCCCAATGGACCCGCCCGATCTGTCTGTAGGCTTTGGCCTTTCCTTCCTTTCCCCCCACTGAATCGTAAAGGGTAAGGGTTTTATGGGCGTGGCGAAGCGCTTTCGGATATTGGTTCTGAAAGTGCTTGCCTCTCGAACGCCAGTAATGGGTACGGGCCATTCTGGATATGTTCCCTGTTCGCTCGTAGTAGTCCTTAGCTACCTCGAACAGGCTGTCAGCCTTCTTGTAATAGTGCTTATTGAGCAGGATAACGCCCGTTTCCATCCTGCTCCTACCCATTCCAGAAAGATCATCGATCGTTCGGCGGATCGAATCAGCCCTTTCCAAGCACCGGTAGCCTCTCTCTTTGCTATCGTAGAAGAACGAAAGCTCCGCATCGATCTCGAGGGCCCTTGCCTGTCCTTTAAGGTAGGATAGAGCTTTGGCTTTTTGATATGCAGAATCCCGTAGTTCATCGGCCTTTTCCGGATCGTTGAAGCGGAGCTCCGTTGCTACTCGGTTCAGGGAATCCACTTTTCGGATCTCCGGGTCGGCATTAGCGGTATCCGGGCTTTCAGCATCCTGTGCTTCAACGCTACTTGTTAAAAAGAAATGAGCGGTCAGAACGATCAGGAGGGTGCGCAAGGTTTCGACCGGATCGGTTCGAAGGATTCCCAAATATATGCAGTCGATCTCTGCAGCAAGCATCCTGTTCAGACATTCATACGACGCATATCGAATGGGCATTTCTGGATCCTAGATCCCCCAATGCTTTATTTTTGCTCCCATCGAAAGGATTCCAAAAGAACTTTAGATCCCGAGCCCATGAAGATCATCGTTCCTATGGCCGGTATCGGCAAGCGGATGCGTCCACATACGCTCACCGTTCCCAAGCCTCTTTTGCCGATAGCCGGGAAACCCATCGTTCAAAGGTTGGTGGAGGACATCGCTTCGGTCTGTACCGAACCCATCGAAGAAGTGGCTTTTGTCATCGGGGATTTCGGTGAAGAAGTGAAGGATCAGCTAAGATCCCTGGCCAACGAGATCGGAGCTGAATCCTCCATCCATTACCAGGAGGAAGCGCTTGGAACGGCCCATGCGGTCCTCTGTGCCGGTGACCATCTGGAAGGGAAAGCCGTGGTGGCCTTTGCCGATACCCTCTTTCGGGCCGAAATGAAGATGGACGAGGAGGCAGAGGGGATCATCTGGGTCAAAAAGGTGGAAGAGGATCCCTCCTCATTCGGGTTGGTCACTCTTGACGAAAAGGGATATATAAGCGAAATGGTCGAAAAACCGCAAGACCCTCCTTCGGACCTTGCGATCATCGGGATCTACTATTTCCACGATGCTGCTCACTTAAAACGCGAACTTCAATACCTGATAGATAACGACATCAAGGATAAAGGCGAGTACCAGCTCACCAATGCCCTGGAACGGATGAAGGACCAAGGGGTGCGTTTTCAGGCCGGACAAGTGGATGAATGGCTCGATTGTGGCAAAAAGGACCTTACCGTTCATACCAATCAACGAGTGCTCGAGTTCAAGAAAGGGGAAGAGATGCTTGCTCCTGACCACGAAAACCGGAACAGTGTTGTGATCCCACCTTGTTATATCGGAAAGAACGTCCTGCTGGAGAATAGCGTGGTAGGTCCTCACGTTTCAGTAGGAGAAGGAAGCGAGATCAGAGAGAGCATCATCCGGAATTCGATCGTGCAGACCCATAGCCTGATCCGAGGTGCGAACATCGAGAACTCCATGATCGGGAATCAAGCCGAATATCAAACCGCCCCGAAAGACCTTAGCATCGGGGATTTCAATGTTGTAAAAGGGGACTGACCTTTGATCGCAGCCCCTCTATACCGATCTTTATTCCTGGCCTTTATGGCCGGAGTCCTCATGGTATTGGCTTCCTGTGGAGGAGGGAAAAGCCTTTCGGACGGTACGGAGGATGGGATCGGTAGAGGAAAGTCGGTGAGTCAGGAGGATTCCATGCAGATCCGGGCCATCCTCATCGAGGCCGATCAACAGAAGATGATCGGCAATAAGGAAAAGGCCCTGGAAACCTTTAAGAAGGCCTTTAAGGTGGATTCCACCCTGGCATCCGTGCATTTCGAGATCGCCAAGATCCTGCGGGAACGGAAGGAACGCAGCGAAGCGCTCAAGCACGCAAAAAAGGCTGCTGCCATCGATCCTTCGAACTTTTGGTACCAAAAGTTCCTGGCGGATCTCTATACCGAATACGGTTCTTACGAAAAAGCAGCTGAGATCTATGCAAAACTCCGAAAGAAGAAGGACGGCAACCTCGAGCTGCTGTATCGCCATGCGAACGCATTGGTACGGGCTGGAAGGCGTGAAAAGGCCATCGCGGTTTACGATTCCATCGAGAGCCGAACGGGACTTCGTCCGCGTATAACCCTCCAGAAACAGCGGCTTTACCGAAAAATGGGAGAGAACGAAAAGGCCATCAAAGAGTTGAAGCGGCTGACCGAAAATTTCCCGGAAGAGACCAAGTATTACGGGATCATGGCGGAGACCTACCAAAAGATGGGAGCGGAGAAGAAAGCCCTTGAGACTTATGACCGGCTTTTAGAGGTGGATCCGGACAACGGAAAGGCTCACCTTTCCTTATCCCGTTTGTATCGGAAGCGAGGGAACAAAGAGAAAGCCCTTGACCATTTGAAGAAAGGGTATAAAAGCCGATCCTTAGGTGTCGATAAGAAAGTGAAAGTCCTACTCAATTACTTCTCCCTTTCTAAACAGAGCAATGCGTTCAAAGAAGAGGCTTACCAGCTCCTCGACATTCTTATAAAAAGCCATCCTGAAGAAGCCAAGGCCTATACGGTCTACGGTGACTTCCTCTTCCGGGACGGGAAGCTCGATAGCGCTAGGCGGATGTTCAAAAAGGCCTTGAATTTGAATGCGAATAAGTTCCCGATATGGCAGCAGGTCCTCCTGATCGATCAGCGAAAAGGGATGACGGACAGCCTTTTGGCGGATGCCCGCCGAGCAAAGGAATATTTCCCGAACCAACCCAAGGTCCATCTTTTCGAGGGCATTGCGTTGATGGAGAAAGGACGTAACGAAGAGGGAGTTGAGCGCTTGGAATACGGGAAAAGGCTGGTGGTAGATGACCCGGATCTGAAGTATCGATTCCTTGAAAGGATCGGAGAAGCTTATCACCGTATCGGGGAACATCAAAGATCGGACAGGGCGTTCGATCAGGCTTTAGAGATCCGCTCTGAGGATCCGTTCTTGCTTAACAATTACGCCTATTATTTGTCCGAACGGGGGGATAGCCTCAACAAGGCCTTGAAACTGAGCAAGAAGGCTAATAAGCTCCAGCCGGGGAGAGCCTCATTCCTCGACACCTACGGATGGATCCTTTACAGGAAAGGTTCTTATGAAAAGGCCCGGGATCGACTGAAAAAAGCACTGCGGAAAGGTGGTAACGGAAGTGCGACCATTCTCGAACACTACGGGGACGTGCTCTATCGGACCGGGGAAAAGGAAAAGGCCCTTGAATATTGGAAAAAAGCTCGGAAAGCCGGAAGTGGCTCGGAAGAACTGGAAAGGAAGATCCGTGAAGAAGAACTCCCTACCCCCTGAAGGCCGCCCCTTCATCCTGTTCCTCCTTGTTATCGGCCTTCTTATTCCGGCATGTAGCAAGCGACCCACGGGAGAGACGCCGAAAGAGGAAGCGCGTTCTTATAGCGTCATCGATAGCGTGGCCAAGGCCCCGGTCCTGGAATCCATCCTTAAAGACCCTTTCTCTTTTGACCTGAAGGTCCGCATAAAAGGACCCGAGCGGAACGCCCGCTTCAAGGCCAGTATGCGGATCAACCCGGACAGTGTGCTGTGGGCTTCGGTGGCCCCTGCATTGGGTATCGAAATGGCCCGCGTGTTGCTTACCGACGATTCGCTCGCTTTCCTCGATCGCATGCAGGATCGTTATTATAGGGGCGACCCGGAACGCTTCAGTAGGAATATCGGGATCCCCCTCGAAAGAAAGCTCTTGGAAAGTGCCCTTTTAGGGCGCCCTAGCATTCCCCATGAAGAAGGGTTCGTAAGGATCCGAAAGAAGGGGGATAGTACTGCATCCGACACCCTCCACTACCGTCCGCTCATGGATTCGGAGCTAGCAGACCGCTTGGGCTTGAAAGGAATGGAGGATCCTTACGACAGCGTCCGTTTCCGATCCTCCGCTCCGATGCGGGACAGTCTGGACCGTTACCTGCAGCAACATCCTTCGGTCGGTCGTTATATCCCTTTTTACTGGAAGCTCGATAGCGGAGAGGTCCTTACGCGTTTCACCGCTATCGACCTTCGGGAACGGAATGTCCTTGAGCTTCGCTATGAGGCCTATCAGCACTTGGACAGTACGAGGATCCCTTCACGGATCCGTGCGAAAGTCCGTTCTCAAAAGGGAATTTCTACTTTCGATATAGAGCTCCGGGGCCCAAGGTCCTCAGGAACCCTCCGCTATCCCTTTAACATTCCCGACGATCATGAGAAGATCCGTCCATAAGCTCTTCCTTCTCATTCCGGGGCTTCTTCTTTGCGTTGGCCTCTTTGCCCAGACCAAAGAGGAGCTTGAAAAGAAAAAGGAAAAGCTCAACGAACGGATCCGTTATACCAATCAGCTCATCGAGAAAAAGCAAGAGAACCGGGAATTGACCCAGTCCGAACTGGTCATGCTGAAGAAGAAGATCGACTATCGGGAGGAATTGATCACCACCATCAATCATCGCATTCACGAGCTCAAAGGGAAGATCGAGGAGAACCAGGCCATGATCGCTTCGCTCGAAGAAGACCTGAAAAAGCTAAAAGCGGATTATGCGGAGATGATCCGCCACGCTTACCGGAACCGCAATTCCTATGACCGGCTTCTCTTCATATTCGCTTCAGCGAATATGTACCAAGCGTATCGCCGGCTTAAATACCTCCAGCGATATGCCGCGCACCGGAAACAACAAGCCCGGTCCATCGAGCGTACGCGGAACATCCTCGACAATAAGATCTCCGAGCTCAAGGCCAAAAAGAAGGAAAAAGAAAAGCTCTTACGGGAAAAACGGAAAGAGCGGGAGCGGCTCGCTTCCGATAAACAGGAACAGAAGAGCACGCTTAGCGAACTCAAACAGGAAGAGAAAAAGCTGAGGAAGAAACTTCAGGAGCAAAAAGAAGAAAGGGAACGCCTTGCAGCGGCCATCGAACGGGTCATCGAAGAAGAGGTCCGCAAGACCAAAGAGGCGAACAAAGGGAATTTTGAATTGACCCCTGAAGCAAGAAAGCTGGCTAAGGATTTCCAGAAGAACAAAGGGAAACTTCCCTGGCCTGTGGAACGCGGGGTCATTTCGCAAGGGTTCGGAGAACAGAACCATCCTACCCTTGGAGCAGGCATTAAGATCCAGAACAATGGGGTGGACATTGAGACCAACGAAGGGTCGAAAGCAAAAGCCGTTTTCAAGGGGGAAGTTTCCAGCGTTATTGTGATATCCGGAGCCGGAAAGGCCGTTATGGTCAAACACGGTTCTTATCGGACGGTCTATTCGAACCTGGAGAAGGTCTTCGTGGAAAAGGGCGACCAGGTGGTGGTAGGCCAGGAATTGGGGCAGGTGCTCACCGATAAAGGAGCGGGTAAGACCGAGGCGCACTTCGAGATCTGGAAAGTCTCCGGGGAGGGGAATCGCAAAATGGACCCGGCTGACTGGATCCTCGACCGATAAGGAGCGAGCGCTTTTTTGTACCTTTGGGCTTTATGATGGAAGCCATGTCAAGTATCCTCTTTCTTTGGGGCATGCCTGGTCCCACCGAATGGGTCATCATCGCTATCGTGGTCCTTCTTCTCTTTGGGGGTACGAAGATCCCAGAGCTCATGCGCGGGCTTGGAAAAGGGGTCAAGGAATTCAAAGAGGCTACGAACGACGATGAAAAGGGGCAGGGATCTGCTCCATCGTCCGATGAGGGAAGAAAAGACCCTGATCAGAAGGACCGCTAACCCTATCCGTTCCGCCAGATGAGCTCCATTCCTTCGAGCATTCGGTCGGTGCAGGAGGCTGTAAGCAGCGGTGAACGCTCGCTCCCGGAACTCGTCGACCACTATATCTCCAGGATCCATGAAAAGGATCCGGAGCTCAACCTCTTCGTCGAATGTTTCGAAGAGGAGGCTCGGGAAAAAGCGGTACAGGTTCAGGAGCGGATCCGCCAGGGGGCACAGGGCTCGCTTGCAGGCCTTGTTATCGCGATCAAGGACAACATCTGCATCAAGGATCGGCAGGTCACCGCAGCTTCTCGGATCCTCGATGGCTTCACCTCCCTCTACGATGCGACCGTGATCGAACGCTTGGAGGAAGCCGATGCTATCATCATCGGGAGAACGAATTGCGATGAGTTCGCGATGGGATCCTCCAATGAGAATTCCCGTTATGGACCTTCCCGGAATCCGATCGACCCGGAGCGCGTACCCGGAGGGTCGTCCGGAGCCCCCGCAGCTGCTGTGAAGGCCGGGATGTGCCTTGCTGCCCTTGGTTCGGATACCGGAGGCTCGGTCCGGCAGCCAGCTGCTTTTTGTGACGTTGTGGGGTTCAAACCCAGCTACGGGAGGGTTTCCCGCCACGGGCTCATCGCTTATGCATCTTCTTTTGACCAGATCGGCCCGCTCACGCAGAGCGTGGAAGATGCCGGAAGGATCCTTTCTACGATCGGGGGTAGCGATGAATACGATAGTACATGTTCCGAACGGGAGGTTCCGGACCTCTCAAAAGTTCCGGTCCCGGATGCTTCTCTGTCCTTTGCCTATTTCGAGGATGTAATGGAGCGTGAAGGACTCGATCCCGAGCTCAGAAATGGGACGGAGGGAGTTCTCCAGGAACTTTCCCAAAAAGGGCATGCGATCCATGGTGAACATTTTGGCTACCTTGATCATCTCGTTCCTGCCTACCAGGTGCTGTCCAATGCCGAGGCCTCTTCTAACCTTGCACGCTACGATGGGATCCATTTCGGCTTCAGGAGTGAAGAGGCCGAAGGGACGGAAGAAAGCTACCTTCGCTCCCGTACTGAAGGCTTCGGGCCTGAGGTCAAAAGGCGTATCATGCTCGGGACCTTTGTCCTGAGCGCAGGCTATTACGATGCCTATTTCGGAAAGGCCCAAAAGGTGCGACGACTGATACGGGAACGCACCCTCGGGATCCTGGAAGAGCACGACGTCATTCTGATCCCCACCGCACCCAGCACCCCTTTCAAGGTGGGCGACAAGATCGACGATCCGATCACCATGTACCTTCAGGACATCTTCACCGTGCAGGCCAATCTTGCCGGTATCCCTGCTATCTCCCTTCCGCTCGGGCAACATACGAACGGCCTTCCATACGGCGTTCAATTGATGGCAGCACCTTTCAAGGAAAAAGAACTCCTCGGTGTCGCCGAGCTACTTATGAAGGATCGATCGTGAAGATCGAGCCCGAAAGCCCCTTTTATCTTGAACTTTGATCAGCGAACTTCGTATTTACCCGCGGTACGGAGATCGTGATCGTTGGGGTGAACCTTTTCCCGCGCTCCTGCGTTTTTATATCGATGAACATGAAGATCCAGAAGTTCTCTCTTTTTCTTGCAATGATGCTTTTTTCGGCCCTCGGTACCTCGAAGGCGACCGAGCCTGATAGTACTGCTTCAGATAGTACCAAGACCGCCGATACGCTTAGCCTCCAAGCGAGCGATCCCGTTATCGATGCGCTGGATAGCCTCGCCACTTCCGTTTATTACCGAAAGGATCCCTTTGAGGCCGACAGCTCTTACCTGAAAGAAACTGGGATCCTGAGCGATAGCCTCCCTTCTTATCCCGATTCGGTTTATATTGAGCGACTCCGGGGCCTTGACCGGAAAACCCCGCTGGATTTTGAGTACAATTCCATCGTACAGGCTTTCATCGAACTCTATGCGAACAAGAGACGGGATCTCACTTCCCGCGTTCTCGGCATGAAAGAGATCTATTTTCCGATGATCGAGGAAAAGCTAGATAAACACGGGATCCCGCTCGAGCTCAAATACCTGGCCATCGTCGAGTCCGCGCTCAACCCCACTGCACGGTCACCTGCGGGTGCCACCGGCCTTTGGCAGTTCATGTACAGGACGGGCAAACTTTACGGATTGGAGGTCGATTCTTATGTGGATGAACGCAGGGATCCGGTCCGGTCCACCGAAGCGGCCTGTGAATATCTCAAGTTCCTGTATGGCATTTACGAGGATTGGAACCTCGTGCTCGCTGCATACAATGCTGGGCCGGGCATCGTGAACCGTGCCATGCGCCGTTCCGGAGGAAAGAAGGACTATTGGGAGCTTCGCCCTTATCTGCCCCGTGAAACGGGCGGTTATGTACCTGCTTTCGTAGCGGTCAACTATATCATGGAGCACTACAAAGCGCACGGTCTCGTTCCTGTGGATCCCGGTTATCGCTATTTCGAGTTCGATACGGTCCACGTGAGCAAGCCCGTTACGTTCGATCAGATCTCCAGGGCCATCGATATCCCTAAGGACACCCTGAAGATGCTGAATCCGGTCTATCGGAGGGGCGAGGTGCCGGCAACGGAGGATAACAAGGTCCTTCGCCTTCCGCGAAAGAAGATCGGTACCTTCCTTGCCAACGAGGATTCCATCCACTCGATGGACGAAAGCCCTGTTGGCGAGGACGGATACGTTACGAAAGAGATCACCGAGATCCATCGGGTGCGAAGGGGAGAATATCTGGGATCGATCGCCCAGCAGCACGGCGTACGCGTTTCCCAGATAAGGGCTTGGAACAACATCCGTGGGTCGCGCATCCATCCGGGCCAGCGCCTTACCATTCACAAGACCGTCCGCCGAAAGGTTGAAGGGGATGAAAAGGAAAAGGAGAAGGAGAAGAAAGCCGAGGACGCGAACGCGGATAACAAAACGGCATCGAACGGTCCCAAAAGCGATAATACGGATACGAAGCCCCGTTATCATACCGTGCGCAGGGGTGACACGCTATGGGATATCGCAAGAGAATACAACGGGGTCACCCTGAAAAAGATCCGTGCCCTGAACGAGGCCAACGAGATCGAGAAGCTCCGTCCAGGCCAGCGCATCCTCATCGAGGAGGATCCTTCCTGATAAGCATCAACAATGATGAAAGGAAAGATCCCGCTTTATAGCGTCCTTGCTTTGGTCCTTGTGGTCGGGGTCCTTCTCTTGATGGCCCTGAACCGGGGTGATGATAGCAAGGCTGGTGGGAACGAGCACAAACCCAGGAGCAGTGGTGCCAAAGGGGAGATCGTCCTGGTATGTGATCAAGGAGCGGAAGAAGCTCTTATCGGGGATACGGTGCAGGCCTTTCTCAGTGCTCCCATCCACGGACTCCCTCGCCCGGAACCCCATTTTGACGTGGTACGCACGAAGTGGAAGGAGTTCGGGTCCCTTCTCAAAGAACATCGGAACCTCTTCATGATCAAGGTCTCCGGGGACTATGATCATGCGGCCAGGCTCAGTGTTGGAACGGACGAATGGGCAAGCGATCAGTTGATCCTTCGCTTAACGGGCAGCGATGTGGACAGCATGCTTCAGAAAGTCCTTGAACGTTCCGATCAGATCATCGACCGGATCGTTAAGGCTGAACGAAAGCGGTTCATGCAAGTCTATGCGGAGGAGCATTCCAAAGAACTCCGCAAAAAGCTATTGAAAGCGCATGACCTCTCTTTGAAGGTCCCGAAGGGTTTCAGTATCAAAAAGGAGGGGGAAGATCTCGTTTGGCTCGAACGCTACCGGCGGATCCCGGTCGGTGGTCGAAAGCGCGATCTGATGGAGGGGATCCTGCTTTATTATTATCCCTACGAGGGGGAGGAACAGTTCGAAAAGAAAGCGCTCCTCGAAAAGCGGGACTCAGTCCTGAAAAAGCACGTTCCGGGCCCTACGAAAGGGTCCTACATGACCACGGAGGACCGTTTCGAGGAAGCTGCACCGGAACTCGAGGAACGTTCCTTCAAAGGGCGGTATGCTGTGGAGCTCCGCGGGCTTTGGAGGGTGGAGAATGACCAGATGGGAGGACCCTTCATAAGTCTCTCCACCTATGATAAAGAAAGGGGAAGGCTCGTGACGGTCGAAGGTTTCGTTTATGGACCCCGGTTCGATAAGCGGGAATACCTCCGCCAGCTCAGTGGGATGCTCTATTCCCTCGAATTCGCTTCGAACGCTAGTTCCTGAATCCCTTCACTTCCTTTTACTCCCGCTTTCTGAAGCTGCTCCCCGAGAAAGCCCAGCGCCTCTTGTTCGACCGTTTTATCAGGAGGGAGGAGGTTCAGTGGCAGCGTTTCCACTTTTCCATCCTTGAAGATGAAGTAAAGGTGCTCGTACTTCAGGGCAACCCGATCCAGATCCTCGAAACGGACGGAGCGGGTGGATCGGAGGGGGAAAGCGATACGGTCAGGAGCGACGATCAGCTCGGCCCCTTTCATCTTTTGAGCGCGGTAGCTTCGGACGATCCCATGCAAAGGGAATAGAAAGAGGGAAAGTCCGAGATAGGGTTGGGAAGGGAAGGAAAGGAGGGCAGGGATGACGGGGATGAAGAAGAGAAAGATGAGCAAGCCTTCCCGGAAGCGTTGATCACGGATCCCTTTGCGGCTCACCGAAAAGCTCCTGGAGCCCTTTTTCCGAGCACTTCTCAGCATTTTTCGGCTCAGGTGATCGTGATAGAGCCCAGCTAAAAAAAGAAGCGTACAAAGAATGGAAAGGGCCAGGTTGAGGTCCTCTCGTCTGGGCAGATCGATAAGATCGAAATAGCTGTTGTAAGCTATGGCCAGTACGCTAAGTGCAGCAACCCCTTTGAGGATCTCGAGCCGCTTCATCCTTCCATTCCATTTTCTTCTTTCTCCTTCCAGCGAAGGAAGTTCAGGGTCTCCATTACCTCGATCGCCGTGAGTATCGCATAGAGGGGTAAAAGAACGCTCACGAAGGTCCGGAGCCCCTCCGGGATGAAGTAACCGTAAAGAAGGACCGCTATCATGGCAAGGAACATCTTCATGCCAAGGAGGCCGAGGTAATAGATGGTGAACTGCCGGGGATGGGATCTTGATAGCCGTATCACAAAGAGGTGAAAGAGGAGGAAGAAGAGCCAGAGAACGGGAAAGACGAGGCTCACTTTCGGGGCGGTCTCGGGTGGTCCACCATCTCCCCAGACAAAGGATGCGGTCTGTTGCACGAGGAGGGTCGCGAGACCCGTCCAGGCCGCCGTACGAATAGTGTTCCTTCTCATCACTTCAGATCGCGGATCACGATGTATATGGCCAGAAATACAGAAGCGAGGGAAGTGAAAAGGGTAAGGTAGGGTTTTTCGAACCCGAGGTATTCTTCAAGCTTCATTCCGCCCCAAACCCCGATAAAGATGACCGCTGCCATCTTGATGGCAATGTCGGAGTATTTGGCCAGTTCACTTCGGTTCCTCTTTTCCCTCCTTTCCCTGCTTTCCTCCTTGTTCGGTCTTTTCTTCGGATCCTGCTCCGACATGGCTTTCGCTTGATCCCCCTTTTCCACCCATGGTGCAATTCCCGGTGAATATGGCGCCTTCCTCGATGGCCAGCTTTTTGGTCTCGATATCCCCTTCGATGCGGGCATTCGCTTTTAGACCGATGAGCTCCGATGCATTGATGCTTCCGTGGACTTTCCCTTCGATCTCTCCCTCCTTACAGGTCACTTCTCCTTCAACAACGCCGTTCTCGCCGATCACAAGGCGACTGCTCGTACGAACGCTTCCTTTCACCTTTCCATCGATGCGCAGATTGCTCTCGCAAATAAGATCACCCTCTACACTGCTTCCCTCCACGATACGGTTCAGTCGATCCGGGGAGGAAGGATCGGTAGGACCGTTCTTGCTGTTTCCGTTGTTCTTGAACATACTAATGCTCCAAAAGTACGAGTTTTCCTTTCCGATCGCTGGACCTTTTCCTGGCTTCAGTTGTTCAGGTAGACCTGGCGGAAAAAGGGCATGTACGCATCGCTCTTTTGCTCCCTGAACATGGTGCCGAAATTCTCCTGAGCGATGATGAAGATGTCGCTCTTTTTCATGTTGAGGATATCCAATACGGATGATCGTTGGATGAAGGTGCGGTAATAGTCCATTCCTTCTTTTCGGTCTTTGAATTTCTTCACCAGGATCAGATTGTCCTTGTTGCGAAGGAAAGTGGAGGTAATGTTCAGGGACTTGTTGCCAAAGTATTCCCGGTTGAAATCGGAAACTCCGGTCTTCACTTTGCTGGCATTTTCATTCCCCTTGGGAACGATGATACAGAAATAATGCTTGCTGTCCGGCTGCTTCTTGAAGGGGGTCTCCTTGATGTTGACTTCGGATTCCGAGGAGGAACTTTTCTTATTCTCCAAGCCCTTCAGGATCGCTTTGGCCCGTTCCGCTTCGGGTTGCTGGTTATGTTTTTCGATGATCATATTGAGCACTTTCTTGGCGGCCATAAGGCTATCGGAACGGCCGAGGGATAGCCCTTTAAGGAGCATGTATTTGGCCCTCAGGGCTTCCCCTGTCCCGTTCGAAAGGGCTCTGTTGGACCGCGCGATCACGCTATCGAAGCGCCCTTTCTGGTAGGTTTGGAGGGTGCGTTGGTAATGAGCTTTTGCTTTTTTCCGTGCTTTCTTTTCCTCCTCAACCCCGTCAGGGTTGCGGATCAACTCAGCATAATCGGAGTTCGGATAGCGTTCGAGGATGATGTTCTTGTAGTGCTCCGAACTGTTCTTTTGGTCGGTGCTGAAGTAATTGCTACGCTTTTCCTTTTTCAGGAAGATACGGTAAAGCTGGTAATAAGCCGGAGGGGTGTAGGCTTTAAGGTCGAAGCGTTGGACGAGTTCCCGGAACATCTCCATGGCTTGGTCCACATCTTCCAGATCTTCCCGATAAATGAGCGCAGCATCGTACATTGCCTGGGCGATCTTTTTCCGGGTCTTTTTCTTCTCCGATCCTTTCAAAGGGAGGTCTTTCTCGTAATACGATGGGTCGGTTACAACCCCTGCTTCCGATTCGAGGCTATCCGCAGCAGGGTCGTTGAACGCCTGGGACTTTCCGCTGCCCACCTTGCTCCTCCGCCAGTCATCCTGTAGCGGACGATCGCCCCATATCCGTTTGAAGTTGTTGTAGCCTTTGCTTTTGGCCTTTTGATTGTAGAAGTAGAAGGTGGAACTGCCCCCGGACTTTGAATTGAAAGCGTTCTGATCGCGAAGTTCGTCCTTGGTGACGCGTTGTTCCTGCTTTTTTTGCTCAGCCTTATTCACCCGCTTCTCGATCATATCCTCGATCCGCTTTCTACGTTCCTTCTTGTCCATGTTCGCTAACTCGAGGATACTGTCCTGCTTTTCGATCGTATTGAGGTGCTGGACGAGCTCCGAAAGGCTGTTAGCTCTTCGCTCTACCTCCAAGTAACGATCATGGCCATTGTCCATTCGGCCGTAGGCTTTTTCGTAATGTTTTTGGGCGCTTTTATAATCACGCTTCCGGAAGTGGATGTCCGCAAGTTTCAGATGGGCCTCCGTTCGCTGCTGTGGTTTTGATACATTATCCGCTTGAACGGACTTCTTGAGGTAACGGACCCCTTCTTCCTGGTTCCCTTCCGCAAGCTCCACCTCAGCAAGTGCGAAATAGATCTGGTCGTAATAATCGACGTTCTTTTCGTCCTTGAGCATTTTCAGGAGTTGCTTCTTGATGCGCGCTGAATTCTTCATCCCTTCCCGGTAAGAGAGCGCTTGCTTGATCTTTGCCTGGAAGGCCATTTCGTAAGGGGGGCTATAGTTCACCACCTGAGCGAAGTTCCGGTTCCCCTTTTCGATGTTGCCCATTTTATGGTAGAGCTGACCAAGGATGAAGTATAGGCGCTCCTTCCGGTTACGATCTAAGAGCCAACGTTTTCGCTCGATGGCCGATTCGAGCTTCGATGCGGCTTCCTTGTAGTTTTCCCGGTCGATGTGAAGTTGAGCGAAGGTCTCTTCGTAAAAGTCCTTAAGGTCTTCGCGCTCCCTCTTCTTGAAGAGGCGTTCCTCTTCGATAAGTTGGAGGATATTGCGTGCTTCGTCGAGCTTGTCCGCTTCGATCTGGGTGCGGGCCAGCCATATCAGGGCCAGCGGGCGGATCGGTTTTCTCCGATATTCCTTGGAAATGTAAGTGAAGATCTCCTCGGCTTTCGAATAGTTGCCCTTGTAGTAGTAGCAGCGGCCGAGCAGGAGGTAGCTGTCGTCGATCCACTTGCACTTTTCCTTCCCGTGGATCTTCATCGAGTGCCGCTCGATCACTTTGGAAAGCTTCTTGATAGCCCGGTCCATCTCCGGGTAGGCTACGGATGCTGATTCCTTGTCCCCGTCATTGAAGACCGGGATGATCACCGAATAGTCCTCTTTGTATTCCTCTCGGATCTTCTCCAGCCCCTTTTTCGTGCTCAGGTCCGCGTAATAGTAGCCGTTGTAGCGGGCTGTGGTGTTGTGATAAAAACGGTGTACAAAGGTGTCCTTTTCGGTGGAACATCCCGCCAGGAGCAGCACGAAAAGGGAGCGTATCAGGGTTCGATATGAGGTCCGGAGCCCCATCATAGGTTGGCTCGAAGGCTATTTATTAACCGTTTGAAAGCGCTTTCTATTATGCGGTGGGATGAGGGGGCGTCCTTTATCCCCCCAAAGGTAAGGGAGTCCGCCGGGAAGCGCCTGATCCTCAAATTTCGGATATTCGTAGGAGACCCTATCGGGCGAAGAATGGAAGACCGTGATTCCCGCGAAAGAAGTGCGATCAGGCGTCGCTTGAAAAAACTGCGGAGGACCTATGTGCTGGCAATATTCAACCGGCGTACGTTCGAGGAGAAGGCCTCAGTAGAACTCACCCCTTTGCGTTTCTTGTGGATCGCCGGGGGAGCTTTTTTCCTGGTCGTGCTCGTTCTTTTCTCGCTCGTTGCCTTCACCCCTATCAAGCGATATTTGCCCGGTTACCCCGGCAAAGAGATGGAAGAACGGAGCATCAGGGCCATTGCCAAGGCAGATTCCCTCGAGCAAGAATTGGAGTTGATGAAGACCCATTTCCAAAAGATCCGCTCGGTGTTCGACGGAGTGGACAGTTCTTTGGGGACCAACACACTCCCTATGACCCCTGAAAAACTGAGCAAGGCCGGAAAAGAAAGAAAAGCTCCAAAGGACAGGGCGTTCTCTGAGCACTTCTTTCCTCCTTTGCGGGGTGCGCTCACTGATGCTTTTGACGAACACGGGCACCATTTCGGGGTCGATCTTACTGCATCGAAAGGAGCATCGATCAAAGCAACGCTAGAAGGACGTGTGGTCTTTTCTTCCTGGACTCCGGACCAGGGAAATGTGATCCAGATCCAACACCCGAACGGTATGCTTTCGGTTTACATGCACAATTCCATCCTTTTGAAAGAGACCGGACAAAAAGTGCGGGCCGGGGAGCCGATCGCTATTATCGGGAATTCGGGGAGGTTGACCACAGGTCCCCACCTTCATTTCGAACTCTGGCATAAGGGCGAACCCATCGACCCTGAAGAAGTGATGGTCTTTTAGTCCCATGGGGTTGAAGCGTGTCCTCAGCAAGCCCTACGCGGATCTCCTTATCGGCCGTATGAAGCGGCGGTACCGGGATCCGATGGGACTTCAGCAGCAAGTCTTCTCGGATCTGATCCGAAAAGGAAGGCGTACCGTTTTCGGGAAGGACCATGGCTTCGATCGCGTTCAGGGTATCGAGGAGTTCCAGAAGCGCGTACCCGTTCGGGGCTACGAAGGCCTCAGGAGCTATATCGACCGTGTCGTGAACGGGGAAAAGGATATTCTTTGGCCGGGGATGCCCCTCTATCTTTCCAAAACCTCAGGGACGACCTCGGGAGCCAAGTACATCCCGCTTACGAGGGATTCGATGCCGAACCACATCGGTTCCACGAAACGTGCCCTCTTGAGCTATATCCACGAAACGCGGAACGCTGCTTTTCTCGATGGAAAGATGATATTCCTTCAGGGAAGTCCTGAGCTCGAAGAGAAGAACGGCATCAAGACGGGACGCCTTTCAGGTATCGTGGCTCATCATGTACCTTCCTATCTCCAGAAGAACCGGCTTCCTTCCTGGGAAACCAACCTGATGCAGGATTGGGAGGCTAAATTGGAAAGGATCATCGATGAGACCTTGAACGAACGGATGACCCTTTTTGGAGGCATTCCGTCCTGGGTCCAGATGTATTTCGAGCGGATCCGTGAGCGGACAGGCCGTTCGATCAAGGAAGTTTTTCCGCATTTACAGCTCTATGTCCACGGAGGTGTCAATTTTGAGCCATATCGCTCGCACTTTCAGGATTTGATCGGAGGCCCCTTTGATAGCATCGAGACTTATCCTGCTTCGGAAGGCTTCATCGCGTTCCAGGACAGCCAGGAAGAAGAAGGAATGCTTTTAGTTCTGGATTCCGGCATCTTTTATGAGTTCATTCCCTTGGAAGCGATCGGAAAAGAGGCCCCTGAAAGGCTAACGCTTGGGGATGTGGAGAAAGGAAAGGATTACGCGGTCGTTCTTTCCAACAATGCAGGGCTTTGGGGGTATGATCTTGGAGATACGGTCCGTTTCACCAGTTTGGACCCTCCCCGCATAGAGGTCAGTGGACGGACCGAACATTTCACTTCTGCTTTCGGAGAGCACGTGATAGCCAAGGAGGTGGAAGAAGCGCTTCAGGCGGCGTGCCGTGATAAAGGTGGAAGTGTGGTCGAGTTCACGGTGGCCCCTCAGCTCGATGTGCCGGAAGGATCGCGTCCTTATCATGAATGGTTCATCGAATTCTCCAGTGAGCCAGCGGACATGGAAGCTTTCCGTGATCGGATGGACGAGCGCCTTCAGGAGCAGAACATCTACTACAGGGACCTGATCCAGGGTGGCATCCTACGTCCCCTCGTCATCCGAAAGGTAGAGAAAGGTGGCTTCAACGCTTATATGGCCTCGATCGGTCGCCTTGGGGGTCAGAACAAAGTCCCGCGATTGGCCAACGATCGTTCTATCGCTGGGGGGTTGGAGGAGCGTTCCCTTGAAACCTGAGGGAGTTCAGGTCCCTTTTTCCCACCTTAGGCTATGAAAGATGCGGTCAAGGTCCTGGTCGATGTATTCGATCACAGGGCGAAGGGAATCTGCGTTGGGTTCGGTCATGAAGTAGAGCGACCCTCTGAGAAAGTGCTCCGAGCTGTCAGTGATGAAGAACTGGAGGTTCGAGGCCACGTTCCCCTTGATGCGGTACTTTGTTCCATAGATCTCGTTGCTGTCGATCCGGATCCGCTCCGGGATGATATCCTGCGCTTTCACCTGATGTTCATAGGCCAGGCGGTGGCTTTGACGAACGAACTTCCTGAGGTCACCGTCCAACGCTTTGTAGGTGAGATGGACCTGCGCTTTGTAGCGTGGATAGACGAGGTCGAACCAGCACTCCGTGTTATGTTCCTTCCGCTTTTGGACGGTCTTTTGGGTGAGCACTGCATTGTCCGGGATCTTGAAGGAATAGGGGCAACCCTCCTTTTTCGTGCGTTGAAACTCCCGTTCTTCCGGAAATTCGATCCTTGGATAGCCCTTGGGGCGGGGCGTTCCTCCTCCGTTGCAGGCCATTATGAGTATGGATGCTGCGAAGAGCATTCCGATAAGTCCCTTAGGACGTCGATGTGATCGATCCATACCCATGGGCCGGGAAGGGCCCAAAGGTAGGCGAAGGAAAGGAAGAACGGGCCTTTGGTAGGGACAGATCCGTCTGCCCCTACGCGGCCCTTTTTCCTTAAAACGGGAGATCGTCGCTGTCGTCCCCTTCCTGACCGAGGTCTGCGTTCCCTCCCTCAGGTTGGTTCTGGCCTTTTTCCGGAGAAGGAGCTGCTCCTCCACCGGAACCTTCGTTCCCGCTCCGCTTACCTAGCATCGTCATGCTAAGGCCCCTTATCTTGGTCGTATAGCGGTCGTTCCCCTCCTGATCCTGCCACTTGTCCGTTCGGATGGTCCCTTCGATGAAGACCGAATCTCCCTTCGAAAGGTACTCCTGAGCGATCTCGGCCTGACGGTTCCAAAGGTCGACGTTGTGCCATTCCGTCCGTTCCTGCCGTTCGCCGTTCCGGTCCTTGAAGGTCTCCGTCGTTGCGACAGGGATGTTCGCCACTTTGGTTCCGCTTTGGAGTTCTTTGACCTCCGGATCCCGGCCGAGGTTCCCGAGGATGAAGACTTTGTTCACACCGTTCATGAAAATTCGCGTTTTTGGTTAAGCAATGACAAAAGTGGGATTTTTATTTTAAAAATGCAATATCAATCCAAAAATCTTTCTATCAATCTCGGGAACGCATAATGGGGAAGTTCCCGATCGGGCACCTGAAACCAAGCGCTCGGCCATTTTCTTCGGGGTACCGGCACTTTCCAGAAACGGGCATGGATCTTTTGATGGGAAAGGGTATGCCGAACTTCGCTTTGCAGCACCAGTTCTTCCTTTTCCATCGCTCCATCGAAAGGAGGGCTCGGGAGCTTTCCTTCCCGCATTTCCGTTTCCCCGACAGGGGCTTTGCTCTCGATGAGGGGAAGTTGGTAAAGGTGTTGCCAGATATCCTTTTCCCTTCGTTGTTCCAGAACCACCCCGTTCTCGTTCCGAAGGTAGAGATAATTGAAATACCGGTGGCGTTGTCCTTTCCCCTTCCGCTTTACGGGGAGCATTTCGACCTTTCCCTCCCGAAATGCTACGCATTCCTTTTTGAAGGGACAGTTCGCGCAATCCGGGTCTTTTGGTGTACAAAGGAGCGCCCCGAACTCCATGATGGCTTGATTGAAGGTTCCGGGATCGGTATCCTCCATCATCTCCGAGGCAAGTTCGTGGATCCTTCGCTTCCCTTTGCTCGTGTTAACGGGTTCTTCGATTCCTTTCAAGCGGGCGATCACGCGCTCAACGTTCCCATCCACCACAGGTGTTGGGAGTCCGAACGAAAAGGATCCGATCGCTGCCGCTGTATAAGGCCCGACCCCTTTCAATCCTCGCAGCTCCTCGAAACTGGAAGGAAATTCCCCGTTCCTTTCGTTAACAATATAGCGGGCGGTCCGATGGAGGTTGCGCGCCCGGGTGTAATAACCGAGGCCTTGCCACATTTTGAGGACCTCTTCTTCGGATGCAGCCGCTAGGTCATGGACGGTGGGGAAACGCTCCAGAAAGGCCTCGTAATAGCGCAATCCATGTTCCACCCGCGTTTGCTGAAGAATGATCTCGGAAAGCCATATCCTGTAGGGCTCTTGAGTTCTTCGCCAGGGAAGCTCCCTGCGGTGCTTTCGATACCATTCGATCCATCTTTTGCTAAAGTCCATTGAGGGAGCGTCTTACTGTATTGAACCCCGGAACTTCAAGATTCATCTAATTTTTGATGCTACGGGCTGTTACGCATCTATATTTGCCACCGCAACAGACGTCTAACCAAAGTCAAGGATCATGACCAAAGCTGATCTCATTGCAAAGATATCCGAGGACACCGGGATCGAAAAAGTAGCTGTCCGTTCGATGATCGAATCCATGATGAAGAACATCAAGGATTCCCTTCAGAACAACGAGAACGTTTACCTTCGGGGATTCGGGAGCTTCGTCGTCAAGAAGCGTGCTCAGAAGACCGGGCGGAACATCTCGAAGAACAAAACGATGATCATTCCGGCCCATAATATTCCCTCCTTCAAGCCGAGCAAAACTTTCGTCGAAGGAGTAAAGAAGAAAGTGCCCGTCAAGGACTGACATCGCCTATTGACAGATCGCACACGAACAACGGTTTTGATAGGGGGAACGGTCCTTTTGGCCGTTCTCCTTTTTTTTGCCCCTCGTACGCCTGAAAAGGGGGCTGGAGTGGACCCCGTACGAGCGAAGATCGACGCAGCGGTGCGGAAAGTGCAGGATAAGGGTTCCCCTCCTATGGAAGGGATACGCGAACTCCAACGTATCGCAAAGGAGCATCCTGAGAACGATAGCGTCCAGGCCGAGGTCAATTGGCAATTGGGGCGTTTCTCCGTAAGATCGGGCCAGTACCGTAAAGCTGCAGACCGTTTCGAAAAGGTTCTGTCGATCGCCCCGCGGACCTACCAAGATGCTTACCTTTACCTCGCCAGAACGTATGCGACCCTCGGAGATACGGCCAAGGCTATCGAAAGGCTGAAAAGCTACCGCCAGGAGCTGGCCTCGGATTCCCTTCGTGAACAGGTGGACGGGTTGATGCGTTCCTTGAAAAGCAAAAGAACGAACGATACGGAACAAACGATATTGAACGATGCCAAGCGGTAAGAAAAGAAAACGCCATAAGATCGCGACCCACAAGCGGAAGAAACGGATGCGCAAGAACCGTCACAAGAAGCGCAAGTGAACCGTTTCAGGAACATTCCGTTCCGTTAGACCATCTCTGAGAAAATCGGTCTTTGTGCTGGTCCTGTATCCGAGGACCGGCCGATCCTAAATACTTGTGCGGCGTGGATCTCGAACTCGTTATCGATGCGGACCCACCTGAGGTCAGTATAGCCCTTCTACAGGACAAGGTCCTGACCGAACTCCATCGGGAGAAGAGCGAAACTGAGTTCAGCGTAGGGGACATGTACCTCGGCAGGGTGAAGAAGGTCATCCCGAGCCTGAACGCTGCTTTTGTTGACGTTGGCTACAAAAGGGACGCTTTTCTTCATTACCTCGACCTTGGTCCGCAATTCTCCTCTCTTAAAAAATTCGTCAAGCTCGCCCATCAGGGTAAGCTGAACAAGGCTGGTCTTGCTGGCTTTAAGATGGAACCCGACATCGATAAGAACGGCAAGATCCAGGATCAGGTGAAGGCGGATCAGAACATCCTCGTTCAGATCGCCAAGGAGCCGATCTCCCAAAAAGGCCCCCGGCTTACTTCCGAGCTCACGATCGCGGGACGTTTTCTCGTCCTCGTCCCCTTTACGAACAAAATATCCATATCCCAGAGCATCAGCAGCAAGGATGAGCGGAACCGCCTCCGGCGTCTGCTGAAGTCCATCAAGCCCGAGAACTTCGGCGTGATCATCCGGACCGTGGCCGAGAACAAGAAGGCCTCCGACCTCGATCAGGACCTTCGGGACCTTATCAAGCGCTGGGATACCTGCTTTAAAGAGCTTCAGGGAGCCAAGCCGCCCAAAAAGGTGCTTGGTGAGCTCGACCGGACCTCGGCCTTGCTCCGTGATATGCTCAATGGGGAGTTCACCCGGATCCATGTTAACAACGCCGAGATCTACGAAGAGGTCAAGGAGTACATCGAAAGCATCGCGCCGGACCAGAAGGACATCGTTAAGCCTTATTCCGGGAAGGTCGACATCTTCGACAAGTTCGGGATCCAAAAGCAGATCAAGGCCTCCTTTGGCAGGCACGTCCCGCTTAAAAGCGGAGCTTATCTGATCGTGGAGCATACGGAGGCTATGCACGTGATCGATGTGAACAGTGGAAACCGTCGGAGTCCGGAAAAGAGCCAGGAAGAGAACGCCTTGGAAGTGAACCTTGAAGCCGCTCAGGAGATCGCCCGCCTCTTAAAGCTTCGGGACATGGGAGGGATCATCTGTGTGGACTTCATCGATATGTACGAAAAGGCCAACCAGAAAAAGCTCTACGAAGGCTTCAAGAAGTTCCTCGAAGAGGACAAGGCCAAGCACAACGTGCTTTTCCCAAGCAAGTTCGGTGTGATCGAGATCACCCGCGAGCGGGTACGTCCGGAGACCGATATCAAGACCGCTGAGAAATGCCCCGTCTGTAAAGGCAAAGGAGAGGTGCAGGCCACGATCCTCATTACGGATGATATCGAGAACCACCTTCGCTACCTCTTTGAGGAGCAAGGCTACAAGAAGATCACCCTCGAAGCCCATCCTTTCATCGCCGCTTACCTCGAAAAAGGATGGCCTTCCCTGAAGTGGAAATGGATCAAGCGTTTTAAAAGGAAGCTTCGGGTGGTGCCCAAGACCGCCTTCCATTTTCTCCAGTACCGTTTCATGGACTCCGTTTCAGGGGAAGAGATCGAGGTTTGACCTTCGCCGCCGAGCGTCCGTGATCGCAACCCCCTCTCCCGCCCTATGGCTGGGACGGTACTGGATGGGATCTATTACCTTTACATGTTCCAGACCCCTTATAAGACCTTTATGAGCAACGAAGAGCGGCGATTCCTGGACCGCATCGACCGACCTTCTGACCTTCGATCGGTATGCCGGAAAGAGGACCTTCAAACGGTGGCTGATGAGATCCGCGACCTGATCCTCGAAGTCGTGTCCAGCAAAGGCGGACACTTCGGCGGTAGTCTCGGAGTCGCTGAACTCACGGTCGCCCTCCATTACGTCTTCAACACCCCAGACGATCGCATCGTTTGGGATGTAGGTCACCAGGCTTACGGACACAAGATCCTGACCGGACGAAAGGATCAAATGGAGAGCATCAGGAAGTACGGGGGATTGAGCGGATTCCCGAAGATCGCCGAGAGCGAGTACGATACCTTCGGCGTGGGGCATTCCTCCACTTCCATCTCTGCCGCATTGGGAATGGCCATTGCTTCCCGCCAGAAAGGGGAGATCGATCGGCAGCATGTGGCCGTGATCGGTGATGGGGCGATGACCGGAGGTATGGCCTTTGAAGCGCTGGATCACGGAGGGATCGAGGACAGTGACCTGATCGTGGTCCTCAACGACAATCGCGTCTCCATCGATCCGAACGTGAGCGCGCTCAAAGAGTACCTGACGGACATCACCACTTCCCATACCTACAACAAGTTCAAGGACGACGTCTGGAACATGCTCGGGCGCCTGAGCCGCTTCGGCCCCAGAGCGCGAAAGATGGTCCAGCAGATCGAAGGGGGTATCAAATCCTCCCTTCTCCACCAGAGCAACATGTTCGAGGCCTTGAACTTCCGCTATTTCGGGCCGGTTGACGGCCACGATACGGACCACCTCGTCCGGATCTTCGAAGACCTGAAGGACATCAAAGGCCCCAAACTGCTCCACTGCGTGACCAAGAAAGGAAAGGGCTACGGCCCTTCCGAAAAAGGGGACGAGACCACCTGGCACTCGCCCGGCGTCTTCAATAAGGATACCGGCGAGATCATCAAGGTGACGCCTGAAGCTCCGGAACCGCCCAAGTACCAGGACGTTTTCGGTCATACGATCGTAGAGCTAGCTGAAAAGAACGAGAAGATCCTCGGGGTCACCCCGGCCATGCCCACCGGCAGCTCCCTCAAGATCATGATGGAGGCCATGCCGGATCGGGCCTTTGACGTTGGTATTGCTGAACAGCATGCCGTGACCTTCTCAGCCGGTCTCGCTAAAGAAGGGATGAAACCCTTCTGTACGGTCTACTCCACTTTCCTCCAAAGGGGCTACGATCAGGTGGTGCACGACGTGGCCATCCAGAACCTCGGTGTCATTTTCGCCATCGATCGGGCCGGCATCGTCGGTGGGGACGGAGCTACCCACCAAGGAGCTTACGATGTGGCCTATCTGCGCTGCTTGCCCAACATGACCCTTGCTGCCCCGATGAACGAAGCGGAGATGCGGAACATGATGTACACGGCCCAACTCCGGGACCTCGGCCCCTTCGCATTCCGTTATCCCCGCGGAAAAGGCGTCATGCCCGAATGGAAGACCAAGATGAAGGAAGTGCGGATCGGAAAAGGACGCAAAC
>CAZIDL010000014.1:0-46967 GCA_964537825.1 uncultured Weeksellaceae bacterium
AAGGATGTAAGTATTCTCCATGAAGGGGTTGAAGGTAAAGGAACGGATCTCCATAGGGTATTGGTTCATTGACGAGGAGAACAAAGGTAAGCGCTTACCTTTGAGCTGCTCCGGATCAGCGATGGTGGTCGATAACGGTCCGTAGTTCTTTGGACTTCCAAAAGACATCGAAGCGAAGATGCCCGTAGGGCCGCTCCTTAAACCCTCCCATTAAAGAATGGTCGAACACGTCCTGCACCGAGCGTTCGATCAATTCGCTGCAGTAGATCGCGCTGCTATCCTCCAGATCGAAACCGGGATCAAAGGGTAATTCCTTTTGGAGGTAATGTTCAGCCCGGTTAGCGATCCGGGATGAAGGGGGGCTTTCCTTGTTGCCTCGGTAACGGACGACCATGATGCTGCTGTCAACGCTACTGGCAACAAAATCCTCGATTTCAGCTTCTTGCATGCCATCCGTTTCGGAGATGCTACTGGATACGGAATGAATGACGCGGAAACTGCTGTCGGCTTGCAGGGAGAGGATCCCACAATGGGAGATCTTTCGCTCTTCATCCAGGAGCTCAACGATCATGTCCGAAGCGAGCCCCTTTCCGTAGCGGAGGATAATATCCCCTTCCCGGAGTTTTGCCAATTCCGCCTCGGATAATCGGTAGGAAGAAGAAGCTTCCTGCCCGGTATTGCAACCGAGCAGGAAGCCAAATAGGAGCACGACCAGATGTTCAGGTCGCATGCGGTCGAATGTTCTTACTTATCGCCGGATCCGGAGGAGGGTGCTTTCATTCCGGAATCTCCACCTCCGGACTTACCCTTGCCTTTTCCTTTGTTAAGGTGGACTTTCCAGTTGCCATCGACCTTCTTCAGATGCACTTTAGCATCCTTCCCTTCCTTATCACAGCAGTATGTGACGACAGCTTTATCGCCGTCGACCTCCGTGTTCTTGAGCTCTTCAAGTTTCCCTTTCTTGCTCTTCTTCTTATCGCCCATTTTTTCCATCATCCCTTTCATCATGTCGAGCATTTGCTTGGTCTCCTTCGTGGAGTATTCTTTGGCGGTTGCAAAATCCTCGTTGTTAACCGCTTTGAGGAAGGCTTTTGCAACTTCGTCCGGTTTCTGCGGCCCTCCTCCACAAGAACTTATTACGAGGGTCATGGCCGCGAGCATTAGAGTGCTGACTGTTCGCTTCATAGCTTTCCTAGGTTTAGTTGATGAATGACGAAAATATAATTTCATTCACAATATCCGAAAGATCTGAACGTCGAAATGGGATCATGGGAAAATAACAATGAACATTTTCTGCCCTTGAGCGGTTTTAGGGACGCTCCCTACCCGGATCTATTATTTTTACGGCACGAATGCTTTTCCCCGGCAGATCGGCGATATACTTTTTCACCCTCGGGGTGTTCTTTTTGTTCCCCTTCGGTGGAGCTGCTCAGTTCTACAATGGCTCTCAACTGGATTTCGGCAAGAATCGGTTGCAGCACCGGGATTTCCTTTGGCGCTATTACAAGTTCGAGCGCTTCGACACCTACTTTCATACAGGCGGGAAAGATCTGGCGATCTATACAGCAAAACGCGCAGCTCATCACATCAAGGATATCGAGGGCATGCTGGATTTTGCTCTTGATGAGAAAGTGCGCATCATCATCTACAACAAGCACTCCTACTTCAAGCAGAGCAACATTGGCCATAGTAGACGGGAACAGCACAATATAGGGGGTACAACCCCGATCGTTGGTAACAAGCTCTTCATCTATTACAACGGGGACCATCGTTCGCTCGATCGTCAGATCAGGGAAGGAGTGGCCCGCGTTATGATACGGCAGATGATGTATGGAGGGAATTGGAAGGATGTTATCAAGAATTCCACCCTCCTTTCGATACCCGAGTGGTACATCGACGGAGTGGTCTCTTATATCGGTGAGGAATGGAACGCCACCTTGGATTCGCGCGTTCGGGACGGCGTGCTTTCAGGCAGCTACGAGAAGTTCAACCGGTTGAAGCGGCAGGAAGCTGTGAACGCTGGACATGCGATGTGGAAGTACATCGCTGACAAATACGGGGAAGGTGTGATCCCCAACATCCTCTATATGACCAAGATGAGCCGGAACATCGAGAGCGGTCTTCTCTTCGTACTCGGCGTCACCCTTGATGAGCTCACCAGTGATTACCTCGAGCATTACCGTTCCCTTTATCGGCGGGATGAACGGCGCCGTCATCGACCTCAACTGGACAGTCTTCCGATCAAGAGCAAGAAACGGACCGTCTATGACCAGTTCGAATTCGGCCCTAATGGACGCTATGCTGCTTATAGCTCCAATGAACTCGGTCAGTACAAGGTCTTCATCTACGATACCAAGAAGGATGAAAAGAAGCGGATCTTCAAAGAGGGGCACAAACTGGACCGGATCCCTGACCACAGTTATCCGGTTCTGGAATGGCATCCCAAGGGCACGAACCTGGTCTTTGTAACGGAGGAAGAAGGCGAGCCGAAATTCCACAACTATTCTGTCGAAGAAGAAAAGCTGAACAGTAAACCCCTCTTCGATCTCGAGAAGGTACTCGAGATGGACTACTCCCCCGACGGGAGCAAGATGGTCTTTTCAGGGGTCCAGGATGGGATGACCAACTTATACCGTTATCATCCCGTGGGGAATCGTTCGGAAAAGCTGACCGAAGACTTGCACGATGACCTTTATCCGATCTATTTGGACAAAGATCGGATCATTTTCAGCAGCAATCGCGCGGACGATACCCTGCGGAAAGGTCAGGTGCCCAAAAAATACCTGACCGAGCATCAGGACCTTTTCCTCTACGATCTGAATACAGAAGGTGAGCCGCTCAAGCGACTAACGGAAACAGACCAGGCGGATGAGTCCCATCCCGTTGTCTACGATTCCTCGCGTTTCTCTTTCCTCAGCGATCGGAAGGGTATCAGGAATCGCTATTTGGGGCATTTCGACAGTGCTATTACCCAGGTTGATACGGCGGTCCATTATCGGTATTTCGCTGCTACGGATCCGCTCAGCAACCGCTCAAGGAACATTGAGCATTACAGCATGAACCCTTCCACAGGTCTATATACCGCCTTAACCTATATCGATGGGAAATACCGGTTCTATTACGGACACCGCCGCAATGATCAGGTGCTCTCCAAAAGCAAAGTGCCTCGCACCCCGTTCGCCAAGAATCGAAAGAAAGGAGGCGATACCGCTGCTGTAAGGTCAGACGCTCTTTCTAAAGGTGGATCTGAAAACGCAAAGGAGGACAGCGGAGAAGTGAACATTAGTGATTACGTTTTTGAAAGCGAAAAAAGTGCTGAAAAAGAGGAGAAAAAGAGCGATAAAAAACGACCGAAGTTGCCGGATGATATCGAGGACCTCGAAGAGATAGCTGATACCAATATCACCTATGAGGAAGGAGCGGACAGCTCGAAAGCCTCTGCCTTCGAACTTCCGACACAGCGGAACTACGAGATCGATTTCACCACGCAGCAAGTCACGACCCAGCTGGACAACGGGTACATGAACAAAACCTACCAGAACTTCGATCCCGGTTCACCGGTATACAACAATCCCGGTATTAATGGGCTTATCACGATGGCCATTAACGACCTGTTCGAAGATCATCATGTCTACGGGGGCGTACGGCTTTCCGGGAACCTCAATAACAACGAATACTTCCTCACCTACGAGGACCTTTCCAAGCATCTGGATAAGGTCTATAGTTTTCATCGGCGGAGCTTTATGAACGTGAGCGGGCAGCGCGCTGTTAAGACCCGGACCCTTCAGGGAAAGTACCGGTTGATCCATCCTTTCAGTCCGGTTGCGAGCTTAAGGGGGACTTTTAAGTTGCGGAACGACCGGCGGACCGTTCTGGCCACAGAACAGCGGACCCTGGAAGAACCTACGGTCTCCTCGGATCGGGGCGGGCTCAAGCTTGCTTACGTGTTCGATAACACCCTCCCGCTGGGGTTGAACCTGCGTAGGGGGCTTCGGATGAAGTTCTTCGGGGAGTACTTCCAGGAATTCCAGGACTTCGAAAAGGGGGATATGTTCGTTGCAGGAGGTGATATCCGCCATTACTTGCGGATCCATCGCAATTTCATCTGGGCCAATCGGATCGCAGGAAGCACTTCTTTTGGGAACCAGAAGTTGATCTATTATATGGGGGGGGTCGATAATTGGTTCCTTCCGAAGTATAACAGCGAAACCCCGATCGACGACAGCAAGAACTTCCGCTTTCAGGCCCTTGCCACACCGATGCGAGGTTTCCGGCAGAACGCACGCAATGGCAACAGTTTTGCTCTTGCCAACTCCGAATTGCGCTTTCCGGTCGTCGATTACTTCAAGGCCAAGCCGATCCGTTCTGATTTTCTCAAAACCCTTCAGATCATTGGTTTCGGGGAGATCGGTACTGCTTGGACAGGACCCGATCCCTATTCGGAAAAGAACTCTTTCAATGAGCGGACCATCAAGAAAGGCCCTTTGAAGATCACGATACGGAATCAGCGTGAACCTCTTATCGGAAGTTACGGGTTCGGTGCCAGGGCCCGACTATGGGGTTATTTTGTGCGGGCCACCTGGGGATGGGGAGTTGAAGATCGCCGGGTAAAGGACCCTCGATTCTATATATCGCTAAGCAAGGATTTTTAGCCTTGCGGTTCTATTATGGAAGATCTTGCGCAGCGCATCCACGATCTTAGCGATCATTATTTCGAGGAGGTGAAAGGGCTTCGGCAGGAGCTTCATCGTTCTCCGGAACTTTCCTTTCAGGAGTTCAACACCTCCCGGATCCTTGCGCAAAGGCTTCGTGAAAGGGGGGTTCCTTTCGAGGAAGGATGGGTAGGTACTGGTCTTGTGGGGACGATCCAAGGCAAAAAGGAGGGTCCCTTCGTTGCGCTTAGGGGTGATATGGACGCTCTTCCGATCGTGGAGCAGAACGATGTCCCTTACCGTTCCCAGAACGAAGGGGTTATGCACGCCTGCGGCCACGATGTGCACAGTTCCTGCTTGTTCGGTGCTGCGATGATCCTACAGGATATCCGTACGGAACTGGAAGGAAGCGTTCGACTGATCTTTCAACCCGGGGAAGAGCAGAATCCGGGAGGTGCTTTGCGGATGATCGGGGAAGGAGTACTTAGTGACCCTCCTGTAAGGGGTATCTATGGACAACATGTTTTTCCGGACCTTGAAGCGGGAAAGGTAGGATACAAAGAAGGTCCTTACATGGCCTCTTCGGATGAGATCCGTCTCAGGGTGAAAGGAAGAGGCGGGCATGCAGCGATGCCTGAGAAGAACGTGGATCCCGTTTTGATCGGTGCACACATGGTAACAGCCCTTCAACAGGTTGTGAGCCGGAATGCTGACCCCACCACTCCTTCTGTCCTTTCGTTCGGAAAAGTGGAGGCTGCGGGTGCTAACAATGTGATCCCGAACGAGATGTATCTCGAAGGGACCTTCCGGACCTTCGATGAGGAATGGAGGGATCAGGCTCATGATAGGATCCGGCGGATCGCGGAGGGGGTTGCGCAGAGCATGGGGGGGAGTTGTGAGGTAGGGATCGAAAGGGGGTATCCCTTCCTCGTGAACGATCCGGAGCTAACCCGTGAAAGTCGCGCTTACGCTGAGGAGTTCCTCGGGAAGGAGAATGTAGTGGAACTTCCCTTGCGGATGACGGCGGAGGATTTTGCTTATTATTCCCAGGAAGTGCCGGGTTGTTTTTACCGGCTCGGGGTACGGAACGATGCGAAAGGCATCAATTCCGGCCTTCATACCTCCACCTTCGATATCGATGAGGATGCACTACGGACCGGTATGGGCTTGATGGCCTGGTCTGCGCTGCGCTATTTACGATCATGTGCTCGGGGATAAAAAAAAAGTCCCCTTCGAGCGAAGGGGACTTCTCGATAAGCTTTAAGCTTTTTTCAGGATCAGGCGGGTTCAAAATGGGTCTCGCTTCCATCGTCTTCCTCGAGCCAGAACTCCTTTTCCTTGAGTTTCAGTATCGTGAACTCAGTTTCAGAATTGTTGGAGGCTATTCCTATAATTAGAATGAAGGTCTCCTTGTTATCACCGAATTCCCATTTTCCGTATTCAGTCCCATTGATCTTCACCTTGCCGTCCTTCGTGAAGGTCCATTTGGTGTTGTTGTTCGGTTGCGTCGTATTCCCATCTTCGTCGATCTGCTTCTCGATCTTCCAGGTGTTCGCAACGCGTTCTTTCTTGGAGCGAAGGCTGATGAAAGGCCCTTCTTCGTACTTGCAGGAACTCGTGAGACCGAGGGCGAAAAAAGCCATCAGCGTGAAAGTAAGGATCCGTTTGGACATGATGTTCATCTTTTGGGTTGAGAGCCCGAAGGTAATAAGATCCTTCGATCTTATTACTTTTCCTCAACGCGCCCCTCACCTACGTTCACCTTTTTGCTCAGGACCGGATCCCCTTTGTAAAATATGGAGCCAAGCCCTTCGATCGTAGCGGCAAGGTCCTGTGTGACATGCAAGTGCATGTTTCCGGTCCCCTCGTTGACCGCTTTTGCGATCTTGCATCGAAAGTCTTCCAGGTACATAAAGCCTGAGCTTCCCGCAAAAAGAAAAGTCCAGTCGCAATCCCCGTGGACGGTGAGTTGGCCGGAGCCTGTATGCTGTTTCAAGTAGGCGGTGTCCACGTCAAGCTTGAGTTCTACATCTCCCATTCCATCCCATTGCCCGTAATCGAACCGTTGGAGTTCGAATTCATCGAGCATGCGAATAGGTGCTGTCCCCCTTTGCTCGAGCTTTTGTACTTCTTTGGTGAAAACGGTCACTTCGGGAATAGGCTGATATGAACGACTCCAGTCACAAGTATTCCCGTCCTTGATGATCAGGGTCTTCCCCTTTTTTTTCGTTCGAATAAGGGGAAGGAGTTCTTCTCCAGCTGTGACCTCGACCCTTTCTTGTTTGCTCTTACGGATCAACACGCGCACGTGATCGCGCAGTTCGATCTTGCGTATCCCACTTATGGGGCGTTCTTGTTCGATCCGTTCTCCCCGTCCTTTGATGCAGTCCTTCATCTGCTCTTTTTTACAACTGAAGAAGAGCATAGGGATCAGGATCAAAGCGTATTTGTTCTTCAAAGGATAGGGCATGCTTCAGTAAAGAAGGTGAAGGGAAGCTGGAGGTCCGAAGGGCGCTTCCGCTCAATTGGCCATTTCGGACATGAACTTGATCCGCATGAGACGGAGTTCCTCTTCGGAATAGGCACCATCGAATTCGTCGTAAGCTTCTTTAAGGGAATCGGTCTCCGCTTCCATGAAGTGCTCGTAGATCTCCTCCTGGTTCTCCTCGTCCAGGATGGTATCGATATGGTAATCGATGTTGAGCTTCGTGCCGGAAGCGACGATGGCCTCGATCGCATCCACCACCTCTTCTTCTTTGATCCCTTTTGCAGCAGCAATGTCCTTGAAAGGGAGCTTCCGGTCGATGTTGCGGATCACGTGCACCTTAAGGCCGGACTCATCGACCACGGATTTCATGACGAAATCCTCCGGCCGTTCGATGTCGTTCTCCTTGACGTATTTATCGATCAATTCGACGAAGGGCTTCCCGAAGCGATTGGCTTTTCCTGAACCCACCCCGGCTGTGTTCTTGAGCTCATCGATCGTGACCGGGTATTGAGTGGCCATGTCCTCCAGGGAAGGGTCCTGAAAGATCACGAAGGGCGGGAGTTCCCGCTCCTTGGCCATTTCTTTCCGAAGCTCCTTGAGCATTCCGAAAAGTTGCTGATCGACCGCGTTCGCTTTGCTGCCCTCCTCGATCGGTCCTTCTTCAGTTTCGTTCTCACTGTAATCGTGTTCCTTGGTGATCAGAAACGAATGGGGTGCTTCGACGAAATTCTCCCCTTCAGGTGTGACCTTCAAGAGCCCATAGGATTCGATCTCTTTCCGGATAAGCCCTCCTACCATCGATTGCCGGAGGATGGCGTTCCAGAAGCGTTGGTCGTGATCTTTTCCTTTTCCGAAGAACGGGGAGCGATCCAACTCGTAAGTCCGGACTTCGTTGCTGGCTTTGCCGATCAGGACATCGGTGATCGTATTTGCTTTGTGCCGTTCTTTGGTGGCCTTGATGGCCTTCAGGGCCATTTGGATCTCTTCCTTTCCCTCGAACTGCTCCTTCGGCGAACGGCAATTGTCGCACATCCCTCCGCAATCTTCGTGATCGAAACCTTCTCCGAAGTAATGGAGCAGGTACTTGCGGCGGCAGAGGGAGGTCTCTGCGTAGGAGACGGTCTCCATCAGGAGTTGTTTTCCCACTTCCTGCTCGGCGAGCGGTTTACCCTGCAGGAATTTTTCGAGCTTTTCGATATCGCGGTAACTGTAGAAAGCGAGGCAATGGCCTTCGCCGCCGTCCCTTCCGGCGCGCCCCGTCTCCTGATAATAGCTCTCAAGGCTCTTGGGGATGTCGTGATGGACGACGAAGCGTACGTCGGGTTTATCGATCCCCATGCCGAAAGCGATGGTCGCCACGATCACATCCACCTCTTCCATGAGGAATTTATCCTGATGATCCGCCCGTTGGGGAGCATCCATTCCAGCGTGATAAGCCAGGGCCTTGAGGCCGTTCACCTGGAGGAGCTTGGCGATCTCTTCCACTTTCTTCCGGCTCAGGCAGTAGATGATGCCGGATTTCCCCTCGTTCCGTTTGACGAACTTGATCAGTTCTTTATTAACGTTCCGTTTGGGACGGACCTCGTAGAACAGATTGGGTCGGTTGAAGGAGGCTTTGAAGACCTGGGCGTCCTGCATCCCGAGGTTCTTCTGGATGTCGGCCTGTACCTTCGGGGTCGCAGTTGCCGTCAGGGTGATGATGGGGGTTTCCCCGATCCGGTCGAACATGGGCCGCAGGCGTCGGTATTCCGGCCTGAAATCATGTCCCCATTCCGAAATACAGTGTGCCTCGTCGATCGCGAAAAAGGATACGTTGATCCCGGCGAGGAATTCGATCGTGTCCGTTTTGGTCAAGGATTCGGGGGCCACGTAGAGGAGTTTGGTACCCCCCGCTATCACATCGCTCTTGACGCGATCGGTCTGCTTCTTTGAAAGGGAGGAGTTCAGAAAGTGCGCGATGGAATTGTCATTGCCGAGGTTCCGGATCGCGTCCACCTGATTCTTCATCAGGGCGATCAGGGGCGAAACCACCACCGCAGTCCCTTCGGAGACCAAGGCAGGAAGCTGATAGCATAGGGACTTCCCTCCACCAGTGGGCATGATCACAAAGGTGTGATCCCCGTCCAGCACGCTTTGCATGATGGCTTCCTGGTCACCTTTGAACGTGTCGAAACCGAAGTATTTCTGAAGAGCCTCTTGGAGGGTGTTTTGTTCGGCTGTGACGACTGATCCCACAGGAATCCGCTTTTGAAAATTCGTAGCTTTGACGGGCCTTTTAAAAGTAAATTTAGGGCTTTTTCAGAGGGCGGTGAAGAGCTTTTCCCCCCTTCTCCACAAAAAAATATACCGACCGGTGAAAACTGTCGATGAGACCCTCGATTCAGCTAAGGAAACGCTTGAAACAGAAGCAGCTGCGGTTAAGGGATTGATCCCTTTGCTCGACGAGGATCTCCCGAAGACGGTCCGTACGATCCTTAGCGCAGAAGGTCGCGTATTGGTCACTGGTATCGGAAAGAGTGCCATCATCGGGCAAAAGATCGTTTCCACGTTCAATTCGACCGGTACGCCAGCGGTCTTCATGCATGCGGCGGATGCAGTACATGGTGACCTGGGTAATGTGCAGCGGGGGGATGTAGTGATCTGCATTTCGAACAGCGGCGACACCCCGGAGATCAAGTTGCTGGTGCCGCTTATACGGAATCTTGGTGGCTCGCTTATCGGGATGGTGGGGAAAAAGGATTCCTATCTTGGGCGTCATTCTGATCATATTCTCCTCACATCGGTCGAAAAAGAAGCCTGTCCCATCGATCTGGCCCCGACATCGAGCACTACCGCTCAATTAGCGATGGGCGATGCATTGGCCGTTTGTCTGATGGAAGAACGGGGCTTTAGTAGAGAGGATTTCGCACGCTACCATCCTGGAGGGTCCCTTGGAAAGAAACTCTACCTTCGCATGGGTGACCTGCTCGATCCCGAGAACAAACCCATGGTCGGTCCAGAAGCTCCGCTCGAGGAGCTGATCTACGAGATATCCTCCAAAAGGATGGGGGTGACCGCTGTCATCGATGAGGAAGAGCGCCTGGTCGGGGTGATCACTGACGGGGATCTCCGCCGAATGCTCGAACGTAGCGAACATCCTTCTTCCCTCACTGCTGCGGATATTATGACGGAGGCTCCGAAGACCCTGGATCGGGACGAGCTTGCTGTTAGGGGGTTTCAGATGATGGAAGAGCATCAGATCACGCAACTCCTCATTACGAAAGAAGGGCATTACGAAGGCGCCGTTCACTTGCACGACATCCTTAAAGAAGGGATCTATTGAGTGAGGCTTCTGAAGAGCAGAAGGACGAGGGATCGGAAAAACAAATGCCATTTCTCGATCACCTCGAGGAGTTCCGGCGGCGTCTTTTGCGGACAGGAGCTGTGATTCTGGCTTTAGCTGTTCTGGCATTCCTTTTCAAGGAGCTGATCTTCGAAGAGGTTCTTTTTCGGCCAAAAGAGGATGATTTCCCGACCTTCCGCTTCCTGTGTTCCCTTTCTGGATGGATGGGACTTGGTGAGCGCTTGTGCATTCAGGCACCCGATTTTCCATTGGTGAACCTCGAAATGTCAGGTCAATTCTCCGCCCACATCCTGGTATCCATCGTCAGCGGCGTTATCCTTGCTTTTCCTTATTTCCTGCAGCAGATGTGGGGCTTCCTGACGCCGGGATTGAAAGCTAAGGAGCGACGTTCCGCGAAAAGGGTTTTTTGGATCGGAAGTTTCCTTTTCATCCTCGGGATCCTCTTCGGTTATTTCGTGATGGCCCCGATGTCGGTCCGTTTCCTTGGCGGCTACCAGGTAAGTGAAATGGTCACCAACAAGATCCGTCTTGGGTCTTATGTGAGCACGGTGGCATTGGTCACGCTATCGGCCGGGATCCTGTTCCAATTACCCGTGGTTGTCCACTTCCTGGCAGTGACAGGTATCATGACGCCCTCCTTCCTTCGGAGGCACCGGAAACATGCGCTCATCGTGGTCCTGATCCTCTCGGCCATCATAACGCCACCGGACGTGACCAGCCAACTCCTCGTAGCTGTTCCCCTTCTGATCCTTTACGAGATCAGTATCCGGGTGGCGGCGCGAGTAGCCCCCCGAACTCCTTGATCCGACCTTATTTAATGACCCGTGCGACCGTCTTTTGTAAATTGACGGCTCTAAGTGAGCCTTTGTTCCGAACGTTGAACCTCAACCGCTCGATCCGTCGAAGCTTCGGGCTTTTGTTCTTCCTTTGTCTTTCCGCTCTTTCGGCTGAAGGGCAGCGTACGCGCGTGCACGGACAGGTTGTGAACGCAAAGAGCGGGGAGCCGCTTGCTTACGTGAACGTGGCCTTTCAAAACTCCAAGATCGGTACGACCACGGACAGCCTTGGGCGCTATTCCATCGAGACCTATTATGCCACGGATACCCTGATCATATCAGCAGTGGGTTTTGAAAAGAAAAAGCTCCCTGTGAAAAAGGACGTGGAACAGCAGATCGATGTGAAGATGACCCCGAAGAGTTACGATACCAAGACCGTGGAGATCAGTCCTGAAGAGGATCGCGAAAACCCCGCATTGAGGATCCTGCGGCGGATCATCCGTTACAAGGACGTGAACGACCGGGAAAAATTGAAAGCATACGAATACGATGTCTACAATAAAGTGGAGTTCGATCTGAACAACATTACAGAAAAGATGCAGGAGCGAAAGATATTCAAGCCTTTCGCCTTTGCTTTCGAGAACATCGACTCCTCGGGGGAAAAACCCTATCTGCCTATCTTCATGACCGAATCCCTGAGCCGCTATTATTACCGAAAGGACCCTAAGGAGATAAAAGAGGTCATCAAAGCATCCAAGGTCTCAGGCGTAAAGAATCAGAGCGTTTCCAAGTTCCTCGGGGATATGTATCAGAACGTGAACGTTTACGACAACTACATCAACATCTTCGAAAAGAATTTCGTCAGCCCGATCGCTGATTTCGGGAAGAGCTTCTATCACTACTTTCTCCTTGATAGCGTGCAGATAGACGGGCATCACTGCTTCAAGATCCGTTTCATGCCCCGTCGCAAGCAGGAATTGACCTTTGACGGGACGATGTGGATCGATGACACCACTTACGCGATCAAACGGATCCAAGCAAATATCGCTGAGGATGCCAACATCAACTTCATCGATTCCCTTGCCGTGACGCAGCATTATCAACAGGTCAAGGATGAGGTCTGGATGCTCCAAGAGGACAACCTCCTGATCGATTTCAACCTCAGCGATAAGGCCGTCGGCCTTTACGGCAGGAAAACGACCAGCTACGAGGATTTCGTGATCAACGAACCAAAGGATCCTGACTTCTATGGAGGAATGGAAAATGTGATCGTGAAGGACAGTGCGGATAAGCGTAGTGATAGTTATTGGAAAAAGAACCGGCATCAACCCTTATCGAATGATGAGAAACGGATCTATTCGATGGTGGACACCATGAAAACGCTCCCTCAGTACAAGACCTGGGTGGACGTGATCTCGCTCATCTTCGAGGGTTATTATGATTGGAAAGGACTCGATTTCGGTCCTTATTTCAACGTCTATAGCTGGAACCCCGTCGAAGGGCATCGCTTTCGCGTGGGGGTCAAGACGAACAATGCGTTCAGTAAGCGCCTTGAATTAGGAGGATATGCTGCCTACGGGACGAAGGATGAGCGTTTCAAGTACGGCGGACACGTTCTTTATTACCTCAACAAAGAGCCCCGGCAAAAGGTGAGGGCGGAATATTCCAAGGATGTTGAGCAATTGGGGCTCGGACCGAACGCCTTCCGGGAGGACAACATCCTTTCCTCTTTCCTTCGACGGAATCCCGCTACCAAGCTTACGATGGTGGAACAATGGAAAGGCTCCTTTTCGCACGAATGGTTCCGCGGTTTTTCTTCCGAACTGATCTTCAAGGATCGAACCATGGAGCCTTTGGGGGACCTTAGGCGATCCTCCTCGGACAGAGTTTGGTCGAACGGGCTTCGCAGCATCCGGACGCGGGATCTCTCTCTATATACCCGTTTCGCTTATGATGAGACCTTCGTTTCCAACGATTTCGACCGGATCTCTCTGGGGACGGACTACCCTGTTTTGGAGGCTCAGTACACCCTTGCTGATAACCGATTGCTCCCGACCGACTTCGAGTATCAGAAGCTCGAGGTCCGAGTTGATCACGGATTTCCGGTCGGGGTGTTGGGGCGACTGAACTATCAGATCGAAGGTGGTAAGGTCTTTGGGAAGCTCCCCTATCCCCTTCTCAAAGTTCATGAGGGAAATGCGACCTATTTCTATGACAAAGGAGCTTACAACATGATGAACCTGTTCGAGTTCATTTCCGACCGCTACGTGGGGGTTTCCGTGAGCCATCATCTCGATGGCTTCTTTTTTAACCGCGTTCCCCTCTTTCGGCGTCTCAAGTTCCGGGAGGTCGTGAGTTTCAAAGGGGTGATCGGCGATCTTCGCAGTTCCCACAAGCAAGTCATGCCGCTCCTACCTGGGATGAAGACCCTTAATAAGCCCTATATGGAATTCGCGGTCGGTATTGAGAATATCCTGAAGGTTATCCGTATCGACGGGGTTTGGCGTATGACCCGTAATGACCAAAAAAGCTCGAGGTTCGGTGTTCGGGGGACTTTCCAGATCGATTTCTGAATGGCGCTTTACACGACCGATATCGCAAAGAGTTACAAGGGGAAGCAGGTGGTGAAGGAAGTGTCCATCCAGCTCGATCAGGGCGAGATCGTGGGCTTACTCGGGCCCAATGGGGCTGGAAAGACCACTTCATTTTACATGATCGTCGGGTTGGTCCGGCCGGATGAAGGTTCGGTCTACCTCCAGGAAAGGGATATCACCAAGGAGCCCATGTACAAGCGTGCAAAGCTTGGGATCGGCTACTTGCCACAGGAATCTTCGATCTTCCGCAAGTTGACCGTGGAGGACAATCTTAGGGCTGTCCTGCAGATGACCGGTTTGTCCAGAAAGGAACAGGAAGAACGTCTTTCCAGCTTATTGGAGGAGTTCGGTGTAGCGCACGTCCGGAAGAGTCGGGGGGACAAACTTTCCGGGGGTGAGCGAAGAAGGACGGAGATCGCCAGGGCCCTCGCCACCGACCCTGCCTATATTCTTCTCGACGAACCCTTTGCCGGCGTTGATCCGATCGCGGTGGAGGACATTCAGAGCATCGTTTCCCAGCTCAAGGATAAGGGGATCGGGATCCTGATCACCGATCATAACGTTCAGGAGACCCTCTCTATCACGGACCGGGCTTACCTTCTTTTCGAAGGGAGCATTCTAAAAGCCGGAACGGCTGAGGACCTGGCAAATGATGAACAGGTGCGGCGGGTCTACCTCGGTCAACAGTTCGAACTCAAGCGCAAGCGGTCTTAATCCGCTCCTTCTACTACGCTGAAGCTGTAACTTTCCATCACCGGATTGGTCAGCACCTTTTTACAGGCTTCTTCTGCCTTTTTCTCGGCTTCTTCTTTCGACCCTGCTTCGATGTCGACCCGGATGTGTTTCCCGATCCGAACGTTGCTGACCTCTTCGAGTCCAAGGTCTTTGAGGCTGGCGCTAACGGTCTTACCCTGAGGGTCGAGAAGGGCTTCCTGGGGCATGATGTCGATCTCTGCTCGGTATTTCATGGACTTCTTCGCGTTGGTCGGAACATGGACAGGACCGGATACAAAAGTACGAGGAAGGGGATCGCTATAAAAGCAAGGAAGGGAAAAAGAAGCGCGACCGCCCCTATCAGGAGGTAGCGGGCTTCGTTCCCGTTCCACCAGAAATGCTGGAACTTGAAAGAAGTGCAGGGGATCGGGGCGACCATGAGCGCAGCGAAAAGGAGGGTCATCGAAAGAAGGAAGAGGGGATGAACGAAAAAAGCATAGGCCGTTCCTTCGAAGAGTTCCGCCGGGACCTCGGGTCCCCTGAACCCCTGGATCTGCCATCCCGCCAGTGGTATCCCCACCCAAAAGAGCGCGTTGGCAGGGACCGGCATGCCTTTGAATTCCTTGTCCTGTTCCTCGTCCAGATTGAAGCGTGCCAGACGGATCGCCGCGAATACAGGGATCAAAAAAGCAAGATAGGGGAGAAAGGGAAAGGCCGACACCCATTGGCTGCTTCCGAGGTAATGGTGGATCAGCATGGAAGGAAGGACCCCGAAGCTCACCAGATCGGCCAGGGAATCGAGCTCACCCCCGATCGGGGAAGAAACCCCTAAGAGCCTTGCTATGAGCCCGTCCATGAGGTCCAGAAAGCCTGCGGACAGGATGGCAAGGGCGGCATAGAGCAATTCGTTCTGCTGGACGAAGACCAAGCCGATACAGCCGGCGAGAAGGTTGCCACAGGTTATGGCGTTGGGGATGTTCTTTCGGATCCACATCGGAGGAGGTCCAATTATAATGATCTTCCCTCAGTTCCCGTTCACCGTCCGCTTTGTAATTTCGAGGTCCGAGTTCTTCGATGCGATATCTCCGTCAGCCGATCCTTTTGGCCTTTCTGGCCTTTTTCTGTGCGAACGAAGGGTTCGGGCAGACCAACACCCCCAAATACAGCAACGACTTCCTTGCTATCGGGGTTGGGGCACGAGCGCTTTCCATGTCCAATAGCAATGTTGCCAGCACCAACGACGTGACCTCCAGTTACTGGAATCCGGTCGGTCTACTGGACATCGAGCACGACATGCAGCTCGGAGCGATGCACGCTGAATACTTTGCCGGCATCGCCAAGTACGATTTCGCAGGGATCGGACGACGGCTGGACGATTCCAGCGCCCTCGGTATCTCCCTGATCCGTTTTGGAGTGGACGATATCCCCAATACGATCAACCTGGTCGATCGGAACGGCAACATCGATTACGACCGGATCAGTTCTTTCTCAGCCGTCGACTATGCAGCCCTCATTTCCTATGCGAAGAAGCTTTCGATCGAGGGGTTGGAAGTGGGAGGAACAGCTAAGATCGTTCATCGTACGGTCGGTGATATGGCCACTTCCTGGGGGTTCGGTCTGGATGCAGGGTTCCGTTACCGAAAAGGGTCGTGGCGCTTTGCTGCATTGGCGCGGGATGTGACCACCACCTTCAATGCCTGGAGCTTCGACCTGACCGAACGTCAAAAGGAGGTTTTCAAACAGACCGGCAATCGGATCCCTAAGAGCTCGCTCGAGTTGACCATGCCAAGGATCCATCTCGGGGCTGCTAGAAACTTTCGCATCAGTAAGAAATTCGATCTCCTGACGGAACTCGATGTGGACATCACGACCGATGGGAAAAGGAATGTCCTGTTGGTCGGGGATCCCTTTAGTGCTGCTCCCCACTTCGGGTTCGAACTATCCTATGACAGTTTTATCTTCCTGCGGGGTGGCATCGGAGGCTTCCAGCGGGTTGAGGCAACTGGCGGAGGGAAGGAGCTGCTTTTCAGACCCAACCTCGGCGTGGGTGTGAACATCAAGGAGCGCCTCGTCATCGATTATGCACTGACGGATATCGGTGACCAGACCGTCGCCCCCTATTCCAACATTTTCTCCTTGAAATACAATATCTTTAATTTGAAGGAGGACCGCTCTGGCGGATGACCCGACCGATCTTGCTTTGCCTGTGAGTTTCCGGAACTGCATATCAGGTTCCCTCTTGTTCTTTGGGATCTTTCTCTTGCTTCCAGGGTTGAACGGACAACCCTTCGGGAACGAGTGGATCGAATACGGGCAGCAATATTACCGCATCCCTATAACGGAGACCGGTGTTCACCGGATCGATCGGTCTACGCTCGCTCAGGCGGGCGTTCCTGTAGAGACCATCGACCCTCGTCGCTTTCAGATCTTCGGGCGGGAAAAGGAACGCTACATCCACGTTGAAGGAGAGGATGACGGGAGCTTCGATCCCGGCGATCATATCGAGTTCTATGCCGCGAAGAACGATGGTTGGCTCGACTCCCTCCTTTACCATAAGCCGAGCCAATCCGGGAATCCTGCGGTGCCGAACAAGATCACCGATCCGCATTATAGCCTCTACAACGATACCATCAACTACTACCTGACCTGGAACAGCAGCACGAATAATCGCCGCATGGACGTCAAACAGGACAGTGCATACGGTTCATACCCGTCCACGGACTATGTTTGGCGGAACAGCGTTCGAAGCCTCAACAGCAATTATTCCAAAGGACAGCGCGAATGGTTCGATTCCTATCCCCATTTCACTGAAGGAGAAGGCTGGGTCGGGGGCTTCTTCAACAAAGGGGGAAGCCGGGATCATTTCCTTCCCACCTTCGACCCCTACCAAGGGGCCGGGGCTCCGGACGCCGCTTTAACAGCTGTTTCGGTGAGTGCGAGCAATGCTGATGCGAACAGCCAAGGGTACAACCACCACCTTCAGATAAGCTATGGGTCGGGAAGTGGGACTTTGCTCATGGACAGCGTTTATTCCGGTTATCAACTCAACCGGATCCAACGGAGCATCCCGAACGGGGATATCGGAACACCAGAAACGCGCATCCTTCATCGTTCGATCGATGACTTGGGTGTTGCCTCGGATTATCATGCGGTCTCTTACATCGAGCTTCGATATCCTTTTGCCATGGATATGGGAGGGCGAGGAAGGCTCCACTTCGAAATGCCTTCATATCCGGGAAAGCGTCATCTGGCTTTTTCGGGTTTCTCGGGCAACGAGGCGAGCGTTTATGTGCTCGAAGGGCAGGTGGCGCGTTTGCCAGTGGTCGTCAATAGCGGGAACGCTGACGCGGTTTTCCCTTCGCAAAGTACGGGGAGTTCGACCAAAAGCTATATCACGGCCCGGGATTCGCTCATCGATGTTCAGAACGTCGAGCCGGTAATGGGAAGCGGGAATTTCCGGGACTTTTCTTCCATCGACCCGGATTCGGCCTATCTTATAATTACGCATTCGAAGCTCTTGGGCGCGGCGCAAAGCTATGCTAATTACCGAAGTTCCCCCAATGGGAACGTGAAAGCCGTCAACCCTGTGGTGGTGAACGTGCGGGAGCTCTATCATCAGTTCGGGGGGGGCGTGCCCAAGCATGCCCATTCCATAAGGCGTTTTTGCCGGTATGTGCTGAACGAGTGGAACAGTACGCCAAGAGCGCTTTTCCTGATCGGCAAGTCCGTTCGGGAAGCTGATGAAAGCGATCCGGGAACCCGTAAGTCAGCGAGCGCTTATAAGAAGAACCTCGTGCCTTCGATGGGTTATCCATCGACGGACCTTCTCTTTACTTCAGGTTTGGACGGCTACGCTCCTGTAACCCCTCGTATTCCGGTGGGTCGATTGAGTGCGAAGACACCTCAGGAGGTCCGTGATTATTTGAGCAAGATGAAACAATACGAGAGCAAAAAGAACCCCAATCTTGCCCGGGAATGGATGAAGCGCGTGTTGCACTTCGGGGGAGGTAGCACTAAGCAGCAGCAGGACTTGTTCGCTAGTAATCTCAAGGATTACGAAACGACCATCGAAGCCCCTTGGTTCGGAGGCAGGGTCCATACCTTTCTCAAATCGTCCTCCAACCCTATTAACTTGAACGTCAAGGACTCTGTGAAGACATTGATCGACGGGGGAGCTTCATTGATGACCTTTTTCGGTCACGCCAGCGGGAGCGGGTTCGACCAGAGCATCGATGAACCGAGCGCGTACAACAATGGAGGGAGGTATCCCCTTCTTATCGCCAACTCCTGTTATAGCGGCGACATTCATCAACCTTCGAGCATTTCGACGAGCGAGAAGTTCGTGCTCGCTGACCAACGAGGGACCATCGGTTTCATCGCTTCGGTCAAACAAGGGGTGAGCAGTACGCTGGACCGTTATACCGACCATCTTTACGAGGCGATCGGAAAAGATGCTTATGGGGATCCGATCGGGAGACAGATGCAGTGGGCCGTTCAGAACATGGGCTTGCCGGATGATTCTTATACCAAGCTTTTGACCGCCTTGGGAATGAGCCTTCACGGGGACCCCTTTCTTTCGCTCTATTCCTGGGATAAACCTGAATACAAGATCGAAGAGAAGGACGTCTCCTTTGATCCGGCTAATGTGACACCGCAGATCGATTCTTTCGATGTAGAGCTTTCGATGACGAACATCGGACGAGCGACCACCGATACTTTCAGTGTGTCCTTGACGCGGGAATTCCCTGGTCCAAATGGAGCGGTCAACACCTTTGATACCCTTCATTCCAACCTTTACTTCCGGGACACGGTGAGCTTCAGCTTGCCGGTGAATGGTCTTCAGGCCAACGGGGTCAATGCTTTCGGAGCAAAGGTCGACCGGGATCCCGACGCTATTCCGGAGCTTCGATCTGAGTATAGCAACAACGTGATCGAAGGACGTGAACTCCTGATCCGTACGGGCGATGTGTTCCCTGTCGATCCTTTCGAGTATGCCGTCATCCCCAACGATAGCGTCACCCTTCAGGCATCCACCGGCGATCCTTTTGCCAAGAAGCAGGATATCCATTTTCAGATCGATACCACGGACCGCTATAACAGCCCGATGCTTCGGACCAAGGACATTTACCATGCCGGCGGGGTGGTCGAGTGGCGGCCTCCGGTCCAATTGACGGACAGCACGGTCTATTATTGGAGGGTGAGTCCGGATAGCACCCAGACCAAGGATGGTTCGCCTCATTGGAGGGAGTTCTCCTTTCAGCATATCCCCGGTGAATGGGGATGGGGCCAATCCCATTTCTTTCAGTACAAGAAAGACAAGTTCCAGAACGTGATCTACAACCGGAATGCGCGCGATTTTGAGTTCTTTAAGGGGAAAAAGACCGTGGATTGCATCGTGTACGGGAAGGCCAGCAACCCGAACGAATACAACGGGACCCTTTGGCGCTACGACCTGGAGCAAATGGAATACGGCGGTTGCGGGTTGGCCCCTGCCCTTCATGTAGCCGTGATCGATCCCAATACGTCGGATATCTGGGGGACCTATGCCAAGGATGGTCCTGCCGGGAACGGTCCCTTCGTGAATCAGGACCATCAGTTCGGGAACGCCAACAATGGGACCAATTGCCGATCGCGCGTGGAGAACTATTTCATCTTCCGGCAGGGGAATGCTTCGCAGATGCAAGCATTGGAGGACATGCTGAAGAACGAGGTTCCGACGGGACACTATGTCCTCATCTATACCTGGCGGTATGCCAGTTACGACGACTGGAACGCCACCAACCCGAACCTGGGTAACCTTTTACGCAATTGGGGGAGCGACAGCATCGGTCTGGGAAAGGATAGTGTGCCCTTCATCTTCCTGACCCAGAAAGGCTCTCCCGATTCAGCGGCTGAGACCTATGGTAGCGCTATCGATGAGAAGATCTCCCTTTCGGAAGCGATCCAGATCAATGGCAATTCCGGTAGGATCCGCTCGGAGGTGGCCGGCCCGGCCTTTAATTGGGACGCGCTTTATTGGGATTCCCACCACAAGGAGAACAACTCCTACGACAGCACGCGCATCGAAGTAGTGGGCATTCAAAAGAACGGGCTTGAGGATTCGCTCGCCTCATTCCCTGCGTCGAAGGATTCCGTACCGGATTTGGAGAATTACGTCGATGCATCCCAATATCCCTTTTTGCGCCTTGAGGCTGAATTGTCGGATACGGCAGATGCGACCCCTGAACAGATAGAGCGATGGCAACTGCTCCATCAGCCCGCTCCGGAAGCGGCGGTGGACCCATCCCTGGGTTACCGGTTTCATGCTGATACCGTCCAGCAAGGAGAGAAAGTGGAAGTGGCCATCCCCATCCGCAACATCAGTGCTTTCGATATGGACAGCATGCTCGTTGGGTATTGGTTCCGCGATAAGAACGGTGCTAGCAAACTTCAGGACTATCGGAAGCTTGCTCCTCTTCCTTCTGACAGTACGCTCGTCGATACCGCCAGCTTCTCCACGCACTCCTTCCCAGGCAAGAACGCCCTAACGATGGAGGCCAACCCGATCGATACAGGGACGGGTCATTACGATCAGCTGGAGCAGTATCACTTCAATAACATCGCAAGGAAGCGTTTCCATGCAGAGCGGGACCGTACCAATCCCATTCTGGACGTAACCTTCGATGGGCGTCATATTATGGACGGAGATATCGTATCGGCCGAGCCGGACATCCGCATCGAATTGGATGACGAGAACCAGTACCTGCTCCTCGATGAAGTGGAGGACACCTCCCATTTCGAGATATTCCTGACCGATCCGTCGGGTGACCAGGAGCGCATCTACTTCAACAATTCAGACCCGGATCACGAACTGACCTGGATCCCTGCAAATTCCAAGAAGAACGAATTCAAGATCGATTACAACCCGAGCCTCGATCAGGACGGGACCTACGAAATGCTTGTCCAGGGCCAGGACAAATCCGGGAATGCTTCCGGCGATCTTCGCTACAAGATCTCCTTTGAGGTGGTCAATAAGATGTCGGTGACGAACGTGCTCAATTACCCCAATCCTTTTTCAACCCGTACGCAGTTCGTGTTCACCCTGACGGGTGAGAAGGTCCCTGAACAGTTCAAGATCCGTATTCTGACCGTGAGCGGAAAAGTCGTCAAGGAGATCTCCAAGGAGGAATTAGGGCCCTTGCGGATCGGGAGGAACCGGACTTCCTACTGGTGGGATGGAACGGACGAGTTCGGGGATCCACTTGCGAACGGGGTCTATCTCTATCAGGTCATCGTGAAGGAGAACGGAGAGGAAGTGGAGCGTCGAGAGACCGCTGCCGACCAGTATTTCGAAAAAGGCTTCGGGAAGATGTATCTCATGCGCTGAGGGCTGCTTCAAGCTTTTTACCTTCGCCACCTTTTCGGACCCATGGCCCTCGCTCGTTCGATCCTATTGGCTCTCTTGACCGGTCTGCTTTTGGGGCTTTCCTTTCCAGCGATCGGGGACCTGCCCATTTTCGTCTTCATCGCGTTCATTCCCCTGCTGGCCCTGGAGGACCGTTTGGATCGGGAACGCAAGGGAAGTCCGTTCCGGATCTTTCCCTATGCTTTCCTCAGCTTTCTTACCTACAACCTGGTCACCACTTGGTGGATCTACTATGCATCCCCTTGGGGAATGGTCATGGCCGTCGTTGCTAATGGCTTTCTCATGGCCCTTATATTCCTGGCCTTCCATTACTCCAAGCGCGTATTAGGAGCTCAAAGGGGGTATATGGCCCTCCTCTTCTATTGGATCGGATTCGAGTGGCTCCATCTCAACTGGGAACTGTCCTGGCCCTGGCTCAATCTCGGGAACATCTTCGCAACCCGGGTGGATTGGGTCCAGTGGTACGAATACACGGGGGTGCTCGGCGGGACCCTTTGGGTCCTCATCATTAACGTGGTCCTCTTTCGGATCTACCGGCACATCTTCCTCACGCCTCATTTGAAGCGGAAGCTTTTCCTGGACATCCCCATGCTCCTTTTCTTTACCCTTTTTCCCTATTTCTGGTCCAGCTCGATCCTCGAAGAGCTTAAGAGCAAGAAGAAAGGAGAAAAGGTGGAGGTTGCTCTGATCCAGCCGAACATCGACCCCTATAAAGAAAAGTTCCCCAACGGATCCGACTTCATTCCTTATGAGAAGCAGTTCGAGCGGATCCTTAAATGGGCACGAAAAGGGGAGAAGGCTGGGGATCCGGACCTTTACATTGCGCCTGAGACCTCCATGCCAGGTATTTATTGGGAAGGAAAGCTGGACAGCAACAATGCTGTGAACAGGCTCCAGGAGTTTCTAAAAGAACGGCAGGAGGCTCGTTTCATCGTGGGGCTATCTTCCTACAGACGGTTCGATACGAGCAAGGCTCCGAGCAGTGTGGCCCGCCCGCTCAAGGATGGGGGATTCTACGAGGCCTATAATTCAGCGCTTCAATTGGACCATCGGGGTGAAATGCGCGTCCATCATAAGACCCGCCTCGTTTTAGGTGTGGAAAAGATCCCCTTTTCCGGTTGGTTGCCTTTTCTCGAGGATTTTGCCCTGGAGCTGGGTGGAGCTTCCGGCAGTCTTGCTAAACAGCAAAGGCCTAGCATTTTCCCTCCCACCGGTCCCACCCAGGAGTCGAGTCGCGTAGTACCTCTTATTTGCTATGAGTCCATTTACGGAGGGTTGGTGGCCGAAGCTGTTCGGAACGGCGGGGATCTCCTGGCGGTGATCACGAACGACGGATGGTGGTCCAACACACCGGGATATCAACAGCATCTGGCCTTTGCCCGTCTCCGGGCTGTGGAGACCCGGAAGGAAGTGGCTCGCTCTGCAAATACGGGGATCTCGGCCATCATCGACCGTAGCGGTGATATTGTGGACCGGACCTTGTGGTGGGAACAGGACGTGCTCGTCGGAACCCTCCGCAGGAACGATATCAAGACCTTCTATGCGATGCAAGGGGACGGTATCGGTCGTTTGCTCGCTTTCCTCGCGCTTCTGATGCTCCCTTATACCATCGTAAGACAGGTGAAGCAGCGTGCTGCACGTGATCGCAGCGCTTCGTAACAGGAGGTCCCTTTTGGCGAACATTCTTAATTTCGCATTCAACCCCACCGCACCTAAAAGTCCTTTTTCCTATGGCCGATCAGCCTTATGACGTCACGATCATCGGTTCCGGACCCGGTGGTTATGTGGCCGCTATCCGTTCTGCACAACTCGGTTTGAAGACCGCGATCATCGAGCGCTATGATACGCTTGGGGGCACTTGTCTCAACGTCGGATGCATCCCTTCCAAAGCTTTGTTGGATTCTTCCGAGCACTTTCAGAAAGCCGAAAAGGAGTTCGGTGAACATGGCATCAAGACCGGCGATATGTCGGTCGATATGAAGCAAATGGTCCAGCGGAAGGATCAGGTGGTGAAGGATACGGTCGGCGGGATCGATTTTCTGATGAAGAAGCACAAGATCGATGTCGTACACGGTCATGCCAGCTTTACGGATGCCAATACCGTCGAGGTCAGCAAAGGGAAAGGGAAGAAGAAAGAGGCGGTGAAGAGCGATAAGTTCATCATCGCTACCGGTTCCAAACCTTCCACCCTTCCGGGAGTGGAGATCGACAAGGAACGGATCATTAGCTCCACCGAAGCGTTGGACCTCCATGAGGTCCCGGATAAAATGGTGGTCATCGGTGGGGGCTACATCGGTCTGGAAATGGGGTCCGTCTACGCACGGCTCGGCTGCGAAGTGACGGTGGTCGAATACATGGACCGGATCATCCCGGGCATGGACACTGCCTTGGGGAAAGAGCTCCAAAAAACGCTCAAGAAAGAAGGCATCCAGTTCAAGTTGGGTTACAAGGTTACCGAGGTGCGGAGCAATAAGAAGAAGAAAGAGGTGACGGTCAAAGCCCAGGATCCTAAAGGGAACGAAGAAGAACTGAAGGGGAACTATTGCTTAGTGGCTGTCGGGCGCCGTCCCTATACGGATAACCTGGGTTTGGATAAAGCGGGTGTCCGGGCTGATGACAAAGGTTTTCTTCCCGTGGATCAGGACCTACGGACGGATGTTAAGAACATCTATGCGATCGGCGATGTGATCGGAGGTAAAATGCTTGCGCACAAAGCGGAGGACGAAGGGATCTTCGTTGCAGAAAAGATGCAGGGTGAGCAGCCCCACATCGATTACAACCTCGTCCCGGGCGTGGTCTATACCTGGCCTGAGGTTGCTTCTGTAGGAGCTACGGAGGAAGAGCTCAAGGAGGCCGGAAAACAGTACAAGAGTGGTCAGTTCCCTTTCAAGGCCAGTGGACGGGCTCGTGCCAGTGGAGATACCGATGGCTTCATCAAGGTGCTTGCGGATAAGGAGACCGATGAGGTCCTGGGGGTTCACATGATGGCCCCACGTGCGGCCGATCTGATCATGGAAGCTGTTGCAGCCATGGAATATCGGGCCAGCGCCGAGGATATCGCTCGAATGTGCCATCCACACCCGACCTATTCGGAATCCGTCAAAGAGGCCGCTTTGGCCGCAACTGACAACCGTCCGCTCCATATTTGAACCCTGGCGGACGCTCAACTGTTGTCCCTGAGCAAATAAGGCGGAATGGCGGAGCAGGAAAGCGAGCACGGACGCGTCGGCGTTCTCCTCATCAATCTCGGAACACCCGATTCTCCAAAGACCAACGACGTCCGTCGTTACCTTTTCCAGTTCCTCAACGACCCGAGGGTGATCGATATCAGTGCTGTGAAAAGGGCCCTGCTAGTGAACTTGCTGATCGTACCCTTCAGAGCTCCAAAGTCCGCAAAGACGTACGAGCAGCTTTGGACGGATGAAGGCTCTCCCCTTATCGTTTACGGAGAGCGGCTTCGAAATTCGCTCGATGAGGCGCTGGGAAGCGATTATGAGGTCGAGATCGCCATGCGTTATCAGAACCCGTCCATACCGGACGTGTTGGAAAAGATGCGTAAAAAACACCATGAGAAGTTGGTCGTCGTTCCCCTTTTCCCGCAGTATGCTTCTTCGAGTTCAGGCTCTGCATTGGAGAAGGCGATGGAGACCATCAAGGACTGGTGGGTGATCCCGGAATTGCAGTTCATCAGCCAATACTTCGATGACGAGAAGATGCTGGAGGCCTTTGCCGAGCGTGCCCGGCAATACGATATCGGTTCCTACGATCACGTTCTCTTCAGTTATCATGGACTCCCCGAACGTCAGGTCGATAAGGTCTATGAAGAGGGGGTCTGTGAGGACCGCGATTGCGAGAACGAGATCACACAGGAGAACAAATTCTGCTACAAGGCCACCTGCTATGCCACTACGCGAATGCTGGCTGAAAAACTCGGACTTCCCGAGGACCGCTACACGGTTTGCTTCCAATCCCGCCTGAACGATCGTTGGCTCAAGCCTTTCTCCGATGAAGTGGTGCAGGAGAAAGCCAAAGAAGGGACCAAGCGCTTGCTGATCATGAGCCCTGCTTTTGTTGCGGATTGCCTCGAGACCACCGTCGAGATCGGGATCGAGTATCAGGAGATCTTCGAGGAACACGGTGGGGAAAAGGTCCAACTCGTGGAAAGCCTTAACGACCATCCGCTTTGGGTGGAAAGTTTGCGGGATATGGTCTTGAAACGCTGTGAACACCTCGCTTGATCGGGCTTTTTTGCTCTTTCTCCTCGGCTTATGGCAGGGATTATGGCATGACCTCCCTGCCGGTCACCGTAGTTTTCCGATACGATAGGTCTATTGCGTCCTTTGCCTTTTTCCGATCGATCCCTTAATTTGGAAGGACTAAGACCAAGGAGTACAGAGTCATGCTTAAACCGATCCGCAGCCAAGCCGAATACGATTCCGAATACAAAAAGAGCGTAGAAGATCCGGAGGCCTTTTGGGCCGAAAAAGCGGAAGCTTTTCGCTGGAAGAAAAAATGGGACAAGGTCCTCGAATGGGATTTCGAAAAGCCTGATGTGAAATGGTTCGTCGGGGGCAAGCTCAATATCACCGAGAACATCCTGGACCGCCATCTCGAGGAACGGCCAGATAAGACGGCTATCCTCTGGGAGCCGAACGAACCCGATGATGAGGTGCGCCGGATCAGTTATCGGGAGCTTTATGAGGAGACCAACCGCTTCGCCAATTTCCTCAAGGAACAAGGCGTGGGAAAGGGCGATCGGGTCTGCATCTACATGCCCATGGAGCCGGAGCTCCCTATGGCCATGCTCGCTTGTGCACGGATCGGTGCGATTCACTCCGTCGTTTTCGCTGGATTTTCTTCTAAAGCTTTGGCCGATCGCATTAACGATTCCGAATGCAAGGTCCTTTTAACGGCGGATGGTAGTCCGCGGGGGGAAAAGGTGACCCCGCTCAAGGATATGGCCGATGAAGCCCTTCCGAGCTGTCCTTCCATCGAGAAGTGCATCGTACTCCAGCAGGCCGGCAACGAGGTGCAGATGAAGGAAGGGCGCGATATTTGGTGGCACGAGGCCATTAAGGATAAGAGTCCTCAATGTGAGGCCGAGGAAATGGACGCTGAGGACACCCTTTTTATCCTCTACACTTCTGGTTCTACCGGAAAACCCAAAGGGATCGTTCATACTACGGGTGGTTACATGGTCTATACGGCCTATACCTTCCGGAATGTTTTCCAGTATGAGGAGAACGACATCTACTGGTGTACGGCTGATATCGGTTGGATCACCGGCCACAGCTACATCCTTTATGGGCCCCTGCTCGAAGGGGCCACCTCGATGATGTTCGAAGGTGTTCCCACCTATCCGAATCCGGGTCGCCTCTGGCAGATCGTCGACAAACACCAGGTGAACCAGTTCTACACAGCTCCTACGGCCATCCGTGCTCTTATGGCACAAGGAGACGAGTTCATCGAGCCCTATGAACTGAGTTCCCTTAAGGTGCTCGGGACCGTCGGGGAGCCGATCAACGAAGAAGCATGGGATTGGTACCATAAGAAGATCGGAAAAGGACGTTGCCCGATCGTTGATACCTGGTGGCAGACGGAGACCGGAGGCATCATGATATCACCGCTGCCGGGGATCCATAAGCAAAAACCCACCTTTGCCACGCTCCCTCTGCCAGGTGTTCAGCCAGCTTTGCTGGACAATGACAAGAACGAGCTCACCGAAGATCCGGCTGAAGGGAACCTTTGCATCAAGTTCCCCTGGCCAGGTATCCTCCGTACGACCTGGGGGGATCACGAAAGGTGCCGCAAGACCTATTTCGAGACCTTCCAAGGTTACTACTTCTCCGGCGACGGTTGCAAGCGGGATGAAGAGGGCTATTATCGGATCACTGGTCGCGTGGACGACGTGATCAACGTATCGGGCCACCGTTTCGGTACCGCCGAGATCGAGGATGCCATCGATCAGCACGAATACGTGGTGGAGACGGCCGTGGTCGGATTCCCCCACGATATCAAGGGACAAGGCATCCACGCTTACATCATTCCGAACGAAGAGGTGGAGGATGATGAAGCGTTCAAAAAGGAAGTGACCGAAGTGGTGAACGAACACATCGGACCGATCGCCAAACCGGACCGGATCCAAGTGGTGAGCGGCCTCCCCAAGACCCGTTCGGGAAAGATCATGCGGCGGATCCTTCGAAAAGTGGCCGAAGGGGATACCTCCAACCTCGGAGATACCTCTACGCTCTTGGATCCGAACGTGGTTGAGGAGATCAAGAAGGGAGCCCCCGAGGAACAGGAGTAAAGGCGCGGGTCACTTTTTCTTGCCGCCGCCCCCTTTTTCTTTCTGTAGCTTCTCCTTGTTCATCTCGGAGTCCGTGCCTCCAGGGACGGGCGGGCACTCGTCCGGAGGTAGCTTGTTGCGGATCAGGAAGCGCAGCGAGAGGGTCACGGGCCGGTAGCGACTGCTGAAGGCCTCGATGGTGGAAAGGCCATCATCCCAAGGATAGGCGTTCAGGATCGGCGTTTCCAGGGTCGGGATCACGAACCATTTCTGGGAGACCTTCCAGCCATAACCCAGCTTGAAATGGGCCTGTCCAATGAATTGGGGAGGCATGGAGGCTTCGCGGGGACCGTCCGTCCCTTCGAAGTTCGTCGCATCGATCACGCGGTAATCCGCGTTCAACCCAATGGAGGCACGAATGAACCCTTTATCGGTGAGCTGCGTCCAATGATTGAGATTGAAGTTGGCGCTGACGTAATAGGAGTTGAAGCTGCCGACCCCTGAATATTCACCGCCACCATTGGGTCGGGTCGTATAGCTACCCTCGAAGCCCTCGCGTCCTTTCAGTTGTTTGAAGGCCAAGCTATAATCGAGATGCTCGAACAAGTAAATATCATCCTTCAGGAGCTTGTAGCGCCCTACTTCCAGGAATACACCGTACTTGCCGGTCGGTGTGGCTTCGAACTCGAACTTATCGCCGTCCTCGGTCTCTAGCAATTCCGTGTGGCCCCCGTTGGTGAATGTTCGGGTCATCCCCGGAGCAAAAAACCATCCGCTCTCTTTGTATTGAAGTTGGAGCGGCCAGAGCGGGTCGAGTTCCCCCTGGACCATGAACTGCGAACTCGCATTGCCGTATGCGAGAAGAAGGAAAATGATGACGATCAGGGAGCGTGGCATCATCACAAAGATAGGGGATCCGATGGGGGGATATTTCGATCCATGGATCCCAGGAGGTTCTTAATCCCCTATGGAGTACCCGATGCTTAAGCTGTAACGCCTTCCCGTCCGGTAAGAAGAGAAAACGTATTCCTCCCCGCCAAAGGATTGGGTGGACCGATCAGCAGGGTTCAGGATGTTCTCCACCTGAATACCGATGTTGAAGTGTTCCCCGAGGTCCTTCCCTAGTTTGAGGTCGAGTTGCGGATCCGGTTGATCGTAGACATTGGGTGTTCCACCATTGCTCACGATGACCAGCCGAGGTCCGGTCATGTTGTAGCTGATGTTGCCGTGCAGACCAAGGTCCTCGTTCTCGTAATCGAGGAACGCGTTCACGATATAAGGGGCTTGTCCGTACATATCACGCGTTCCCTCTTGATCCGGGTTATAGGCTTCAAGTTCCCGAAGCCGTGCTTCGGAAAGGTCCACTTTCGAACGGATGTAGGTGAAGTTCGCCCCGAAACTGATGTTCCGTAAGGTCGTGTCGATGAAGCTCAACGACTTGCGAGCTTGGATCTCGGCGCCGTAAAGGAACGCGCGGTCCACGTTCTGCCAGGTGATCTCGGTATGTGCTGCTTTGGGTTTTGTGACCCGTTCGATCGGTTTATGGAAATCTTTGGCGAAAACGCTAGCGGAGAGGATCTCGCCGGGGTTCGGGAAAAGTTCCCAGCGGAGGTCGTAATTGTCCACAAGGGTTCGGTCAAGTTCATCGTTCCCGGTCCGTATCAACCCGCCCGTGAAGTCAAAGCTGGAGTAAGGTGCGAACTCTCGGAAGGACGGACGTGCGATGGTCCGGCTGTATCCTCCTCGCAGGTTCATGTTCTCCTCGAGGCTGTAGGTCAGGTTCAGAGAGGGGAGAAGGTCCGTTTTGGCTATTCGCCCGACCGGAAGGTCCGGATCCCTGCTCCGGGTAAGGATCCGGGTTCGTTCCACCCTGGCACCAGTGTTCACTCGCAGCCGTTCTGTTGGCTTGACGTCGAAGAGGGCATAGGCCGCGGAGACGGTCTGCTCTCCATAGTAGTCGTCCCGTTTAGCTGAAGCATCCTGCACGTAAACAAAGCCTTCCTGATAATTTCCCACTTGCATGTTAGCATCCGAGAAGTACGCACTGGGATCTCCGTTGAAATCTGCATTATAGCTGGAGAAGTTGTAACGCTGTTGGTCGAAGGTGCGTTCCTTGGAGGTCCTTGATACACCTGCCTTGACCTTTGCTTTTCGTCCCTGGAATTGGAAAGGAAGGCTGATGTCCAGCTTGAGGTCTGTATTGCTTTCTTCCATATCTCGATAGAAGCGCATCGGTTCGCTGTACTCGGAAGGACGAATGGAGTAACTGGTGTCAGGTTCCGTCCCGTTTTCAGTTCCGGATAAGATATAGGTGTTGCTGAAATAGCTCAGGTCCGGGGTTTTTTGGGTGGATCGCGTTCGAGATCCTCTCCATTCCACCTTCAGGTCCGAAAGAGCAGGGAATACGTGTTCCCCCCGGAGTTGGAAGTTTTGGATCGACCTTTGCTGATAGGAACGGGTCCGCGTATGAAAGCGGTAATTCTCGTTCTGTTCGTCCTCAGGGATCCTCCCTTGGAGCTGCCTTGCCGTACCCGACCCGTTCTGGTTGTGCATATAGAGCCCTCCTATTTTGTGTTGGGAAGAGAACTTGTAAGTGAGATCCGCGATCGCTCCCCATTGCACGTCCTTTTTGCCACGTTCGTCGCTCAGGATCTTTTCTTCGCTCAGTCCTTCTTCCTTGTTGTTGGGACCGGGCAATTGATAAATGTTCCGTTCACCTCCCCGGTAATGCTCGAATCCTTTGGAATAAGTGATGCCGGCCACGAAGCCTAATTGGTTGCCGAGGAATTTTTTCTGATCGCCAAAAGAGAGTGAATGGCTGTGATCGAGCCCGGAGCTTCGTCGCACTGGGGTGAGATCCTTGCTGAAGGAACGGGTTTGGATCCCGAGGAGCTCATCGTTATCGAAAAGGCCTTCGGGAACCTCTTCGTTCTGGACAGCCCTTGGGATCTGGCGCGATCCTGCTCCCATTCCCAGTTCATCACCTTTCTTTTTCCGGATGGTAAGAAAGTCATCGTTGAGATTCGCTTGCGGGTTGAAGCCGACGGAACTGCTGTAGTTGAAGGTGAACTTATCGGGAAAATCCTTCGTGCGGAGGTCGATCAGTCCTCCGGTGAAGTTGGCAGGAAGATCGGGGGAATAGGATTTGGTAATGGCCATGTTCTCCAGGAGGTTGGAGGGGAAGAGGTCCATCTGTACCGAATTCCGGTTTGGATCAAGCCCTGGTAATTCCATCCCGTTAAGCATCGTCTTGCTATAGCGATCGCTGAGCCCACGGACGTAGACGTATTTTCCACCTTGAACGGATACACCGGTCACCTTTTTGGCCGCGGATGCTGCATCGCCAGCCCCTGATCGGGACATGGCCTCATGGGAAATCCCGTCCACAACCTTGGCTGACTTCTTCTTCATGGTCATCATATGCACGGCCCCGCCCCGTTCTTTTTTAGCGCTGATCTCTACCGACTGCGTTTCCATTGCACTCTTCCGGAGCGTAAGATCGAGGACCTTTACATCCCCTTCGGGGATCTTGACGCTCCGAAGGGTGTCGTTCGTATAGGAAATGTACTTGGTGACGATATCCTGTTCTCCCGCAGGCACCCCTTCGATCGAGAACTTTCCGTCCATATCTGTCGAAGCTCCCTTTTGGGTGCCCAGAACCAGCACATTAGCACCTATTAAGGGTTCGCCCGTCTCTCCACTGAGCACTTTTCCCCGGATGGTTCCGGTCTGGGCGAGAACCGAACCAGTAAGGCTGATAAGTAAAAGGCTGGTCAAAAGCTTTTTCATGATCCGGTAACTTCTTTCAGGTTGCAAAAGAAGTTTCACCCTTTAAGGCCCGTTTTAACTCATCATTAATCTGATGTTAAGTCGGGGGATAAAAAAAGGACCTTCCGAAGGGCATAGCCTTCGGAAGGTCCTTTCCATGAGGAGAACTCGCTCTTATATCAGTTGAAATATCCCCGCTGGCCGATGAGGGTCCAGCTCTTGGCCCAATTTCCACCGGACGGATCGAAAGCTCCTCGGTAGCTCACGCTCTGGAAGAAGGTGCTGCTCGGGGCGTTCGCTCCGGTCACAACGCCTGTGTTGGAGGGCACAGGGTCCAGGCTACCGCTAGGGGATCCTACGGAAATGTTGTAACTGATCCCCGGATCGGCCACTTGATTGTTGTTGCCCGAGAAACTGTTCTCGAAGTCGGTCTCATCGTTCGTGTTATTCCCATCGGTGTCCATGCTCGAACCGTTCACACCAAAGATGTCAGCTCCACTAGCACTCGTTCCTGAGGCGGTCACATCATAGAAGATGTTCCCTTCAAAGGAGAGGTCTCCTGCATTGAAGCGGTCGAAGGAGGTTTCGCTCGCTGAAGCATCGTTCTCGACTTGAACCCCCTTGCTGAAATTGGCGAAAACGCTGTTATGGTAATGACCACCACCATTATCGCGCAACAGAAGCGTACGGGTGCTGGAGTTCACACCACTACCGATGTAAGTGGTGTTGTATATCGTGGGTGTAGCATAAGGTTGACCGGTCTCTGGACTGGTGCCTCCGTCATGTTCGCCACCGTGATCACCTGTTCCGGATGCCGGGTCGTGAATGGTGAACCAGAACTGGCCTTTTCCGCGCCATCCTTCATCGTAATCGTAGGAATCATCTCCACAGAAAGCGGTTACGAGATGGCTGACCTTAGCGGTTCCTCCGAACCATTCGACCCCGTCATCTTTATTGGCGATCACTTCCACATGGTGCACTTCCGTCTGACTGCCAACGCCGGCCAGGGTTAAGCCGTTGATCTCGTTCCCGGCCCCGATGTCCGTACCACCATGACGGATGGAGACATATTTGAAGACCCCTGCGTCGTGCTGATCATTGGTCCCACCGTATTCACCGCGGGGCTCAGATGTCGGTATGCCTTCCACTTGGGTCGTTTGGGGGGTTGAATTGAGCTTGGCAGAGCCGAGGATGAGAACTCCTCCCCATTCGCCGCGAACATCGACCGGGTAACTCCCGTCGAGCGGGTCGTTCTTAGAAGTGAAGATGATGGGGTTCGTCGGCGTTCCCTCTGCCATGATCTTTCCACCTCTTGCAACGATGAGGGCGGAGGCATCCGTTCCTTGGCCTGATTCCCCTTTGATCACCGTGCCGGCTTCGATGGTGAGCACATCCCCTTGCTCCACAAAGACCATGTCCTTGAGAATATAGGTTGAATCACTGCTCCAGGTGGTCGTTCCTGTATGATCGCTGACCTCGACGGTCTTATCCCCTGAATTGTTGTTGTTATCGTTATTGTCTTCATTGCTGTACTTGCAGGAACCATCGTCCTTTTCGGCATTCGGGTCATAGTTCGTTGCCGAAGGATCAGTGCAGCCTTTTTCCTTGCTGCAGGAGATCGTCGTGGCACCTATGAAAAGCCCCATAAGGACGTAGAGAAGAAGTTTTGATCGAAGTTGAATGCGTGTCATGAGCTTGTTTTGATTCTATTTCCAATGATTCGCTTGCAAAGCTCTTTTTCGCCTGTTAAGTCGGTATGAAGTGAAGGATAAAAGAATGTGAGATCCGGACCCTAAAAGCTCAAAGGCAATTCCGTATCTTCCATCAAGTCCAAGGGACCAAGCTCCAGGGTCATTTATGCTTTTAGCCTATAGGGATGGAGCGGAATTCAAAGGCTCTCCTTTCTTAACGATCCCTTGATCTTCCCCAGAAGGAGGGGAGCTACCTTTGCAGAAGAAAATCGCACAAGCTATCGGCTGTCTATGAAACGCTCTACGCAGAGCAAGATCCTTTTGGTGGACGATGAGGAGGACATTCTCGATATGATCGGTTTCAATCTGGAAGAAGAAGGCTATGAAGTGGAGACCGCTAAGGATGGGAGGGAAGCTTTGCAAAAGGCGAAGCGTTTTCAGCCGGACCTCGTCCTTTTGGATGTTATGATGCCTGAAATGGACGGTATGGAAACCTGTACGGAAATGCGAAAGGATGAGGAGCTCAAGGAGATGCTCATCGCTTTCCTTACCGCGAGAGGTGAGGATTATTCGCAGATAGCCGGTTTTGAGGCAGGGGCTGATGATTACATCGCTAAGCCCATCAAGCCCAAGGTCTTGAGCAGTCGGGTCAAAGCCCTATTAAGAAGGCCTCAATTCCAAAAGGGTCCCGAAGGCAGTGATGAGGCTGGTGGGGTTCGCGTTGACAAAGAGCGGTTCCTCGTTTTCAAGGACGGAGAGGAGTTGAGCCTTCCCAAAAAAGAGTTCGAACTCCTGGCCCTTCTGATCTCTAAACCCGGTAAGGTCTTTACCCGCGAAGAGATTCTGAGCGGTGTTTGGGGTGATGATGTGGTCGTTGGGGACCGTACGATCGATGTGCATGTCCGGAAGCTTCGGGAAAAGATCGGAGAGGGGTACATCGAAACGGTAAAAGGGGTCGGGTACAAGTTCGAGCCAGCTCCATAGGTGATATAGAAGCAAGGACCTTCCCTTTTCTTCTCGCATTGGCTTTAGCCCTTCCGCTACTTTATACCTTTATTTCAGCTCGACGCGGATATGAAGCGCATCACTCCCCGAACGATCGCCCTTATCGGTGGAGGAGGGGTTCTTCTCCTGACCCTTCTCACTGGGATCGCTCTGAACGGGGTCGGGGTTGGTCAGCTTCCCTTTTATTACTGGATAGGGATCGCATCGATCACTGGACTTGGCGCTTATGTCCTTTTCCTCTTCCTCGTAAGGCGCTTTTTGCAAGAAAAGCTGAAGCTGATCCATCGGGCTGTACACGGTCTCAGATTGAAGGGGGATCGCGGGATAAGTGTCGACCCGGATGAGGATCTTCTGAACGATGCTTACGAGCAGGTTACGGAGAAAGCGGAGGAACAGAGTGAGGAGATCCGTCGCCTCAAGGAGCAGGAAGCATTTCGGCGGCGTTTTGTTGGGAACGTGGCGCACGAACTAAAGACGCCGGTCTTCAGCATACAAGGCCACATTCTCACCCTTCTCGAAGGGGCGCTCGAGGACCCGGAGATCAATCGAAAATTCCTCGAGCGGGCTTCGAAGAGCGTCGATCGGATGACGCGGATCATCGCGGACCTCGATACGATCACACAGTTCGAGTCAGGGCACCTCGAAGTACAAATGGAAGCTCACGATCCACGGAAAGTGGCCGCTGACGTTATGGAGACCCTCGAATTGAAAGCTCAGCGTAAGGGGGTTGTTCTGCGCTTCAGGGACCCCAAAGGGAAAGTGCCGCAAGCTTTTATGGACCGTCAGCGGATCGAGCAGGTCCTCTCCAATCTTATCGGCAATGCGATCGATCATAGCAAAGAGGGAGGCTATGTGGAGGTGGCCTTTTTCGATATGGAAGAACGCATTCTGGTAGAAGTGGCTGATGACGGGACGGGCATTCCTGAGAAAGAGCTTCCGAGGATCTTCGAGCGTTTTTATCGGGTGGATAAGGGGAGGTCCCGGGAATATGGAGGGACCGGGCTCGGACTCTCCATCGCTAAACATATCATGGAGGCGCATGAGCAGAGCATCGATGTGAGGAGCAGGGAAGGTGAAGGGACGGTCTTTTCCTTCACTCTTGAGAAGGTCTGATCCGAACGGAAATAGGAAGGTGATCGCTGACCCCCCCGATGTAAGCTGGGCCGCTAAAGGTACGATGGGGCACTTCTTCTTCTTGCCCTTGACCCCTGCGCTCTTTCGTAAGCCAGTAAAGATCGTGGACCTTGGCCTCGCTGAGCTCCAGAGGGCTTGCCTTTCTGGGGTCGCACATTCGCCCCGCAGCGATGAAATGGTCGAGGTAACTCCAATTCCCCTTATGAAAGTAGCTTCCCTTTTCCTTTCCGGCCATTAGGTCGCACCATCCGTGTTCTTCTTTATTTCTGCACTCCTTAGCTTCCAGCAGCTTCCTGATGCTCCTGTTCCTGGGCGTGTCGTTCAAATCTCCCATGATAAGGATGGCCGCGTTCGGATCCTGCTTTTCGATCGAATCCAGTTCCTTCTTTAGGCGACGCGCAGCCTCCATCCTTTTCCATTCGCTGCGGGCTCTGCCGCCCCAACGAGAAGGCCAATGGGCGACGAAAAGGTGCAGGAGCTCATCCTGAAAGGATCTGCCTTTCACATAGAGCATCTCGCGCGTCGGGGAAGCTCCTTCTTTTTCAAGGTTCACCTGAAGGCGTTCCACGTAAAGGGGTTTGAAACGCTTGCTGCTATAGATCATTCCCACATCCATTCCACGATGATCGGGAGAGGGATATTGGAGGATGCAAAGCGTTTCGTTATCCAAAGGGGTCCTTCGGATCAGGTCTTCGAGCACTCGCCTTTCTTCGAGCTCTGCAAAACCCATGATCGCAGGGGTCCGACCTTTCCCGATGGCTGCGATCGTCTTGAAAAGGGCGTTCAGTTTCTTTTGGTATCGATAACGGTTCCATTCGTGCTCGCCGTCGGGCGTGTAAGGGTCGTCGCTCGTTCGCTTCGGGTCGTCGGACGGGTGGAAGAGGTTCTCCACGTTGTAGAAGAGCACCCTGGTTTCCTGGGGATTCCCCTTTAGAGGAAAGAAGGATGAAAGAGCGATCAGGATGAACAAGCACCGCGATCCCATACCCACGAAGGTCCGCGAAGCTCGTCCGGTAATGAATGACAGGGGGGCTCAGGCTCTGTTCTCTAGGAGCTCCTTTAAACGTTCCCTGAGTTCTTCGGGTCGTGGAGGAAGGTGAACCCCTTCGTAATTGGGGGTCTGCTCGAGAGCTTCTTGAAGATCGAAAGCGTCCTGTTGCACGGAAAGGAAGTGGCGTTTCTTGTCGTGGTAAAGGGCGAGATATTCCTGTTCGGTTTGCCCGGGTGTAGGGATGAGCACGGCCTTCTTACCCATCGTGGCCAGGTCCATGATGGTGGAATAGCCGGAGCGGCTGATGACCAGGTCCGCTGTTTCAAGTTCTTTTTGGAGGTCTTCGGTGCATAGATGATGGAATTCCCGGATCCGTGGAGATTCCTTCTTTCCAGCTCCTTTTTGGGGCATGCCCGTCACCATGGTCGCGTTCAGGTCGAGGTCTTTTAGCTCTTCGTTCAGGCTCTCGGCTAACATTCCCCGCTGAGGATCCGGGCCCGATATCAATCCCAGGACCCTGGTGCGATCTTTTCCGCTTTTTCCTTCCGTGCCGGTAGGGTTTTCCGCTCCCTTGGAGAAACGGCTCAGAGGGCCGATGAAGGTAAGCCCTTTTGGGAGGTCTTTTCCATGAGAAAGCGCACCGGAGAGGTTCTCGTGGACATCGGCGACGTCCGGGACCCAGCATTGATCGAAGCGAGAGATGTAATGGCGGTTGATCCGGTCAGCAGCTCGACTGAAACGGGGGGTGCGGATGTAGAGCTGATGGGTGATCAGGACCGTGGGGATCTTTTTGTTATAAAGCCCAAGGCGATTGTCCGATATGACACCATGGACACCGTATTCGCGGATGTAACGGTCAAGAGCCTTGTGCTCCTTTTTGATAGCGTTCCGGATCCGTGGAGCAAGGCGCAGCATGTGGAAGGTCATGTTCCCGTTCCTCGGGTAGTCCACTTTGTAGCTCGGCATCTCCACGTACGGAAGTTCTGGGAACTCTTGGCGCAAAAGGGCCAGAGCTTTGTCGCTCGTGCCTATCAGGACCTCTGCGCCGAGCCTCTGTAGCTCCTTTATGACTGGGATACAACGTGTTGCGTGTCCAAGGCCCCAATCGAGAGGGGCGACCAGGATCCGCTTGCTATCGGACATGGGCACGTATTCCGGGCGCGAAGGGCGGCAAGTTAATTAATTTTGCATGGGTCAATGCCGGAACGGTGGGTAAAGGGAAGCTTGCCAAATTCGAAGACATCAAAGGATTCGGGAATGTCCTTGAACCTTCCTTCGAGGAAGCCTTCCATAAAGGCCACCCTCTGAAGGGAAAGTGGCGGAAAGAAGCTTTCCTGAACGATGGACCCCTCTTTCTCGAATTAGCATGCGGAAAAGGGGAATATGCAGTCGAGCTAGCTCGTCGCTATCCGGAGGCTAACTTTCTCGGGATCGATATCAAAGGGAACCGGATCTGGACCGGAGCCAAAAGGGCATTGGACGAAGGGATCGATAACGTACGTTTTCTCCGTACCCGTGTGGAGTTCGTGCACGCCTTTTTCGCAGAGGAAGAGGTGGACGGGATATGGTTCACCTTTCCCGATCCGCAGCCCAAAAAGAAACGGGCCAAAAAACGGCTTACCGGACATCGCTTCTTCAACTGCTACGAACGCTTCCTGAAAAAAGGCAGTAAACTCCATCTCAAGACCGATAACGACATCCTCTACGAACATACCCGTGAAGTGCTGAAAGAACGAACTTCTGTGATCGAGCGCGATCTTTCGGACCTCTATCCCGTCCTTGAGGAACTTCCCGAAGAGGAACAGGAATGGCTCAGGATCCGTACCTTTTACGAAGAAATGGCCCTCGAAGAGGGAGCAGCGATCAAATACCTCCGGTTTCGATTGCAATGAAACTTCCCACGCCTGCGGAAAAGGACCGTTCTTATTTCGATGATGTCTACGATGTGGTCGAACAGATCCCTTTCGGAAGGGTTACAAGTTATGGGGCGATAGCCCGATATTTGAGCTCTGGGGCAGCAGCTCGGACGGTGGGATGGGCTATGAACCATTCGCACGAGGCGCGCCCCGATCTTCCGGCTCATCGTGTGGTGAATCGGAACGGGGTCTTGAGCGGAAAGGAACATTTCGGGCGCGCCGGTCGAATGCAGGAACTGCTCGAGCAGGAAGGAGTGGAAGTGGTGGATGATCGGGTGCTCCGTTTTGATGAGCTATTCTGGGATCCGTCCCGCGAATTGGAGTTATAAGATCGTTTATGGAACTGAACAAGGAGAATGTACTGAAGGCCCTCGAAAAGGTCGATGAACCGGATCTGAAACAGGACATCGTTTCAGCCGACCTCATCTCCGACCTGGAGATCGGGACTGGAAAGATCAGCTTTCAGGTAAAGGTGCAAAACCCCGCTATGCATGCGCGGAAGCGTATGGAGGAAGCTTGTGACTTCGCGATCGAAAGAGCTTTTGGGAAAGAGGTCGAGACCGAGATCAAGGTAAAAGGCATTCCCCAGGAGGAGCGTAGTGAGGAACAACGAGAGGTGCTTCCCGGTGTGAAGAACATCGTGGCTGTGGCATCTGGCAAAGGAGGTGTCGGAAAATCGACGCTTACAGCTAATTTGGCTGTTTCCCTTGCTCAAAAAGGATACAAGGTCGGTCTTATCGACGCCGATATCTACGGCCCATCCATTCCGACCATGTTCGACCTTCAGGATGCCAAACCCTCCGCTAAGGACGTCGATGGCAAGCAATTGATCGAGCCGCTCGAGCAGTACGGGGTCAAACTCCTTTCGATCGGCTTCTTTGCCGATGCCGACCAGGCGATCGTCTGGCGGGGCCCCATGGCCACCAAAGCAGTGGATCAGCTGTTCAAGGATGTGGATTGGGGCGAGCTCGATCATCTCTTGATCGATGTTCCTCCCGGTACTGGGGATATCCACCTCACCCTGGTCCAGACCGCCCCCCTTACCGGAGCAGTGATCACTAGCACACCACAGGAAGTGGCCCTTTCAGACGCTAAGAAGGGGGTGAACATGTTCCGGTTGGATTCCGTTGCTGTCCCTGTGCTCGGATTGGTAGAGAACATGGCCTATTTTACACCTGAAGAGCTTCCTGAGAACAAGTATTACATCTTCGGAAAGGAAGGGGCGAAACGCTTGAGCGAACAAATGAACGTCCCCTTTCTAGGGGAGATCCCCCTCGTTCAAAGCATCAGGGAGGCCGGTGATGTCGGGCGCCCCGCTGCCCTTCAGGAGAACACGCCTACAGCTAAAGCGTTCGATTCGCTCGCTGATGCTTATCTTCGTGGACTTGAGGAGCGGAACAAGGAGCAAGCTCCTACCCAAAAGGTCGAGGTTAAGCAAGAATACCCTAGCGACCAGGGATAAAAGCTCATGACGAAGGCCGAGACCATAGAAAGGATCGAGCAGGCACTGGCTGATATCCGCCCTTTTCTCGAAAAGGATGGCGGCGATATCACGTTCGAGGCCCTCACCGACGAGATGATCGTTCGTGTGCGGCTTCACGGTGCCTGCAGCTCTTGTAGCATGAGTCCCATGACCATGAAGACGGGTGTCGAAGAGGCCATTAAAAAGGCCGCTCCGCACGTTCAGGAAGTCGAGGCTGTTAACATGCCCGATCCTGCGGAAGCGACCCCCTACGGAAGGTGAGCTCCTTCCTCTTCCCGTGCTTCTGACCTTTTAAGAGCATGCGTGGGTGAACGGGATGTTCAGAAAGAACTTTGCCTTTGGGTGCGAAGAGGATCCCTAGGAGTTCTTAAAACCCTGAACTTTCCAGTGAACCTAGGCTCCCTCGATCTGTTTCAAATATTGAAAGTGCGAAGAAATTGAGTCAAGCCAAGAAAAAGAACCTCGAACAGCAAAAAGAAGTTACCGTCCTTTTTGCCGGTGATTCCGGCGATGGGATGCAGTTGACCGGCGACCAGTTCTCCAATACGAGTGCCCTTCAGGGGAACGATATCGCGACCTTCCCGAACTATCCGGCTGAGATACGGGCACCCCAGGGAACTTTGGCCGGTGTCTCGGGGTTTCAGTTGAAGTTCGGTAGCATTCAGGTCTTCACACCGGGAGATCACTGCGATGTTCTCGTGGCCATGAACGCCGCCGCTCTTAAGGTGAACATCGATATGCTCCGGAAAGGGGGCATTATCATCGCCAATACCGCCGGCTTCGATAAGAAGAACCTCAAACTCGCCAAGTACGAGGAGGACGAAAACCCGCTCGAGGATCCGAAACTTTCCGATTTTTCCGTGATCGATATCGATGTCACGAAGCTGACCCGGGAAGCTCTCGAAGAATTCGGTCTGAAGCGGCCCGAAAAAGACCGTTGCAAGAACATGTTCGTTCTTGGCTTCATCTATTACATGTACAGCCGCGAACTTGAGCGGACGATCGAGTTCCTCGAACGGAAGTTCGCCAGGAAGCCGGATATACGGGATGCTAACATCAAGGCCCTCAAAGCAGGCTACAACCTTGGAGATACCACCGAGATCTTCAGCACCCGTTACGAAGTGGAGCCGGCCCCCCTCCCCAAAGGCACTTACCGTAACATCGTGGGGAATCAAGCCACAGCTATAGCTCTGATCGCGGCTTCCAAAAAGGCGGGCCTCCCCCTTTTCTACGGGAGTTACCCGATCACGCCGGCATCCACGATCCTGCACGAACTCTCCAAGCACAAGAACTTCGGGGTGAAGACCTTTCAGGCCGAGGACGAGATCGGAGCGATCTGTTCCGGTATAGGCGCTTCCTTCGGAGGAAGCCTGGCCGTCACGGCCTCCGCAGGCCCCGGGATCGCTTTGAAGACGGAATCGATGGGGCTGGCGATCATGCTGGAGCTCCCCCTCCTCGTGATCAACGTACAGCGGGGAGGACCTTCGACCGGTCTTCCGACCAAGACCGAACAGGCCGACCTTCTGCAAGCCCTCTATGGAAGGAACGGAGAAGCACCCGTGCCGGTCGTGGCCGCCTCCACCCCCTCCGATTGCTTTGCAGCGACCTTCGAGGCCGCACGCATAGCCCTCGAACACATGACCCCTGTGATCCTGCTTAGTGACGGCTACATCGCTAACGGGGCGGAACCTTGGCGCTTCCCATCCTCGGAGGACCTGGGACCGATCCGTCCTCCGTGGGCCAAGTCGAAGGAGGGGGACGAGAACGGCGGGGCTTTCATGCCCTATGAGCGTAATGAGAACTATGTTCGCAAGTGGGCCCTTCCCGGGATGAAAGGCCTTCAGCATCGGATCGGTGGCCTCGAGAAGGAGGATCTGACGGGCAATGTCTCCTATGATCCGGAGAACCATCAGAAGATGGTGGACAACCGAAGGAAGAAGGTGGAAGCTGTGGGCAAGAACATCCCTGAAATGAGCATCGATAGCGGTTCAGAAAAGGGTGAGCTTTTGATCCTCGGATGGGGTTCCACCTATGGTGTGATCAAGACGGTGGTCAGGGATCTGACCGATGAGGGGTACGAGGTCGCCCATGCCCACTTGCGCCATCTCAATCCTTTGCCGTCCGGTCTAAAGGAGTTGCTCGACCGTTATGAGCAGGTGCTCATACCCGAGATGAACACCGGACAGCTCCAGAAAGTGATCCGTCACGAATTCCTTGTGGACGCAAAAGGCCTCCATAAAGTCCAAGGGATCCCGATCACGGTGAACGAACTGAAGGATAAGGCCATCGAACTCATCCAAGAAGAAAAGGTGATATCATGAGCGAAGAAACGACGAAAGAAACATTCCGGGCAAAAGACTTCGAAACGGATCAGGATGTGCGATGGTGCCCCGGCTGTGGGGATTATGCCATCCTGGCTCAAACCCAGAAGGTCTTGGCCGAAATGGGCAAGTCGAAGGAGGATACGGTCTTCGTTTCCGGGATCGGTTGCTCTTCCCGTTTTCCTTATTACATGGATACCTACGGACTCCACGGGATACACGGTCGGGCGCCTGCCATTTGTAGCGGTTTGAAGAGTACGCGTCCGGATCTGAGCGTTTGGTTGATCACAGGGGATGGGGATGGCCTTTCGATCGGGGGGAACCATCTGATCCACTTGCTACGCCGGAACCTGGACATCAACGTGCTCCTCTTCAACAACGAGATCTACGGCCTCACGAAAGGGCAGTATTCCCCCACTTCACCAAAGGGTAAGAAGACCGTTTCCACGCCTGTTGGGTCCGTCGATCATCCATTCAATCCGGTGGCCCTTTTCTCCGGCGCTGATGGAAGCTTCATCGCACGTACGATCGATCGGGAGCCCCGGCACATGCGTGATATTCTCCAGAGGGCGGACGATTTCAAGGGAACCTCGATGATCGAGATCTACCAGAACTGCAACGTTTTCAATGACGGTGCTTTCTTCGACTTCACCGATAAGAAGGTACGGGATGAGCATACGGTCTTCCTGGAGCAAGGGGAGCCTTTGATCTATGGCAAGGAGACGAAAAAAGGCGTCGTGCTGGATGGATATCGGCCTCGCGTGGTGGACCTGGAGAACAGCAAGTGGTCGGAGGATGATGTCTGGATCCACGACGAAAAAGATGCTGTGAAGGCCGGAATGCTTACGCGTTTCTTCGAGGATCCCCGCGAAGAAGAAGCCTTACCTCGCCCCTTCGGAGTGATCTATGCGGAGGAGCGGGAGACTTACGAGGAACTTCTCGAAGCTCAGAAAAAGAACGCCATCGAAGAGAAAGGCGAAGGCGATCTGGACGCGATCCTCGAGGGGGATCATACCTGGGATGTCTGATCCGATCTCTCCGTGTTCTCTGTTCCTCCTTGTCCTTTGTGGTCAGAAGCAGCTGGTCCATCCGTTTTTCTTTGAGACCACAGAGAGCACAGAGAAGGCACGGAGGTCACAGAGCATTTTTACCTCCTGGCTCCGTAAAAGATCTCACCAAAGGCATCCGCCGCCCGATCCCGAAGGCCTTTTTCGACACGCGCAGCACCGGAGGTGACTGGTAGCGCTTGAACTCACTCGTGTCGACTGCCTTCAGTACCCGTTCGACGGTCTTTTCATCGTAACCTGCCTTCACGATCCTGCTCGAGCTTTCCCGACCCTCGATGTAGCGATAGAGGATTCCGTCCAGCTCTTCATAGGGAGGAAGGGTGTCCGTATCCTTCTGCTCGGGTTTGAGTTCGGCTGAGGGGGCTTTCTCGATGATGGAACGGGGGATACGGTCCTCTTTTGCGTTCAGATGCTCAGCCAGGGCATAGGCTTCCATCTTGTATAGGTCCCCGATAACGGACAGTGCACCGCAGAGGTCCCCGTAGAGCGTCCCATAGCCAACGGCCAGTTCGCTCTTGTTCGTCGTGTTCAAGAGCAGGTGGCCGAACTTATTGGAAAGGGCCATGAGAAGGACAGCCCGGCTTCGGGCCTGGAGGTTCTCCTCGGCAAGCCCGAACGCGGTCCCCTCGAAGCGGGGGGCCAACGTCGCGTTGTACTGATCGTAGAGGTCACGGATTGGAAAGACGTCCGAACGGCACCCCAGCCTTTCGATCAGTTCTTTGGAATCTGCTATCGAATGCTCTGAAGAGAACTCCGAGGGCATCATGACCGCATAGACGTTCTCCGCTCCGAGCGCTTCGGTTGTAATGGCACAGGTAAGGGCCGAATCGATGCCGCCAGAAAGGCCTATGATCGCCTTTTTCATTCCAAGCTTTTCGAAGAAGTCCCGAAGCCCAAGGAGGAGTGCTTTTCGCATCCGTTCTTCCTTACTGGGGAGGGGAGATGGTCTTTCAACTGATGCTTCCCGGGCATCAAAGCATTCAAGACAAGGCTCGAAGTAGGGCAATTCTGCTCTTATGTTCCCTCTACCATCGAATACCATCGAACCCCCGTCGAAGATGAGATCGGTCTGAGCGCCGACGGTGGCCGTATAGAAGAGGGGTAGGCCGTACTTTTCAGCGTTCTTCCCCATGAGCTTCCTTCGGAGGTCTGGTCGCTCGTGATCGTAGGGAGAGGCGGCTATGTTGATCATCAGGGTCGCCCCTTGCTCTGCAAGCCGTTCCATCGGGTGCCGGGAATAGTCCAACTCTTCATGAAGGTCCCAGAGATCTTCGCAGATGGTCAGAGCGATCCGCTCCCCTCCAAAGTCGATGAGTTCCCGCTGTTCAGAGCCCTTGAAATAGCGATCCTCATCGAAAACGTCATAAGTAGGAAGAAGGGTCTTGTGCTGGACGGAGCGGATCGCCCCTTCTGCTAGGAAAAAAGCCGAATTGTAACGGTCTCTCCAGGAATTTTCCCCCGCGAAGGACGGGGCGCCAACGATGGCAGCGATATCGGTGCAGCTTCTGGAAAGCTCGTCCACTGCATCCAGACAGCGTTGAATAAAAGGATCGAAGTCGAGAAGATCTTGCGGCGGGTATCCTGAAAGGAAAAGTTCGGGGAAAACGACGAGCTCAGCGTTCTTCTTACGTGCCTCTTGGATCCCCTGCCGGACCTTTACGGCATTCCCTTCGACATCCCCGATCACGGGATCGTATTGAGCAAGGGCGATCCGCATTATCCGATTCCTAGCCCTTTGTTCCCAAGCCTTTTAAAGGATTTTCCCCTCAGAAGAGCACCCCTACGTTGATCTTGATGTCGTTGACGATGGCCGACATATCATCGCTCGGGTCCGGCTTTCCATCTTGGTTATCGTCCAAGGGACGATTATCAGAATCCGCAACGTAGGTTGGGGTTTTATCCGGATTAAAGGTGTTCGTCAATCCATTGTCGAAGGTGAGGCTTAAGACGAGGTTGGTGGAACCGGTCATGTTGTACTCGGCTCCTGCCCGGATAAGCATCGTGGCACGGAACGCTCGCACCATGCGTTTGATCGGGTAATCTTCTGTCTCGAAGTCGGGCTCGTTGACCGGCGTCCCGTTATAATCCATGCGCGCATAGTAATTGAAAGCCATGCTTCCGCCGAATTCGAGGAAATAGCGCAAATGGCCGATCTTGTTGGTCATGCCTTTAAAGGTGAGGGGGACTTTCACGTAACGGAGCTTATACGTTCCTTTGTTAAGGTAATAGTTACCGTCCACGGCCTTTGGATCAGCAACCGGAATAGCGTGTTTGGGGAATTTCATAGTACCCCCGACGAAATTGCCCCCCAAACCAGTGGAAAGCGCAATGTTGCTCATCAGAGGAATGTCCGCCATAGCCCCGAATCCAAAGCTCAATCTCGGTGAACCGCTCACATCGGACATATCAGGATTGAACCAGCTCACTCCAGGTGATACCCGGAAACCGAACTTCGTTCCACGATCGCCTTGAGCCGTAAGAAGGCTCGTGAAAAGGAGCACGGTGAGAATGGAGAGGAATGCCTTTTTCATAACTTTGTCGCTTCTTAGGGTCGGAGCTTCACAAGTATAGGAAATTTTTAATGACCCGCTACCGCTCCTTTTTACTGGTGTTCTTCATCTGTGTTTCTTGCGATACGGGGGATCGCTTCGATGATACGGACCTTTCAGAAGTGGAGCAAGTGGACCTTGAGTTACGAAGGCTGGATCAGGATGTTTTCGGATTCGATGCGGATACCGGGGACATCGCTGATCATCATTTGCAGCTCTTGGATAGCTACGGTGATAGCTATCGGCTTTATTTCCGAAAGATGCTCGGAGAGGGCTCTCCGAGTGGACCGATGGCTCACCATCGGCTCAAAGGCTTCATCGAAGACATCAACATGCAGGAGATCAACGAAGGGATCCAGAAGGTCTATCCCGATCTGAAAGAAGAGGAGCGGCGTTTCGAAAAAGCCTTTCGGCACTACAAGTACCATTTCCCGGACAGTACGCTTCCCCGTGAGCTCATCGCTTATAACGGGGGGTTCAGCTATGCGGTCTATCCCACGGACAGCATGATCGCATTTGGGCTCGAGTGGTTCCTCGGAGCAGACCATCCCATTATCCAGCGCCTTCCAAGGCAACAGTTCCCTGAATACAAGAAGGCGAAGATGAAGCCTAAATACCTGGTGAGCGAAGTGCTCAAGGGATGGGTGAAGTTCAAACGGAGAGCGAGGGCCCGCAAATTGGAGACCTTGCTCGACCATATGGTGTTCAATGGAAAGTTGCTTTACACGATGGATGCTTTGATGCCGGAAACGCCGGATTCGATCAAGATCAAGTACAGCGATGA